>NZ_JBIAFO010000029.1:0-60018 GCF_042869355.1 Streptomyces sp. NPDC007088
CTAAGTCCGCCCATTCCCCCGGGGGTTGGTGGGGGGTTTGGCGCGCTTGGTGGTGCCCACCACACAAAAAGAACGGGGGGGCCCCCCAACTTTTGGGGGGGGGCCCCCACGGCTTTACATGGGGTGGTGGAGATGGCGGGAATCGAACCCGCGTCCAACGGTGCGGAACCAGGGCTTCTCCGAGCGCAGTCCGCTTCGCTTTTCTCGGCCCCGGAGATCTCGCGGACAAGTCTCCGACGGGCTCAGTCACTGTTTGATTTCCCACCAGGCCCCGTGACCGGGTCTAGTGGTTTAGTTCCCTAGCTGATGCCAGGATCCGGGTCGGGAACACTCCCGGGCTGACACTCCGCAGAGTCTTCGCTTAGCTGCTAATTAGGCAGCGAGGGCGAAGGCGGAGGAATCGCGCTTGGTATTGGCGATTATTTTTTGCGACATATGGTTTACGAGATCATTGCCGCTTCCTCGGCTCGCTTCCCCTGCTTCGACATCCGCTGTCGAAACCGATCATCCCCATGTGGTGTTGTCAAGACCGCCGCCCCGGAAGGCGCCGGTCGCCCGCACCTCCAAGGGTGCGTGGCCCATCGTACGTGAACAACGCGGGCCGGGGCCAGCGCATTCCCGCGCGCCCGGTCCGATCCGTCCGCCACCGCCACCGCCACCGTCACCGCGGGCGCGGACCGGTGCCGCTCAGGCCGCGCGCTGCTTGCGGCGGGCCGCCGAGATGGCGCGCTGGGCCTCGCGGGTGTCCTGCTTCTCGCGCAGGGTCTGCCGCTTGTCGAACTCGCGCTTGCCCTTCGCGAGGGCGATCTCGACCTTGGCGCGGCCGTCCTTGAAGTACAGGGCGAGCGGGACGATGGTGTGCCCCGTCTCCTGGGACTTCGTCTCCAGCTTGTCGATCTCCTCGCGGTGCATCAGGAGCTTGCGGCGGCGACGCGCCGAGTGGTTGGTCCAGGTGCCCTGCGTGTACTCCGGGATGTGCACGTTGTGCAGCCAGGCCTCGTGCCCGTCGATCTGCACGAAGCCGTCCACCAGGGACGCCCTGCCCTGGCGCAGCGACTTGACCTCCGTACCGCTGAGCACCATTCCGCACTCGTAGGTGTCGATGATGGTGTAGTCGTGGCGCGCCTTCTTGTTCTGCGCGACCAGCTTGCGTCCTTTTTCCTTAGCCATGGTCCGTCCATTTTCGCACTACGAGGGGTGTCCGAGGCCACTCAATACCGTACGGGCCTGCTCGTCGCCGCCGGGGACGTCCGGGACGAGGCCGGTGCCGTCCACGTCGCGGCCCGCGGGGGTGCGCCAGTGGCCGACGGTGCGCTCGGCGGCGCCCCCGTCCGGCAGCGGCTCCGGTTGCTGCACGGAGCCCTTGCCGAAGGTCCTCTCGCCGACGACGACGGCCCGGCCCCGGTCCTGGAGCGCCCCGGTGAGGAGTTCGGCCGCGCTCATCGTCCCCGCGTCGACGAGCGCGACCACGGGTCTGCGGGCGTCGGGGCCCGGCTCCCCCGGGTCCGGGCGGTCGGCGTAGAGGGCCCGCTGGGCGCCGTGCGCCTCGTACGTGGCGACGAGTCCGCCGTCCAGGAAGGCGCCCGCCGCGTCGGCGGCCTCGGTGACCAGTCCGCCGGGGTTGCCCCGCAGGTCGAGCGCGATACCGGTGCCGTGCGGGACCTCGGCGACCGCCTCCCGCAGCCGGGCCCCCGAACCCTTCGTGAAGGCGCTGACCTTGATGCGTACGGCCTCGGCCCCCAGCGGGTGCACGGTCACCGGGGGTGTCGTGACGGTGGCGCGGCGCAGTCGCACGGTGTGTTCGCGGCCGGCCCGCGCCACGCGCACGGTGACCGGGGAGCCGGGGCTCGCGCCGGGGCCGCCGCGCAGCAGGGCGACGACCTCGGTGACGGGCCGGCCCGCCGTCGTACGGCCCGCCACGGCGAGCAGGCGGTCGCCCGCGCGCAGTCCGGCCCGATCGGCGGGGCCGCCCCCTCGCAGGCGCCGTACGCGCAGGGCGCCCCCGGCGTCGTGGGCGACGGACAGGCCGACCCCCGTGTACGCGCCTTCCAGGGAGCGCCGGTACGCGCTCCAGCCCGCCGGGTCGTAGACGGCGTCCCAGCGTGCGCCACCCCGGCTCACGGGGGCCGGGTCCGTCCCGCGGCCCTCCAGGGACCCGGTGGGCGGGGCCGGCCGGGCGGGCCGGGCCGCGGCGGCCTCCGGGTCCGGGGGGCCCGCGACGGCGGTCTGCGGGGGCCAGCCGCCGCAGACCCCGGCCGCGAGGACGCCCGCGAACAGCAGGGGCAGGGCGGCGCCGCGGCCGCCGGAACGGGTGGACCGGCTTCGGGGAAAGGCGTCGGAATCCGGCATGGCGGGGAGTCTAGGACACCGTGGCCGGGCGTGGGGGAAGCCGTCGCGGGGCGGGCCGCGGTCCGCGACGGGGGCCTCGCGGGGCGTACAAGGAAGCGGCGCCGCGCGGTCGTTGACGGACCGTGCGGCGCCGGGGGGCTTCCCGTGGCGGGAAGTGCCTCAGACCTTCAGGTACTTGCGCAGGGCGAAGAACGCGGCGATGGCCGGCATCACGATGCTCGTGGCGAGGACGAGGGGCAGCTTCTCGATGACGGCGTTCCAGCCGATGAAGTCGATCAGGCTCAGCTTGTCCGCGAGGTTGAGGCCGCCGTCGATGATGAGGAAGCGGCCCACGACCAGGAACCCGCAGGCGACGATCCCGCCGATGAGCCCGGCGACCGCGGCCTCCATGATGAACGGCGCCTGGATGTAGAAGCCGGAGGCGCCGACCAGGCGCATGATGCCGGTCTCCCGCCTGCGGCTGAACGCGGAGACCCGGACCGTGTTGACGATCAGCATGAGCGCGACGACCAGCATCAGCGCCATGAGGGCCCGCGCGGCCCAGTTCATCCCGTCCAGCAGCCCGAAGAGGTTGTCGAGGATACTGCGCTGGTCCTGCACCGACTGCACGCCCGCGCGCCCCTTGAAGGCGGAGGCGACGACGGCGTAGTCCTTCGGGTCCTTGAGCTTGACGCGGAAGGACTCCTGCATGAGGTCGGGGGTCAGCTGGGAGGCGATCGGGGAGCGGCTGAACTCCTTCTGGTACAGCTTGTACGCCTCGTCGGCGGACTCGTGCTGGACGGTGTCGACGACCGGCATCTTCTTGAGGTCGGCGAGGATCTGGGACTTCTGCTCAGGGGTGACGGCACCCTTCGCGCAGGCCTCGTGGTCCTTCGCGTCGGTCTTGCTGCACAGGAAGACGGTGACGTTGACCTTGTCGTACCAGTAGCCCTTCATCGAGTTGACCTGATCGCTCATGAGCAGCGAGGCACCGAAGAGGGCGAGGGACAGGGCGACGGAGACGACCACCGCGAAGGTCATCGTGAGATTGCGTCGGAGACCGACCCCGATCTCCGACAGGACGAACTGGGCGCGCATGGCGTCCTTTCAGGATCTCAGGGCGCCGGCGGGGCGGCCGGCCCTGCCCCGTGGCGCCGCGTGCTCAATGCTGATAGCCGTAGACGCCGCGCGACTGGTCGCGGACCAGACGGCCCGTCTCCAGTTCGAGGACGCGCTTTCGCATCTGGTCGACGATCTGCTGGTCATGGGTGGCCATCACGACGGTCGTGCCGGTCCGGTTGATCCGGTCCAGCAGCTTCATGATGCCGACGGAGGTCTGGGGGTCCAGGTTGCCGGTGGGCTCGTCGGCGATGAGCAGTTTGGGCCGGTTGACGAAGGCCCGCGCGATGGCCACGCGCTGCTGCTCACCACCGGACAGCTCGCCCGGCATCCGGTCCTCCTTGCCGCCGAGGCCCACGAGGTCGAGCACCTGCGGCACCGACTTGCGGGTCTCGCCGCGCGATTTGCCGATGACCTCCTGGGCGAAGGCCACGTTCTGCGCGACGGTCTTGTTGGGCAGCAGCCGGAAGTCCTGGAAGACCGTGCCCAACTGGCGCCGCATCTGCGGCACCTTCCAGTTGGAGAGCCGGGCGAGGTCCTTGCCGAGGACGTGCACCTGTCCGTGGCTCGCGCGCTCCTCGCGCAGCAGCAGCCGCAGGAAGGTGGACTTGCCGGAACCGGAGGACCCCACCAGGAAGACGAATTCGCCGCGCTCGACCTCCAGGGAGACATCCCTGAGCGCCGGCCGGTTCTGCCTGGGGTAGGTCTTGGAGACGTTGTCGAATCGGATCACGAATGCACCACGGATCGCTGGCTGGGGGTAGGTGTGCGTGACCATACGCGAACCGGGGTAGGACGCGCAGGCGACGGCCCCGCGCCGGCGGGGGGCTTTCGGTAAACACGGGCATCTTCAGGGGCAAAGCGGGCGTCCGAAACCGTGCGCGGACCGCGGCCGGGGCGCACGGCCGGGGCCGGGGCGCGCCTAACGCCCGGGGAGCTGGCACAGTGGAGAGGGGAACGTCCGGGATTCCCCGGCGTCTGACGCGGTGTGCCGCGGGAGGATGGTGCGCATGACCTACGACCGACTGGTGTGCGCGAACTGCGCGGGGCCGGTGAGCGAGGGCAGGTGCCCGGTGTGCCGCGCGAGCCGGGAGCGGCTTCAGCAGGACGGACCGCTGGGCGGGCTGAGCCCGGCGGCGCTGCTGGCCGTACTGGTGGTCCTGGTGGCGGTGGTGGCGCTGCTGGCCCACCGGGCGGGCTGAGCGGGGCCGGCGGCGCCACGAGGGCGGCCGCGTGGCCGCCGACGACCTGAGGGAGGGGCCCGGGGGCCCGGGGCCGGGGGGGGGGGGCCCGGGCGGGGGGGGGGGGGGGGCCCGGCGCCGGGGGGGGGGCGGGGGGGGGGGGGCCCCGGGGGGGGGCCCGGGGGCCCCCCCCCCCGCGGGGGGGGGGGCCCGCCCCCCGGGGCCGGGGGGCCCCGGGCCCCTCCCTCGTGGTGCGTACTCCCGCGCGGCCCGGGGTCAGGCGGCGGTGCGGTTGCCCGCGAGGCGCGGCAGGAAGCGGAAGCCGACGCCGCCCGCGATCATCGTGGCGGCACCGAGGATCAGGAAGGTGGTGTCGCCCGAACCGGTCTCGGCCAGCTCGTCCTTCACCTCGCCCTGCTCGACGGGCTGCGAACCGGCGTTGTCGGTGCCGGGGCCGGAGACGTCGTCCTGGCCGCCCGCGCCCGGGGTGCTCCCGCTACCGCCCTGGGCGGGCAGCGAGGGGTTGCCGGAGGGGTCGGTGGTGCCGGGCTCGCTCGGGTCCGTTCCCGGGCCGGACGGCTCCGTGCCGGGGCCGGAGGGGTCCGTGCCCGGGTCGGTCGGCTCCGTGCCGGGGTCGGTGGGCTCGGTACCGGGGCCGGTCGGGTCCGTGCCCGGGTCCGTCGGCTCCGTGCCGGGGCCGGTCGGGTCCGTGCCCGGGTCGGTCGGGTCGGTACCCGGGTCGGTCGGGTCGGTACCCGGGTCGGTCGGGTCCGTGCCGGGGTCCGTGGGGTCGGTGCCGGGGTCGGTCGGGTCGGTACCCGGGTCGGTCGGGTCGGTACCCGGGATCTCCGTGGGGTCGTCCCCGCCCGGCTCGGTCGGCTCGGTGCCCGGGTCGGACGGGTCGTCCGCGCTGGTGGACGGCGCGGGAGAGGAGAACTCCAGAGCCTGTGCGGCCCCGGCGGCGGTGAGCGAGGCGCCGGCGGCGATCACGGCGCCGGCCGCGATTCGCGCCACGCGGACCCGCATCTTCTTCGTCATGAGCGTGCTACCCCCAGTAGCTGAAAGGTCGGGTGCGGCGGTGCAGAGGGCCGTGGACACCGGGGGCTCTGGACCGCTCCCCCGTTCACACACGCCCCAGAAACACGCATGCCGCGCGCCAGCCTTGCGGTCTCCGCATGGGCGCGTCAAGCGCGTTGCGGGGCTATTGACCGGATTGCGGCACTTGGCCATGTCAAGAGATTGTGTACGCCCCCGCCATCCGGCGAAGGGCACGACGAGAAGGCAACTGCCCAGCCATGACGGGCAGTTGCCTTGTCGACAAAGGTACGGACACGGCTCGCGGAGGACCGGGCCGGCCGGTGCGCGGGCGTCCGCCGCGGGGACGGTGCCGGAGGGTGCGCGGAAGCCTCGCGGGGAAGCTCAGGCGGCCTGCTGCTCCTGCTGCTTGCGCCAGCGGATGCCGGCCTCCAGGAAGCCGTCGATCTCGCCGTTGAACACGGCCTCCGGGTTGCCGACCTCGTGGTCCGTACGCAGGTCCTTGACCATCTGGTACGGGTGCAGGACGTAGGAACGCATCTGGTTGCCCCAGGAGTTGCCGCCGTCGCCCTTGAGGGCGTCCATCCTGGCCTGCTCCTCCTGGCGGCGCCGCTCCAGCAGCTTGGCCTGGAGCACGTTCATCGCGCTGGCCTTGTTCTGGATCTGCGAGCGCTCGTTCTGGCAGGACACGACGATGCCGGTGGGCAGGTGGGTCAGCCGCACCGCGGAGTCGGTCGTGTTGACGCCCTGGCCGCCGGGGCCCGAGGAGCGGTACACGTCGACGCGCAGCTCGGACTCGTCGATCTCGATGTGGTCGGTCTGCTCGACCACGGGGAGCACCTCGACGCCCGCGAAGGAGGTCTGGCGCCGGCCCTGGTTGTCGAAGGGGGAGATGCGCACCAGGCGGTGCGTGCCCTGCTCGACGGAGAGCGTGCCGTAGGCGTACGGGACGTGCACGGCGAAAGTCGTCGACTTGATGCCGGCCTCCTCCGCGTACGAGGTCTCGTACAGCTCCGTCTTGTAGCCGAGGCGCTCCGCCCAGCGCAGGTACATGCGCTGGAGCTTCTCGGCGAAGTCGGAGGCGTCGACCCCGCCGGCCTCGGCGCGGATCGTGACGACCGCCTCACGCGAGTCGTACTCGCCCGAGAGCAGGGTCCGGACCTCCATCTCGTCCAGCGCCTTGCGGACCGAGGTCAGCTCGTTCTCCGCCTCGGCGCGGGCGTCCGGGTCGTCCTCGTCCTCGGCGAGCTCGAACAGCACGCTCAGGTCGTCGATACGGCCGCGCAGCGTCTCCGCCTTGCGGACCTCGGCCTGCAGGTGCGAGAGCTTGCTGGTGATCTTCTGGGCCGCATCGGGGTCGTCCCACAGGGAGGGAGCGGCCGCCTGCTCCTCCAGAGAGGCGATCTCCCCCCTCATCTTGTCGAGGTCGAGGACGGCCTCGATCGACTCCATGGTCGAGGAGAGGGACTTCAGCTCTTCGGATACATCGACGACTGCCACGTCTATCAGGGTAACGGGTCGCGGCGGGGAGCCCGTGCGAGCCTTCCGCGGCCCCCCGCCGACGGCCCGGGGCGCTGGTCAGGGGCTCGCGGAGATCCCCGGCCGCGGAGATCCCCCGTCCTCGCCCCCGCCGAAGGCGAACCAGCCTCCGACGCCGAGGACCGCGGCCAGCAGCAGTCCGCCCACCCCCACCCGTACCCGGCGCCGGCGGACGGCCTCGGCGCGGGCGCGGGCCGCTCCGGGGCGGGGTGCCCCGGTGGCCCTCGGGGCGCGGGCCGTGCCGCGCGGGCCGCCGGAGAGTTCGTCCGGTCCGGGGACCCGCATGCTGGTGTGGGTGTCGCGGCCCGAGTCGGACTCGGTGGCGCGCGGCACGAGCGGTACCGCTCCGCGCCGGGGCCGCTCGGGCTCGGCGGAGGGCTCCTGCCCGGTCTGCTCGTACGGCCCCTGGGCGGGGGCGCCGTCCTCGGCGGAGTCCGGCTCGTCGACGTCCAGCGGCGGGATGCCGGCCAGCAGCGGCAGCTGGTCCCGCAGGCGTTCGGCGAGTTCGCTCGCGCGCAGCCGGGAGGCGGGGGCCTTGGCCAGGCACTGGAGGAGGAGCTGCCACAGCTCCTCGGGGATGCCGGGCAGCGGGACGACGGTCTCGGTGACGTGCCGCCGCAGGATCGCGCCGGGGTGGCCGCCGCCGAACGGCGTGAAGCCGGCCAGCAGCTCGTACAGCACGGTCGCGAGGGCGTAGATGTCGACGGCGGCGCGCGGCGGCAGGCCCTCGACGATCTCGGGGGCCAGGTAGTCCGGCGTCCCGATGATCTTGGTGGCGCGGGTGCGGCGCGGCGAGTCGATGAGCTTCGCGACGCCGAAGTCGGTGAGCAGCGCGGGGTGCGCGCCGCCCGGACCGAGCGGGCCCTCCATGTCGAGCAGGATGTTCTCCGGCTTGACGTCGCGGTGCACGACCCCGGCCTTGTGGGCGAGGGCGAGACCGTCGGCGATGTCGGCGACGATCGCGACGGCGGCCTCGGGGGCCATACGGCGTTCACGGTCGAGCCGGGTGCGCAGGTCGGTGCCGCGTACGAGGTCCATGACGAGGGCGAGGTCGTTGCCGTCCACGACGAGGTCGCGGACCGACACGATGTGCGGGTGGTCGAGGCCGAGCAGCGCGGTGCGTTCCCCGACGAAGCGGCCGACCAGTTCCTCGTCGGCGGCGAGGTCCTCGCGCAGGAGCTTGATCGCGACGGGTCCCCCGGGTCCCTCGCCCAGCCACACGGTCCCGGCGCTGCCCCGCCCGAGGATCTGGTGAGCGGTGTACCGGCTGCCGATCTTGCGTGCCAAAACTGCTCCGACAGGTCGGGCCCCGGCGCGACCCGGGGCGTGAGGTGGCGATGGACCGCAAAGTTACGCGCGTCCCGGGGGGTCCTGTGTCCAGGATCGGCGCATACGCCACCCCGGCCCGTCGTTTCGTGGGCGTTTCTCCCGCTTTGCGCGGCGGGTGACGGCAGGAGTAAGTCGACTTGTCGGCTCGGCCGCCGTCGCGCGTGCCGCCCACCGCCCGTCGCGGCGGGCGGCACGGGCGGCCCGTCTCAGTTGCCGGTCAGGTCGCTGATCCAGCCGCCCACCTTCGACACCCAGGTCGTCAGCTGGTCCCAGTAGCCCCGGCCGCTGCCGATCCAGTCCTGGAGCGGGCTGACCTCCCACACGATCCAGCCCACGACGAACAGGATCACGACGGTGAACAGGCAGCCCTTGAGGCAGCCGAGGCCGGGGATGTGCATCGGGTTGGCGCTGCGCCTGCGCGGTTCGCGCGGCGGCCTCGGCTCGCGGCGCGCGGGCGGCGGGGCGGCGGGCGGCGCCTGGCGCTGCTGCGGCTGCGGACGCTGCTGCCGCGCGGGCGGCGGGGCGTACTCGGGCGGCTGCGGCGTCTGGTAGGGCTGCTGCCGGGGGTAGGGCTGCTGCTGCCCGCCGTACTGCTGGGGCTGCTGCGGGTGGCCGTAGCCCTGCGGGCCCGGCCGGTTCTGCGGCTGCTGGGGCGGGGCGGGGCGGCGCTGCGGCCTGCGGCGCAGCGGATCCTGCTCCGGGTCGACGTACTGCACCGAGGTCTGCTCGTTGCGGTCGCGCGCCGCGCGCATCTGGTTCTGCCAGGGGTGCGGCTGCCCGGGGTCGCCGGAGCCGGGCGGCACGGGCGGCAGGACGGCCGTGGGGTCGGCGGCGCCCTGGTTGCCCGGCAGCACGGAGGTCGGCTCGGCGTCCGGACCGGCGGGCGTGCGCTCGCCGGTCCGCGGGAGGACGTCGGTGGGGGCCGCCGGGTCGTAGGAGCCGGCGTGGTGCGGGAGGACCTGGGTCGGGTCGGCCGCGCCCGGCACCTCGGGGACCGGGGCGGGGTCGGGGTCCGGGGCGAGCAGCGCCGCGACCCCGTCGGCCGCCGCGATCTGCGCCGAGTTGGCGTGCACGCCGACGCCCTCGGCGACGGTGCGCAGCGCGCGGGCCAGGTTCTCCGCGCTGGGCCTGCGGTCCGGGTTCTTGCTGAGGCAGCGCTCCATGACGGTCCACAGCGGTTCCGGGACGTTCTGCGGGCGCTGCGGTTCCTCGCTGAGGTGGCGGTGCAGCACCTCCAGCGCGGAGTCGCCGCGGAAGGGCGGGCGGCCGGTCAGCAGCTCGTACAGCAGGATTCCGGCGCCGTAGATGTCGACGGCGGAGGTCTGCGGGCGGCCCTCGGCGGACTCCGGCGCGACGTAGGCCGGGGTACCGACGAACTCGTGGGTGCGGGTGAGGCCCGGGGAGTCGGCGAGGCGGGCGATGCCGAAGTCGGTGAGCAGCGGGTGCATCCCGCCCTCGGGGTCGTCCCTGAGCAGGACGTTCGCGGGCTTCAGGTCGCGGTGCACGACGCCGTCGGCGTGGCTGGCGGCGAGCGCGTCGGCGATCTGCGCGGTCAGCAGGCTCGCCGCGACCGGGCTGAACGGGCCGTTCTCGCGCAGGTAGCGGTGCAGGTCGGGGCCCTCGACGAGGTCCATCACGAGGGCGAGCAGATCGCCTTCGACGACGAGGTCGCGGACCTGGACGATGTTGGGGTGGGTGAGCCGCAGCAGCACCGAGCGCTCACGCAGGAAGCGCATCACGATGTCCGCGTCGTTCGCGAGCTCCTCCTTGAGGACCTTGATCGCGACGAGTTCGCCGGGCTCGCCCGGCACGGACGCCTCCGCGCCCGCCGTCTCCCGCTGCCGCGCACGCCAGACGGTGCCCGTCGCGCCGCGTCCCAGCGGCTCCTCCAGGAGGTACTTGCTGCCTACCGGCCGCACGTCATGCGCTCCCTGATCATCTGGCGCGCCACGTCACCGGCCGCCGCCGGCTCCGCCGCTCTTCGGACGGCCGCCGCCCCCGGGAGGGGCGTCCGCCGCTTCGGACAGTCCCGCCCACTGTAGTGCGCACGTGCGGTTCTCCGGCTCCGCGTGCCGTCCGGAACCGGGGACCGCCCTCGACGCGCCGGTCGCGGACGCGTGTGCCCCGGCGGCGGGCCCGGCGGGGCCGGCGGGCCCGGCGGGCCCTTGAGCGCGCCGGGGAGCCCCGGGGCATCCCGGAGAGCCGGGGCGTCTCGCGCATTCCCGTAGCGTTACGGGGAGCCCCGGAGCGTTCCGCGAATTACCGGCGCGTTCCGGAGCGCGTCCGGCCCGGCGCCACACTTCTCTTACCGCCCGCGCACTCCGGGCAGGTCGGCGACGGACGAGGACAGCCGGCAAAGGCGACAGCGACAGCGACAGCGACAGCGACAGCGACAGCGACAGCGACAGGAAACAGACTCGGAAATCGCGCGTCGGCCGGAAGGAAAGGAAAACGGAAAGCGGCCTTTTCGGGTCCGTTCTGGAACTACGGTGACGCGTTCCCGGTGAAAGGCGCGCACGCGGGAGACGGCCACCGGCCGGCCGGTGGCCGGGATACGGGGAGCCCGCCCGACTCCCTGCCTCTCGCCTCTCGCCTCTCGACTCGGGAACGCCGGTCGCCCCTCACGAGGCGGCCGGCGTTCCTCTCCGTCGGTGCCGCGCGGTACCGGTGGCCTCCGCTACGGCGCCCGGCCGGCGCGCGGGTCAGGCGGCCGTACCGAGACCGAGGTCGGCGAGGGCTTCCCGGATGAGCTGCCGCAGCTCATCGCGGCAGGGCGGGTCTCCCGGGTCCCCCTGGGGACCGCGTGGCCCCCGGGGACCGGCGGGGCCGGCCGGTCCGGGGTCGCCCTGGGTGCCCTGCGGTCCCCGCGGTCCGGCCGGTCCCTCCCGCCCGTCGGTTCCCGGCAGGCCGGCGGCGCCGGGCTGCCCGTCCCTGCCGTCCCGTCCGGGCGCGCCGGGAGAGCCCTCGGGGCCCTGCGCCCCCTCCGGGCCCACCGGCCCCTCGACGCCACGGGGGCCCTGCGGCCCGGGGGGCCCTTCCGGACCGCACTCGCCCTGCGGTCCGGGAGGACCGGTCCGGCCCTCGGGCCCCGTCCCCCCGGCGGGTCCGGCGGGTCCGGGGGGACCCGCCTGCCCGGAGCGGCCGGGCTGCCCCTGGGGCCCGGACGGCCCCCGCGGCCCGGGAGGGCCGGGCGGGCAGCACGAGCACGGTCGCGCGGGCGGCTCGTCGGACGGGGGGACGCATTCCGGTCCCGGACCGGGGACGACGCCCTCGCCGACGCCCGCCGCCTGTGGCTGGGCCTGCGGCGCGGCCTGGGCCTGCACCGGGACCTGGGCCCGCGCCGGAGCCTGGGCCTGAGCCGGGACCTGCGGCTGCGCCTCGGCGGCCGTCGTAGTGGTGGGTGGGGGCGGTGTGGCCATGGTGCCTCCTGGTGTTCACTGCGTGGTGCGGTGCCCTGCCGGGTCGTCCCGGACCGTGATCGGAGTGCATCGCCCGTACGACGGCAGTCGCTCTCGCCGTACGGACCCCTACGCCGCCGAGGTGGATGCGGGACGTTTATCATTCCGGATAGCGACACCGGAACCATGAACTGTGCATCTTCTTCCTGGCTCTCCCCACTCCCTGCATTCCCTCCCTTCAATTGCGTTAACCGAAACAAGAAAACATTGAACAAGTAGTATTTAGGGAGTTACATTTCTTAGGTGCCGCATTCCGACCGTTCCGCCGTCTTTTCTGCGATGCCACGAAGGGGCGGCGGGGGCGGTCCCGCGACCGCGCGAGCGGACGGCCCCGGCCCGGCGGCCCGGCGGCCCGGCGGCCCGCGGACCCGGTGGCCCGGGGACCCGGCGGCCGGGCAGCCCCCCGCTCCGGGGGCGGAAGGGCCGCCGCCGCGCCGGGCGCGCGTTCCCTCGCGACTCCGCCGGCCCCGCCGGACTCCGTGAGGAAGCTCGCACGGCGACCGGCATCGTTCGAGCAGGAACTTTTCCGACCGGAGCCGACCAATCAAGATCAATTGACGTCAGGTGACGGGCGTGTTGTCGGTGGCAAGTGCGAGGATGCCTGTCGTACAGGCCGACGTGCCCGTGCGCGGCGGGGGAGCCACCGGTTTCCGCTGCCGGGCGCCCGCACAGAAGGGACCGCTGACCGCGATGCAGATTCGGCTGACCCTCCTCGGGCCGCGCGGCGGCCATCCCGCGCGCACCTGCGACGTTCTGGTCACCGCCCCCGCCGGTACGACGCTGTCCGCCGTCGCGGCCGGGCTCGCGAGCGCGGCGCAGGCCGGTGAGGGCCCCGCCGTGCTCTACGCGGGCGGGCAGCGGCTCGACGCCCAGCGCGCGGTCCTCGGTGAGCCCCCGCTGGTGGACGGGGCGGTGCTGTCCCTGGGTGCCCCGGTGCCCCCCGGACCGGCCCCGGACGGCTCGACCCCGCAGCTGCACGTCCTGTCCGGGCCCGACGCGGGCGGCGTCCATCTGCTGCACGGGGGCGAGATCAGCCTCGGCCGCTCGGCGGGCGCGGACATCACCCTCGACGACCCCGACGTCTCCCGTACGCACTGCGCGGTGACGGTCGACGGCACGGGCCGGGTCCGGGTCGCCGACCTCGGCTCGACCAACGGCACCACGCTCGACGGGCGGCGGGTCGGGCCGGAGCCCGTCCCGCTTTCATGGGGCTCTCTGCTGCGGGTCGGCGAATCGGTGCTGCGCGTGGTGCCGGGTGCCGCGCTCCCGTCGGCCGCGACGACGCCGGACGGCGAGGGGCACGTCCGGGTGCGGATCGCCGACGGTCCGCCGGCCGAGCCGGCCACCCCGGCGCGGGGTACGGACCGCCCGGCCCTCGCGGAGACCGGGGAAGCCGGGGGGGCCGGGAGCGGCCCGGCCGCCCCCGGCGGCCTCCCGGCGTCTCCGGGAACCTTGGACACGGCGGGCGAGGGCGCCGGGTACGCGCAGCCGTACGCGGACGAACCGGGGTCGCACGTCCCGCCACCCGCCCCCGCCGAGGAGGCGCGCGGCGGGCGCAGGCGCGGGCTGTCGAAGTGGACGCGGCGGTTCGGCGGCCGGGCCGGGGAGGAGGTGCCCGACACGCTCCCGGGGCTGCCGGAGGGCGGTGCGGGAAGCGGTGCCGGCCGGGTCCCCGCCACCTTCGCGGCCGGCCGGGTCCGGGCGGGCGCCACCGATCCCTGGCCCGATCCGGCCGCGCTGCTGCTCACCGCGCTGGGCCCGGGGACCCGCCTGTGGGAGCGCGGCCCCGGCCATCCGGAGAGCCTCGTGGTCCGCGTCGGCACGGCCGACCGCACGGGCCCGGACGGGGTGACGCTGACCGTCCCGGTGACCGTGAGCCCGCGCGAGGCGGGGGCGCTGGGGCTGGCCGGTCCGCGTGAGCGGCTGCTCGGGCTGGCCCGCTCGGTGCTCGCCCAGCTCGCCGCGCTGCACTCCCCCGACCTGCTGGAGATCGTCCTGGTCAGCGCCGACGAGCGGTGGCCGGTCGCCGGGCGTACCGCGGACTGGTCCTGGCTCGGCTGGCTGCCGCAGGCCCGGCCGACCCGGGGCCAGGACTGCCGGGTCCTCGTGGCCTACGACCGGGAGCAGGCGCGGGCACGGTTCGAGGAGGTGCGGCGCCGTCCGCACGACGCGGCGCGGGCCCCGCACACCGTGGTCGTCCTGGACGGGGACCCGGGCACCCCGGCGCTGCGCGAGGCGGCGGCCTGGTGCGCGAGCGAGGGGCCCGCCGCCGGGGTGCACCTGCTGTGCCTGGTCGAGACGCCCGCGGCGACGGCCGCCTCGCCCGTGGCCGACACCTTCGAGACGGCCTGCGCGCGGCTGCCCGCCTTCCGGGAGTGCGGGGCCGTCGCGCTGCTGAGCGGGGAGGTGGCCACCGGGCTGCACCTGCTGCGCACGGTGGGCGGGACGCCCGTGGGCTCGGGCACGGTGGGGACGGCGGACGGGGTGTCGGCGGCCTGGGCGGAGCGCTTCGCCCGCGCGCTCGCCCCGCTGCGCACCGACACCGCCCCCGGGGACCCGCGGGGCGCGCTCGCCGCCCCGCTGCCGCAGGCCGCGCGGCTCCTCGACGAACTGGGGCTCGCGCGGGCCACGCCCGCCTCGCTGCTGGCCCGTTGGGCGGCGGCGGCCGACGAGGCCGCGGCCCGCGGCGGCCGGGCGCTCGCGGTGCTGGGGGCGGGGCCGCACGGTCCCGCGACCGTCGATCTGGACGGTCCGCACGGTCCGCATCTGCTCGTGGAGGGCCCGCCCGGCAGCGGCCGCACCGAACTGCTGCGTTCCGTGTCGGCCTCGCTGGCCGCCGGGGAGCGGCCGGACCGGCTCGGGCTCGTGCTGATCGACGGCGGCGGCGCCCCGGCGCAGCCCGGCGAGGGGCTCGGTGTCTGTCTCGACCTGCCGCACGTCTCCACCCATCTCGTCGCCCAGGACCCGGTGCGGATGCGGGAGTTCGCGCAGTCGCTGACCGCCGAGCTGAAGCGGCGGGCGCGCCTGCTCGAAGGCACCGACTTCCTCGGCCGGCACGCTCTCACGCGCCCCGGTTCCCCGGCGGGCGGCGGGCTCGGCGACCGGCTCGCCGGCCCGCCCCCGGCCGGCGGTTCCGAGGCGCAGACCCACGGCCGGGGCATCGCCGGTGCCGCCTCCGCGCGCCGCCGGGAGTCGCCCGCGCAGGGCGAGCGGCGCCGTGAGACCCGCGCCGACCTGCCGCCGGAGGCGGCGCTCGCCGAGGAGATCAGGACCGGGGCGTACGGGCGGGGCGCCGCCACGCGCACGCAGCGGCGCCTCGGGTACGGCGACTACGGCGACGGTGAGGTACCCCCGCAGCGGGACGGCACGCTCCGCACGGACGTACGCGAGCGCGGGGAGACGCGTGGTCCGGGCGAGGCGTACGAGGCCCGGGAGACGCGGCGGGCAAGGGACCCGCGGGACTCCGGCCGCGCGGTCCGCGCCCCTTGGGACGGGCCGGCCGCCCAGGGCGGGCGGGACGTGTCCGAGGCGCGGTCCGAGCGATCGGCCCGTTCGCGGGAAGCGGCGTGGGGGCAGCACCCGCGCCCCGACGCCGTACGCCAGGAACGGGAAGGCGCGCGGCGGGAGGCCCCCGCCCCGCATCCGGCGGACGCCCCGGTGGCGCGCTCCGGCGGGCACGCGGAGGCCGGGCGCGGCGCCGCGGAGCCCCCGTACGGGGAGCGGGCCCGGCCGCGCTCCTCGCACGGGGAGTCCGTCCCGTCGCAGCCCGGCGCTCCGCGCGCGGAGCGGTCCGCGGACGGGGATCTGGACGCGCCGCCCAGCCGGACCCTGCGCCTGCGGCCGAACTCCCGTACGCGACAGCCCGGTGCGCAGGCGGCCTCGCAGGCGGCTGAGGACGAGTCGCTGCCCCGGCTCGTCGTCGTCGTGGACGATCTCGACGCGCTGCTCGATCCACCGCTCGGCTCCACGGCCCGGCCCGCGGCGGGTTCCGTCGTGCGGGCGCTGGAGGCGGTGGCGCGTGAGGGGGCGCGGCTCGGGGTGCATCTGGTGGCCGCCGCCACCCGGACCGAACGGGTCGCCGTGACCGAGCTGGCGCGCGGGGCGGGGCTGCGGATCACGCTGGACGCGCCGTCCACCGCGCCCGAGGACCCGGCGCCGGGCCGGGGCAGGCTGCACACCCCGGACGGGGCGGCGCTGCCGTTCCAGGGCGGCCGGGTCACCGGGCGCATACCGCGTACGGCGACCTTGCGGCCCACCGTGCTGCCGCTGGAGTGGGAGCGCATGGGCGATCCCCCGGCCCGCCGGCCGGTGCGGGAGCTGGGCAACGGGCCGACCGACCTCGCTCTGCTCGCGAGCGCCCTGGAGCGGGCGGCGCGTTCGAGCGGGGCACAGGGTCCGCCCCCGCTGATCTGAGCGCCGCCCGGCCCACCGCCCACGGCCGCTCACCGCGCCGCGACCCGGGCCGACGCGCCCCGCACGCCCTCGCGCCCGGCCCCCTCACGCCCCGCCCCGGCTGCCCCACGCGAGCCGCGAGGCCCTCCTCGCGCCCTCAACGCCCGCCCCGCACAACCCTGTTGGCGATTACGCGACGTAACGACCGCATCACGATGGTGCACTTGGCGGTGGTGGCTCCCTTGCCGGGCCGGTGAGCGCAGGCGTAGACACGTCCCGACGGGGCAGAGGTCCCCTCTCTGATCCGAGGATCAGTGTCCGAACGATCTTGTGAACGACGGCAGTTGAAGAGAACGGGGCAATGATGCGCGCAACTCTTCGGATACGCAGGTCCGCGATCGTGGCGGTGGCGGCGGGGGCTCTGCTGCTTACCGCCTGCGGTGGGGACGAGGACGGGGGCGAGGGGGACGGCAAGCCCGAGTCCAAGCCCGCGGCCGCCGGGCCGAAGCTGCCGGACCTGAAAGGGCAGACCGTCAAGGTCGCCGCCGTGTGGAGCGGCGAGGAGCGCAAGGCGTTCCTCAAGGTGCTGGCCGACTTCGAGAAGCGGACCGGGGCGAAGACCGAGTACGTACCGGCGCAGGACCCGGTGATCGGTTTCCTGGAGTCTAAGATCGCGGGCGGGGAGCCCCCGGACGTCGGGATGCTGCCGCAGGTCGGGGCGATCGAGCAGGCCGTGGACCGCAAGTGGGCCAAGCCGGTGGGCGCGGCGGCCAAGGCCGAGCTGGCGAAGAACTACGGGCAGGGCTGGCAGGACCTCGGCAAGGTCGGCGGGACGCAGTACGGCGTCTACTTCAAGGCCGCCAACAAGTCGCTGGTCTGGTACAACACGGCCGTCTTCGAGAACGCGGGGGCGAGCGAGCCGAAGAGCTGGGAGGACTTCCTGAAGACCGCGCGGACCGTCTCGGACTCGGGGGTCACCCCGGTGTCGGTGGCGGGCGCGGACGGCTGGACGCTGACCGACTGGTTCGAGAACGTCTACCTCTCGCAGGCCGGCCCCGAGAAGTACGACCAGCTCGCCCGGCACGAGATCAAGTGGACCGACCCTTCCGTCAAGGAGGCGCTGACCACGCTCGGGCAGCTCTTCGGGAAGCCGGAGCTGATCGCGGGCGGCGCGAAGGGGGCGCTCAGCACGGAGTTCCCCGCCTCGGTCACACAGACCTTCACCGGCGGTGACCAGCCGAAGGCCGGCATGGTCTTCGAGGCGGACTTCGTCGGCATCAACATCGCGCAGACCGACGCGAAGATCGGCACGGACGCGAAGGTGTTCCCCTTCCCCGCGGTCGGCGACGGGAAGGCTCCGGCGGTGGTCGGCGGGGACGCCGCGGTCGCCCTCAAGGACTCGAAGGGCGCACAGGCCCTGCTGACGTATCTCGCCTCGCCGGAGGCGGCCGGGATCTGGGCGAGGACCGGCGGCTTCGTCTCCCCGAACAAGTCGCTGGACTTCGGCGCGTACCCCGACCCGGTGCAGCGGGACATCGCGAAGTCGCTCATCGCGGCGGGCGACGACATCCGCTACGACATGTCCGACCAGATGCCGCAGGCCTTCGGCGGTTCCCCCGGCAAGGGCGAGTGGAAGGCGCTCCAGGACTTCCTGGGGCAGCCGGAGAACGTGACGGCGATCCAGCGGCGGCTGGAGAGCGACGCGGCCAAGGCGTACAAGGACTGAGGGGATGGCCGACCCGACCGCCGGGGGCGTCGCGCAGACGCCGCCCCCGGGCCCGCCGCCGTCCCCGACGTCCCCTTCCCCGTCCTCGTCCTCGTCCCGGAAGGGCGCCGGGAGCCGTCCGGGCACCGTACGGAGCGTGACGCGGACCCGCCGTTCGATGGCCGTGGCCTTCCTGCTGCCCGCGCTGGTGCTGCTGGGCGCGCTCGTGGTCTACCCGATCGGGTACTCGCTGGTGCGCAGCCTCTTCGACAAGCCGGGCGACGGCTTCGTCGGCTTCGACAACTACGTCGAGATGTTCACCGACGCGAACATCCGCACCGCGATCAGGAACAACGCGATCTGGCTCGTGGTGGCGCCGACTGTGGCGACCGCGCTGGGGCTGGTCTTCGCGGTGCTGACCGAACGGGTGCGCTGGGGCACGGCCTTCAAGATGCTCGTGTTCATGCCGATGGCGATCTCGATGCTGGCCTCCGGGATCATCTTCCGGCTGGTGTACGAGCAGGACCCGGACCGGGGCGTCGCGAACGCCGTCGCGGTCACCGTGCACGACACCTTCGCCTCCTCCTCCGCCTTCCCCAAGGCCCATCCGGGGCCGGAGTCGCCGCTGGAGAAGGGGCCGGGCGGGAGCTTCGTGACGAAGCGGCCGGTGCGGGCCGGTACGCCGGTGACGCTGCCGCTGGTCGGCGTCGCGCCCGACGTCATGCCGGACAAGGCGGCGCCCGCGAAGCGGGCCGCGCCCGAACCGGGCAAGGTCACCGGCACCGCCTGGCAGGACTTCACGAAGGGCGGCGGCGGGAAACCGGACACCGTCGACCCGAAGGAGCTGGGCTACGCCGGGATCAGGGTCGAGGCGGTCAGGGACGGGAAGGTCGTGGCCTCGGCCACGGCCCGCGCCGACGGCACCTTCACGCTGCCGGCCGCCGCCGACGGGGCGCTGCTGCGCTACCCGGCGGACAACTTCCGCGAGCCGTACAACGGGGTCGACTGGCTCGGTCCCTCGCTCGTGACCTGGGCGGTGATCGGCGCGTACATCTGGATGTGGGCCGGTTTCGCGATGGTGCTGATCGGGGCGGGCCTCGCGGGGATGCCCAGGGAGCTGCTGGAGGCGGCCCGGGTCGACGGCGCCAACGAGTGGCAGGTGTTCCGGCGGGTCACGGTGCCGCTGCTCGCGCCGGTGCTCGGCGTCGTCCTGGTCACCCTCATGATCAACGTCCTGAAGATCTTCGATCTGGTCTTCGTGGTGCCGCCGGGAGCGGTCAGGGACGACGCCAACGTGCTGGCCCTGGAGCTGTACAACACGGCGTTCGTGGACGGCGACGCGGGCGTGGCGAGCGCGATCTCGATCTTCCTGTTCGTCCTGGTGGTCCCGGTGATGCTGCTCAATGTCCGCAGGCTGCGCAAGGAGGCGAGGCGATGACCACCGTTCCGGGTGAGGCCGTGCCGGAACCGCGCGGGGCGGCCGCGAAGCCGTCCGGGGACGGGGCGCCTCGTCCCGTCCGGGCGACGAGGCCGCTCGCGGCGCGGCTCGCGGGCTACGCGGCGGGCGGGGTGATGCGGCTGTTCCTGCTGGTCGTCGCCGTGTTCTGGCTCGTGCCGACGCTGGGTCTGCTGCTGTCCTCGCTGCGCTCCCCCTCGGACATCGGGGAGAGCGGCTGGTGGCAGGTGTTCACGAAACCCGCCCAGCTGACCGTGGACAACTACGCGCGGCTGCTGGACGACAGCACCATCACGCACTCGCTGTGGTCGACGGTGCTGATCACGGTGCCCGCGACGCTGCTCGTCGTGGTCATCGGCTCGCTGGCCGGGTACGCCTTCGCCTGGATGGACTTCCCGGGCCGCGACTGGTGGTTCCTGCTGGTCGTGGGGCTGCTCGTGGTGCCGGTGCAGGTGGCGCTGCTGCCGGTGTCCAAGCTGTTCGGGGCGATCGGCGTCTTCGAGACGACGATCGGCGTGATCCTCTTCCACGTCGCCTTCGGGCTGCCGTTCGCGGTGTTCCTGCTGCGCAACTTCTTCGCGGAGATCCCGCGCGAGCTGCTGGAGGCGGCGCGGCTGGACGGGGCCGGGGAGCTGCGGCTGTTCACGCGGGTCGTGATGCCGCTGGCCGGTCCCGCGATCGCCTCGCTCGGCATCTTCCAGTTCCTGTGGGTGTGGAACGACATGCTGATCGCGCTGATCTTCGCGGACTCGGGCAGCCCGCCGATCACCGTGGCGCTCCAGCAGCAGGTCCGCCAGTTCGGCAACAACGTGGACATCCTCGCGCCGGGCGCCTTCCTGTCGATGGTGATCCCGCTGATCGTGTTCTTCGCCTTCCAGCGGCAGTTCGTGTCGGGGGTGATGGCGGGGGCGGTGAAGTAGGGCGGACACCGGCCGGGTCACCCGGTACGGGAGGGCGGGGCCGGACCGCGCGCAGCGGTGTGGCCCCGCCCTCGTGCGCGAAGCCGCCCCGGGCTCGCGCTCGGCCGCCCAGGGGCGGCGCACGTCCTCGGCCGCCCCCGGGCCCGCCCCCGGCGCTCGGCCCGCCCTCGGCCCCTCGTGCCCGGGGCCACGCTTTTGGGCGCCGAACACTCTCTGTCGGCGGACAAAAGGCGTAAAAGTGGGAGGTACCGCTTGACGGCGGTATCCGCGGGGAGACGAGCTCCGTGCGGAACCACCCGTGGGAGCCGCCCGCGGGGACCGCCGGCCCCGGGACGCCCGCGGCCGGTGACCTCGACCGAGAGGACTCCGTGGATTCCGTGGACTCCGTGAGCGGTACGCCCGGCGGGTCCGAGGGCGCGGGAGCGGCCGGTGGCGGAAGCGGGGCGGCCGGGGCCGCGAGCGGGGCGGCCGGCACGTTCGGCCCCTCCCCCGCCCCGGCCCGTACCGCCCCCGCGCCGCCGCCGCTGCGCCGGGCCCGGGTCGCCGGGGCGAGCGGCACGCGGCCCTTCGGGCGCTGGCGTCCCACGCCGTACTTCGTGTTCGGCGGTCTGCTGTGGATCGGGATCACGCTCGCCGCGTGGGCGCACCCGGTGTGCTGCGACGCGGGCCAGCACGCGGCCGTCGTCGAACGGCTCAAAGCCGGCCTGTTCCACCCCGCGCACCCCATGGCGGACCTGCCGGGCGCGGGCAGCCCGTACTACTCGCCGTACGCCCTCGCGCAGGCGCTGTTCGCGAAGGCCACCGGCTCCGACGGCTGGACGGTCTTCCGGCTCGCGGCGCCGGTCAACCTGCTGGTGCTGCTGCTGGGCCTGAACGCCTTCGTGAAGCAGTTCAGCCGCCGGCCGTGGGCGCCCGTGCTCGCCCTGGTGTTCCTGGTGACGCTGTGGGGCACCGACCCGCTGCGGTGGAGCGGCTTCCTCGGGCTGTTGTCGCTGGTCAGCGTGGTCGGCTACCCGAGCACCTTCGCGATGGGCCTGGCGCTGGCCGCGTGGGCGGTGGCCGCGCGGCTGACCTCGCCGGAGCGCGAGTACCCGGCCACGGCGTGGGCGAAGGCGGGGCTCGGTCTCCTGTGCGGGCTGATCCTGCTGATCCACGCGATCAGCGCGGTCGCGGCGGTCGCCGGGGTCGCGGTCCTGGTGCTGACCCGGTGGCGCGGCTGGACGTGGCGGGCGGCGGCGGGCTGGGCCCTCGTCCCGCTCGCCGCCGTGGTGGCGGGCGCGGTGTGGCCGTACTTCGGGGTGTTCTCGCTGGGCTCGGCCTCGGACGTCCTCGACCCGACGCACCGTCCGCTGTACCGGGACCTCGTGGGCCGGTACTGGCTCGTGGCCCTCGTCGGGCTGCCCGCGCTCGCGCTGCGGCTGCGCCGGGACCGGCGCGACCCGCTCGCCTGGATGTTCCTCGTCTTCCTCGTGGTCGCCTGCTACGGCGGGGCGAGCGGGCACTTCACGTACGGCCGCATCCTCGGGATGACGGTGGTGGTGCCCCAGGTGGCGGCGGCGCTGGAGCTGACCTCGTCCCGGCCCCGGCGGTGGTGGCGCACGGCGTACGGCGCGGCGGCGGCCCTCGCGGTGTGCCTCGGGTTCCTGTTCGCGCAGGCCGGGGCGGTGCTGCCGGCCTCGGCCCTGCCGAAGGGCGGCGCCCGGCCGCCGGACTGGCCCTCGTACGCGTGGGCGGCGGAGCACGTGCGGCCGGGCGAGCCGCTGCTGACGGTCCAGCGGATGGCGACCCGCAGCCTGCCGGGCTTCGGCGTGGACATGGCCGCCCCGGTGTGGTCCGACCCGGCCCTCGCGGAGCGGGACCGCGCGGCGCGCTGGCGGGCGGCGCGCGCCTACGTGTCGGGGAGGGCGGACGCCGCGCGGCGCGCCGCGATCGTGCGCCGCTACCACGTGCGCTGGCTGCTGCTGTCGCGCTGGCAACGGCTGCCCGCGGAGGCCGTGGTGGTGGACTGGAGCCGGGAGACCGGCGAGGTCCTGGCGCGGGTCTCCGGCGGGGGCGGTGAGCGCGGATGACCCCCTTCTCCGCACAGGCCGACATCGTCGTGATCGGTTACAACGACGCCCCGCACATCGCGGACGCGGTGCGCTCGGCGCTGGCGCAGGGCCCGGGGGTGCGCGAGGTCATCGCGGTGGACGACTGCTCCTCGGACGGCAGCACGGAGGTCCTCGCCGCGCTGACCGCCGACGAGCCCCGGCTGCGCGTCGTGCGGCGCTCCACGAACAGCGGCGGCTGCGGCACCCCGCGCAACGAGGGCCTGGCCCTCTCGACCGCCCCGTACGTCATGTTCCTGGACAGCGACGACCTGCTGCCGCCCGGGGCGCTCGACGCCCTCCTGAAAGCGGCCGGGGAGCACGGGAGCGAGGTCACGGCCGGTCTGTGCGTGCGCCGCGAACTGCCCGACGGCCGGGAGACGCCGTGGCAGCCGCGCCTGTACGAGCGGCCCGCGCTCGTCGAGAGCCCAAAGGACCTGCCGCGACTGGCGCAGGACACCTTGTGCGTCAACAAGCTGTACCGCACGAGGTTCCTGCGCGCGCACGGCATCCGCTTCCCCGAGGGCCGCTTCGTGTACGAGGACTTCGTGTTCGGCGCGCGGGTCCTCGCCGCCCGGCCGCGCGTCGCGCTCATCACCGAGCCGGTCTACGTGTGGCAGGTGCGGCGCACGGCGGAACGTCCCTCGCTGTCCCTGGACCGCTCCGACGTCGCCAACTGGCACGCCCGGATCGAGGCCCACCGCCAGGCCGTCCTGACCTTCGAGGAGGCCGGGGAGCCCGGACTCCTGCGGGCCGCGCGCGCCACCTTCCTGGAGCGCGGGCTGCGGATGTACCTGCGCGAACTGCCGCAGCGCGGCGAGGCGTACCAAAGGGAGTGGTGGCGGCTCAGCCGCGCCTATCTGGCGGGCTTCGACGCCGGGGACTTCGCGGCGGCCCCCGCCCCGGGCCGGATCGCCGGGCGGGTCGTGCTCGCCTCGGACGCCCCGCGCGACCTGGAACGGCTGCGCGATCTGGTGTCCCGCCCCTCGCGCCTGCTGCCGCCGTACGCCGAGGACGCCGGGGGCCGCCCCGTGTGGGCGCGCGACCTGCCCGGGGTGCGGCTCGGCGAACTGCTGGACCGTCCCGTGCGGGTCCTGCCGGTGACGGTGGACGCGGCGCTGCGCCCCCGGGCGCACGGCGGCGTGCTGCGGCTGCGGGTGCACGACCTGTACGGGCGGCTCGCGCGGGCCCGGCCGACGGGGGTGCAGGCCGAGTTCACGCACCGCTCCAGCCGCCGGTCGGTGCAGCGCAGGACCGCCGCCCTCACCCCGGGGCCGCGGCCGGGGACGTGGACGGCGGACCTGCGGGTGAACCTCGCCGACCTGGAGACCGGCTCGTGGGACCTGTGGCTCCTGCTGGGCTTCGCGGACGGTACGACGCGCCGCACGACGGCCCGCGCGGTGCGCTCCCGGGGGCTGCTGCGCCGTACCGCGCTGCCCAGCCGCCGGCACGGCTTCGTCCTCGTCCAGCCCTACGCGACCCACTCGGGCTCGCTGGCGCTGCGCGTCGCGCCGGGCCTGCGGGGCGCGGCGGTCGTCGCACGGCGGAGGCTGGCACGGCTGGTCGGGGCGGAGCGCTGAGCACGGCGGACCGGGCCCGCCGCGGCTCTCGCGGCTACAGCTCTCGCGGCTACAGCTCGCGCAGCGCTCCCGCGACGCTTTTCGCGAGCGCCGCCGCGTAGCCGCGCCCCACCTTCGTACGGACCACGACGGTGCGCCAGTACAGCGGGCCGGAGACGAGGTCGAGGGCGAGGTCCTGGTCGAGGCCGGGCCTCAGTTCACCGCGCGCCGCGGCCGCGTCGAGCACTCCGCGGAAGGCGCCCTGCTGGCCCTCGCGCAGCGCGCGCTGGAGCGCCTCCTGGAGATCGGGGGTGCGGGCCGCCTCGGCCAGCAGGTCGGGGACGATCTGCGAGGCGACGGGGTGGCGCAGGGCGCGTGAGGTGACCTCGTACAGGAGCGTGAGGTCCCCGACGAGGGAGCCCGTGTCGGGGGCGGGCAGGCCCGAGGCCGCTATGGCCGACACGAGGTCGAGGACGAGGTGCAGCTTGGAGCGCCACCGCCGGTACACCGCCGTCTTGCCGACGCCCGCGCGGCGCGCGATGCCCTCGATCGACATCCGCCCGTAGCCCACGGCGGCCAGTTCGGCGAAGACCGCCGCGCGGATCGCCTCCGTCACGTCCTCGCGCAGCACGGCCGCCCCGGCGGGAGCCCGCCTG
Organism: Streptomyces sp. NPDC007088; assembly: GCF_042869355.1. Classification (NCBI taxonomy): domain Bacteria; kingdom Bacillati; phylum Actinomycetota; class Actinomycetes; order Kitasatosporales; family Streptomycetaceae; genus Streptomyces; species Streptomyces sp. NPDC007088. The sequence goes on from NZ_JBIAFO010000029.1 coordinate 24,765, forward strand.
GCGCGGGGTGCGCCGCCCGTTCCGCTGGTGTCCTCGCCGCTCGCCATGGCCCCCAGCATAGGGCGGTACGACGGAACGGTTGCGTTCCGACGTCGGGAGTCCTAGGCTCAGCGCGACGACGATACGGTTGCGTTCCGACGTGAACAGCGAGCGAAGCGGACGCGAACGACCGGAGCGAAGAACTCGCGTGGGGCCGCGGTCACCGCCGCGGCCCCGCGCGACCGAGCCGCACCCCCCAGGCGAATCCCCCCAAGGCGAAAGCCTCGTAGGCGAAAGCAGCCCGCCCATGAGCCAGGTTCTCGACACCCCGCCGCCCCGGCACGACCGCCCCGGCCCCGACGCCGGGCTGAGCCCCGCCGAGCTGGCCGAGCGCTACGGCCTCACGGTCAGCGGGGCCCGGCCGAGCCTTCCGGAGTACGTGCGCCAGCTGTGGGGCCGGCGCCATTTCATCCTGACCTTCTCGACCGCCAAGCTGAGCGCGCAGTACAGCCAGGCGAAGCTGGGCCAGGTGTGGCAGGTCATGACCCCGCTGCTCAACGCGCTGGTCTACCTGCTGATCTTCGGCCTGCTGCTCAACACGAGCCGGGGCGTCGAGGACTTCGTGCCCTTCCTCGTGACGGGCGTCTTCGTCTTCACCTTCACGCAGTCCACCGTCATCGCCGGGACCAGGGCGATCTCCGGAAACCTGGGCCTGGTGCGGGCGCTGCACTTCCCGCGCGCCTCGCTGCCCATTTCCTTCTCGCTCCAGCAGCTCCAGCAGCTCCTGTACTCGATGGTCGCGCTCGCCGTGATCCTCGTGGCCTTCGGCGTGTACCCGGGCCCCTCGTGGGTGCTGATCGTGCCGACGCTGGCGCTCCAGTTCGTCTTCAACACCGGGCTCGCGCTGGTCATGGCGCGGCTGGGCGCGAAGACCCCGGACATCGCGCAGCTCATGCCCTTCGTGATGCGGACCTGGATGTACACCTCCGGGGTCATGTTCAGCCTGGACAACATGCTGGCCAAGCACGACCTGCCGCACTGGGTGACCGTGGCCCTCCAGTGCAATCCGCCGGCCGTCTACATCGACCTCATGCGTTTCGCGCTGATCGACAGCTTCCACGCCGACCAGCTCCCCGACCACGTGTGGGCGGTGGCCCTGGGCTGGGCGCTGCTGAGCGGCGTGTTCGGTTTCGTCTACTTCTGGAAGTCCGAGGAGAGGTACGGCCGTGGCTGAACCGACCACCGCGATCCCCGCCGCGCCCGCCGGGACCGGGCGCCGCCCCACCGTGATCGCCTCGCACGTCGACATCGTCTACCGGGTCAACGGGACCAGGGGCGGCAGGGGCGGCGCCGTCGCCGCGCTCAGCCGGATCGCGCGCCGGGGCGGCGCCCCGGGCGGGCGCCGGGTGCACGCGGTGCGCGACGTGTCGTTCACCGCGTACCGGGGCGAGGCGATCGGCCTGATCGGCTCCAACGGCTCGGGCAAGTCGACCCTGCTCAAGGCGGTCGCGGGCCTGCTCCCGGTGGAGAGCGGCCACATCTACACCGACGGGCAGCCCTCGCTGCTCGGCGTCAACGCGGCCCTCATGAACGATCTGACCGGCGAGCGCAACGTCCAGCTCGGCGGGCTGGCGATGGGCATGAGCCGCGAGCAGGTGCGCGAGCGCTACGAGGAGATCGTCGATTTCTCGGGTATCAACGAGAAGGGCGACTTCATCTCCCTGCCGATGCGCACGTACTCCTCGGGGATGGCCGCCCGGCTGCGGTTCTCGATCGCCGCCGCCAAGAACCACGACGTCCTGCTCGTCGACGAGGCGCTGGCCACGGGCGACCGCGCGTTCCAGAAGCGCTCCGAGGCCCGCATCCGCGAACTGCGCGCACGGGCCGGCACGGTCTTCCTGGTGAGCCACAACAACAAGTCGATCCGCACGACCTGCGAACGCGTCCTGTGGCTGGAGCACGGCGAGCTGCGCATGGACGGCCCCTCCGAGGAGGTCATGCGCGCGTACGAGAAGTTCACGGCCCGCTGAGACCGGCGGGCTGGGCACCCGCGGAGCCGGTGACCGTGCGGGAGGCGCGGCGGCCGGGCGGGCCGCCGCCACGGCACGGCACCCGGCGCGGCGCCTCGTAGAAGGGCCCCGTCCCCGCCCGGACGGGGCCCTTCTCCTCGCCGGAGCCGGTCCGCCCCCGCTCGCACGTCCCCGCTCCCCCGTCCCCGCTCCCCCGGCCGCGTGCCCCCTTCGCACGCCCCCTTCACCCGGACGGTCCCGGCCACCCGGCCCGCCGTACCGCCCCGCCGCACACTGGGATGGCGTCGAGCGGAAGGGGCTGTCGTGCCACCTCGTCTCACTGTCGTCGTCCACGGGCCGGAGGTCCGGGGCCGGTTCGCGGAGTGCCTGGAGAGCGTCGAGCGGCAGGTGACGTCCGGGCGGCCGGGGGTCGAGGTCGTCGTGGCGGGGACCGACGCGGGGGCCCGCCGGCTCGCCGGGGAGGCCGCCGCGCGCGATCCGCGGTTCGTGTCCCTGCCGCTGCCCGACTCCACCCCGGACGCCGAGGCCCGCCGGGCCGGCGCCGAGCGGGCGAGCGGCGAGTGGCTGTTGTTCCTCCGCGGCAAGGACCGGCTCCCCGCGGGCGCCCTGCGCGCGGCCACCGGCGCGACCGAGCTGTGCGGCGCGGCCGTGGAGAGCCGTCCGGCCGACGTGGTCCTGATGGACCACGTGCGCACGACCTGGCACACCGGGGCGGCCCCCTCACCGGACGGCCCGCTGCTGGCCCGCGCGGGCCACGCCCCCGTCCCGCCCGACGCGCGCCCCGAACTGCTCGGCGTGGCCCCCCTGCTCGGCAACCGCCTCGTCCGCTCCGCGTTCTGGGCCGCGCACCACGAGGTACTGGCCGCGGGGAACGAGCGCTACACGGCGTACGCGCTGCTGCTGGTCGCGGGCCGCGTCGCGTGCGCCGACCAGATCGTGCTGGAGGACCGGGTGGAGCGGGCCGCGACCCTCCCGCCGCCCACCGCCGACGGTCCCTTCGGCCTGATCGAGCCGTACGTCGCCGCCGACTCGCTGCTGACCTCGCTGCACCGCCCCGCCGCGCTGCGCCACCGGCTCTACGACCTCATGACGCACGAGTGGCTGCGGGTCATCTCCGCCCGCACGCTGCCCGGGGACGCCGCCGAGGAGTTCTTCCGCGCCGCCTCCCGAGCCGCCCGCGCGTGCCGGCCGCCCGGCCACGAACGGCCGGAGGGCCTGGAGGGCGTACGGCAGTCGCTCCTGGAGGCGGGGGCCTACCGGGGGTACCTGCGGCTGGCCGCGCTCAACGACCGGCGCCGCGGGCTGCGCGCCGGCGTCCGCAGGCAGCGTCGCAAGCTGGGCGGGAAGGTCCGCGCCCGCCGCTACCAGGGCGCCCTGGAGCGACCGCTCGATCCGCGTCTGGCGGTGTTCAGCGCCTACTGGGACCGGGGCGTGGCCTGCAATCCCGGGGCGATCGCCGAGGAGTTGCGCAGGCTGGCCCCGCACATCCACCCCGTGTGGGTCGTGTCCGGCGCGCGGGTGCCGCTGCTGCCGCCCGGCACCGACCACGTCGTGCCCGGGACCCCGCGCTACAGCGAGGTCATGGCCCGCGCGACGTATCTCGTCAACAACGTCAACTTCCCCAACGCGGTCGTCAAACGGCCGGGCCAGGTGCATGTGCAGACCCACCACGGCACCCCGCTGAAGTGCATGGGCCTGGACCAGATCCCCTATCCGGCCGCGGCGAAGGGCCTCAACTTCCGCCAGTTGCTGCGCCGCGTCGACAAGTGGGACTACAGCGTCACCGCGAACGCGCACTCGACCCGCATGTGGCAGCGGGCCTACCCCTCGGGCTACACGGAGCTGGAGCACGGCTACCCCCGCAACGACGTGTTCTACGCCGCCGACGCCGAGCGCGTCCGCGCGGTCCGCGCCCGCCTCGGCATCCCGCCGGGGGCGAGAGCACTGCTCTACGCGCCCACCCATCGCGACTACGAGGCCACGTGGTCGCCCCGGCTGGACCTGGCCCGGTTCGCCGAACGCCTCGGCCCGGACACCGTGTTGCTGGTGCGCGGGCACTACTTCTACAGCGGTGCCCCGACCCCGCTGGCCGGTCTGCGGGCGGCGGGCCGGGTCCTGGACGTGTCGGCGTACGACCCGGTCGAGGAACTGGCGCTCGCCTCGGACGCGCTGATCACGGACTACTCCTCGATCATGTTCGACTACGCCAACCTGGACCGGCCGGTCGTCGTGTACGCCGACGACTGGGAGGTGTACCGGCGCACCCGCGGCGTGTACTTCGACCTGCTCGCCGAGGCCCCGGGGCCCCTCGCGCGCACCGAGGACGAACTGGCGGAGATCTTCACCTCGGGGGCCTGGAACGACCCGGCCTCGGCCGCCGCGCGCACCGTCTTCCGCCGCCGTTTCTGCGAGTTCGACGACGGGCGGGCCGCCGAACGCGTCGTACGCCGCGTCTTCCTCGGCACCCCCGAGGCGCGGCTGCCCCCCGTCCTGCCCCTCCACGAGCGGACCCCGGCCCCCACCCCCGAGGAGGCGGTGCGGCGATGACCGCCACCCCCGTGACCCCGCCCGGCCCCGCCCCGCGCGCCCGCACGCAGGGCGGGGCCCCGGCCGCCCCCGACGTCGCGGTCGTCGTCATCGTCTACAACGACGCCCGCAGGCTGCCGCGCGCCGTGGAGAGCGCGCGCCGCCAGAGTCACCGCGCCCTCGAGATCCTGATCAGCGACGACCACTCGACGGACGAGACGCCCGAGGTGGCCCGCGCCCTGGCCGGACGCGACCCGCGGATCAGGTACCTGCGGCTGCCCCGCAACAGCGGCGGGTGCAGCGCCCCACGCAACGCCGCGCTCGACGCGACCACCGCGCCCTACGTCATGTTCCTCGACAGCGACGACGAACTTCCCCCGAAGGCGGTCGAGTTGCTGCTCACCGCACACCGGGAGCGGCCCGTGGACTTCGCGATGGGCGCGGTGCGCCGGGTGCGGGTGGACACCGGCCGCTCCTCGCTGTGGATGCCGGGGCTGGTCGCACGCCGGCGCACCGTCGAGGGCATCGACGCGGAACCGGAACTCTTCTTCGAGCACCTGTCGACCAGCAAGATGTACGCGCGCTCCTTCCTCGACCGGCACGGTCTGCGCTTCCCCGAGGGCATCCACTACGAGGACCAGCTGTTCTCCGCGCAGGCGTACTGCCTGGCGACGGCGTTCACGGTGATCCCGCAGACCGTGTACCGCTGGTACGTCGAGCCGTACGCGGCGTCCTGGGCCGCCTCGATCTCCAACCAGCGCGACCGGCTCGACAACGTCCGCGACCGGGTCCACGTGCAGCGGCTCATCGACGCCTTCCTCACCGAGTCGGGGCACGAGGCGGTCCGCCCGCAGAAGGACTACAAGTTCCTCAAGCACGACTTCCGGATGTACGCGGGTGACCTGCCGCTGCGCGACGACGCGTGGCTCACCGGCTTCGCCGGTCTCCTCGTGCCGTATCTCGACACGCTCGCCCCCGAGGCGTACGCGCGACTGCCGCGCACCGAACGGGTCGTGGCGCGGCTCGTGCGCGAACACCGGCTCGACGAGGCGCGCACCGCCGCGCGCGGCCTGGGCCTGCCGGTCGGCCCGCGCACGGTCGTCCGGGACGGGGCGGGCCGGGTCTACTGGGGCGACACCGTGCCGGGGACCGAGGAGGCGCGGCGCGAACTCGACCTCACCGAGGAGGGCGTGGAGGCCGGTCCCTTCGCGGTCGCCGCCTTCCGCCACGAGATCACCGGACTGCGCCAACTGGCCGGTACGGCGCTCGACTTGACGATCCGCACCTATGACCCGCTGCTGCGGCTGCCGATCGGCCCGCAGATCGCGCACCTGGCCCTCGCCCCGGGCCCCCACCGCTACACGGTCGCCTTCCGGCTCGACCCGGTGCGGCCGGGGGTGTACGAGGGGCGGGTGCGGATCGACCCGGCGCACGCGCGGCTGCCGCTCCAGGGCTTCGACGGCTTCCGCCACCCCGTACTGGAACTGCGGCAGGGCCGGCTGCGCAACAGCGGGCCCCTGCTCGCCCCGCGCGACTTCCCCTCGCGCACCACCTGGGTGCGGGCGTACGGCGGGCTGTCGGAGCACCGGGTCACGGTCGGTCCGGAACCGGCGGGGGCGGGCCGGCTCCAGGTGCGCTGGCAGCCGGCCGGGCCCACGGCGGGCATCCGCCCGCTGGCCCGCGCCCTGTCCCGCGGGCCCCTGCGCCGCCTGGCCGGACTCGCCGGGGGCGCGGTGCGCTGAACACGGCGGGGGCCGGGGAGCGGTGCTCCGCTCCCCGGCCCCCGCCGTCCGTCGTGCCCGCTCAGCCGTGCGCCCGCAGCAGCGTGCGCATCGTCCGCATCGCGACCGAGAGGTTCGCGAGATCGAAGCTGTCCGAGTTCTGGATCTCCTCCAGCGTCGAACGGGCGCGCGTCAGGATCGGCGCGTTCTTCTCCTCCCAGGCCCTGAACCGCTGCTCGGGGCCGTCCTCGGTGCCACCGGCGCCCAGGACGTCCTGGGTGAGCCCGGCGTGCGCCGCGTACAGGTCCTCGCGGATGGAGGCGCGGGCCATGGACTGCCAGCGGTCGCTGCGCGGCAGTTCGATGATGCGGTCCATGAGCTGGGTGATGCCGAGCCGGTCGGCGAGGTCGTAGTACACCTCGGCGACGGCCAGCGGGTCGTGCCCGGAGCGCTGGGCCACGGCCACGACGTCGAGCGCGGGGAAGACCGAGGAGAAACCGGCGACACGCGTGGCGAGTTCCTCGGGCACCCCCTCGCCGGTCAGCTCGTCGTGGATCGAGCGGTACCACTCGGCGTCCGCCCCGCGCAGCAGGTCCGGCAGCCGGTCCCACACCTTGGTGACGTCGGCGCGGAAGAACTCGATGGTCTCGGCGAGCTGGAGCGGCTGCGGCCGGTTGTTGAGCAGCCAGCGGGTGCCGCGTTCGACGAGCCGGCGGCAGTGCAGCCTGATCCGGGTCAGGACCTCGGCGGGCACCCGGTTGTCGAGGCGTTCCACGGCGTCCCACACGGTGCTGAGCCCGAAGATCTCCCGGGCCGCGAGCTGGGCGCGGACGATCTCCTCCAGCGAGGCCCCGGTCTCCTCCCGCAGCCGGTGCAGGAAGGTGCTGCCACCGCTGTTGACGGTGTCGTTGACCAGGACCGTCGTGATGATCTCGCGGTGCAGCGCGTGGTTCTCGATCTGCTGCGCGTAGCGCTCGCGCAGCTCCTTCGGGAAGTACGTGAACAGCAGCCCGCGCAGGTACGGGTCGTCGGGCAGCGGGGTGGAGATCAGCTCCTGCGCCGCGGTGATCTTGGTGTAGGCGAGCAGGACGGCCAGTTCCGGCTGGGCGAGACCGCGCCCGGAGCCCAGCAGTTCCGCGATCTGCCGGTCGCGCGGCAGGAACTCCAGGGCCCGGTCGAGGTGGCCCTCGGCCACGAGCCGCTGCATGAGCCGCTGCTGCGCGTGGAGCAGCGAGGGCGCCTGCGCCTTGGCGTTGGCGAGGGCCACGTTCTGCGCGTAGTTGTTGCGCAGCACGAGCCGGCCGACCTCGTCGGTCATGCTCGCGAGCAGCGCGTTGCGCTGCTTGACGGTCATGTCCCCTTCGCGCACCACCGAGTTGAGCAGGATCTTGATGTTCACCTCGTGGTCGGAGGTGTCCACGCCCGCGCTGTTGTCGATGGCGTCGGTGTTGACCTTGCCGCCGCCCCCGCCGTTGCCCAGGCGGGCGAACTCGATCCGGCCGAGCTGGGTGAGGCCGAGGTTGCCGCCCTCGCCGATGACCTTGGCACGGACGTCGGCGCCGTTGACCCGGATCGCGTCGTTGGCCTTGTCGCCGACGTCGCCGTCGGTCTCGGAGCCCGCCTTGACGTAGGTGCCGATGCCGCCGTTCCACAGCAGGTCGACGGGGGCCTTGAGGATGGCCCGCATCAGGTCGGCCGGGGTCATCTTGGCGACCTTGTCCTCGATACCGAGGGCCTTCCTGATGTGCGCGTTGAGCTGCACCGACTTGGCGCCGCGCGGGAAGATCCCGCCGCCGGTGGACAGCAGCGCCCTGTCGTAGTCGCCCCAGGAGGAGCGGGGCAGCTCGAACAGGCGGCGCCGCTCGGCGTAGGAGGTGGCGGCGTCGGGCTCGGGGTCGATGAAGATGTGCCGGTGGTCGAAGGCGGCGACCAGGCGGATGTGCTCGCTCAGCAGCATGCCGTTGCCGAACACGTCGCCGGACATGTCGCCGACGCCGACGACCCGGAAGTCCTCGCTCTGGGTGTCGTGGCCCAGTTCGCGGAAGTGCCGCTTGACGGACTCCCAGGCGCCGCGCGCCGTGATGCCCATGCCCTTGTGGTCGTAGCCGGCCGAACCGCCGGAGGCGAAGGCGTCGCCGAGCCAGAAGCCGTAGTCCTCGGCGACCCCGTTGGCGATGTCGGAGAAGGTCGCGGTGCCCTTGTCGGCGGCGACCACGAGGTAGGTGTCGTCCTCGTCGTGGCGTACGACCCCGGCGGGCGGTACGACCTCGCCGCTCACGAGGTTGTCGGTGATGTCGAGCAGCGCCGAGATGAAGGTCTTGTACGCGGCGACGCCCTCGGCCATCCACGCGTCCCGGTCCACGGACGGGTCGGGCAGCTGCTTGGCGACGAAGCCGCCCTTCGCGCCGACCGGCACGATCACGGTGTTCTTGACCATCTGCGCCTTGACCAGGCCGAGGATCTCGGTACGGAAGTCCTCGCGCCGGTCGGACCAGCGCAGACCGCCGCGCGCGACCTTGCCGAAGCGCAGGTGGACGCCCTCGACGCGCGGGGAGTACACCCAGATCTCGAAGGCGGGCCGGGGCGCGGGCAGGTCGGGGATGGCCTGCGGGTCGAACTTCATCGACACGTAGGAGTGCGGTTCGCCGTCGTCGGCGCGCTGGAAGTAGTTGGTGCGCAGCGTGGCCTTGATGACGGTGAGGAAGGACCGCAGGATGCGGTCCTCGTCGAGGGAGGCGACGGAGTCCAGGGCCCCGTCCAGCTCCTCCAGCAGCCCGTCGATGAGTTCGGTCCCGGCGTTCTGCCGCTCCGGGGACATGCGCGCCTCGAACAGCGAGACGAGCAGCCGCGTCGTGTGGATGTTGTTGCGGAGGGTGTCCTCCATGTAGTCCTGGCTGAAGGTGGCCCCGGCCTGCCGCAGGTACTTGGCGTAGGCGCGCAGCACCATGGCCTGGCGCCAGGTGAGCCCGGCGCCCAGGACGAGCGCGTTGAAGCCGTCGTTCTCCGCCCTGCCGCTCCACGCGGCGCCGAACGCCTGCTGGAAGCGTTCGCGGGCGTCGTCACCGAGGTGCTCGCCGCTGCCCTCGGGCATGCGCAGCCCGAAGTCGTAGATCCAGGCGGTGGCGCCGTCGGCGCAGCGCAGCCGGTAGGGGCGTTCGTCGACGACCTCGACGCCGAGGCGGGTGAGCACCGGCAGCACCGAGGACAGCGAGATCTCGGCGCCCGCCCGGTAGATCTTGAAGCGCTTCGTGCCGGGGGCGGCGCCCACCGGCTCGTACAGGCTCAGCGCGGAGTCCCGCACCCCGGAGCGCTCGGCGTGCAGCTGCTCCAGGTGGGCGAGGTCGGCGACGGCGGAGCGCGGCGCGTGGTCGGCCTTGTAGCCCTCGGGGAAGGACTTCCCGTAGCGGCGCAGCAGCGCGGCGGCGCGTTCCTCGCCGAACTCCTCGTGCAGGGCCTCGGCGAAGCCGTCGGACCACGAGCGGGTGGCCTCGGCGAGACGGCGCTCGACGCGGTCGGCGTCGGCGTCGGTGAGGGCGGGCAGTTCGGTGCCGGGCGCGACGCGGACGACGAAGTGCAGCCGGGAGAGGACCGATTCGGTGTTCCAGGCGGTGAAGTCGACGTTCTCGCCGTTCAGCTCCTCCTTGAGGATGTCGATGATCCTGAGGCGCACATCGGTCGTGTACCGGTCGCGCGGCAGGTAGACGAGGGCCGAGTAGTAGCGCCCGTACGCGTCCTTGCGCAGGTACAGCCGCAGCCGGCGGCGTTCCTGGAGGTAGAGCACCGAGGTCACGATGGACCGCAGTTCGTCGGGCGGGGTCTGGAACAGCTCGTCGCGCGGGTAGGTCTCCAGGATCTGGAGCAGGTCGCGGCCGTCGTGGCTGTTGGGCGTGAACCCGGCGCCGCGCAGCACCTCGTCGACCTTGCGGCGCACGACGGGCACCCGGCGTACCGACTCGGTGTACGCGGCGGAGGAGAACAGCCCGAGGAAGCGGCGCTCGCCGACGACCTCGCCCTTCTCGTTGAACTTCTTCACGCCGACGTAGTCGAGGTAGCTGGGCCGGTGCACCGTGGCGCGGCTGTTGGCCTTGGTCAGGACGAGCAGCCGGTGCTCGCGGGCCTTCGCGCGGGCGTCGGCGGGCAGCCGGCTGAAGGACGGGCTGACCGGGTGGTCCTCGTCCTTCTCGTGGTGCGGGTCGGAGCGCAGGATGCCGAGGCCGGTGCCGGGGACGGCGGCGAGCGAGTCGCCGTCGATCAGGTCGTACTCGCGGTAGCCGAGGAAGGTGAAGTGGTCGGCGGCCAGCCAGCGCAGCAGCTCCCTGGCCTCCTGGACGTCGCTGTCGGGCAGTTCGGCGTCCTCGGGGAACTCGGCGGGCAGTTCGTCGGCGATGCGCAGCGCGGCGTCACGCATCTTCTCCCAGTCCTCGACGGCCTCGCGCACGTCGGACAGGACGCGGAGCAGGTCGGCGGTGATCTGCCGCAGGTCCTCGCGGTCGGTCTCGCGGTCGATCTCGACGTGAATCCACGACTCGGTCAGGACGTCGTGCGCGCGCCCCTCGGGGCCGGGCCGCTGCGGCAGCACTTCGAGCAGCCTGCCGGTGAGGTCGCGGCGGACGGTGAGCTGGGGGTGGATCACGACGTGGATGCCGCGGTCCTGGCGGGACAGCTCGTTGGTGACGGAGTCCACGAGGAAGGGCATGTCGTCGGTGACGACCTCGACCACGGAGTGCGGGGAGGCCCAGCCGTTCTCGTCGACGGTCGGGGTGTGCACCTGGACGTTGGCGGTGCCCTGCGGACGGTTCGCGGCCAGCCGGAGGTGGGAGAAGGCGGCGCCGAAGAGGTCGGCCGGGTCGCGGCCGGTGATGTCCTCGGGGGCGGTGTGCAGGTAGTAGCGCTGGAGGTAGGCGAGTACGCGGGCGGCGTCCGGGGTCTCCGGGGCGTCCGGCGCCCGGCCCTCGGCCGGCCCGTTGTCGTACCCGATCGGTAGGTGCCCACCGACCGGACTGTTCTCAGCGACCCGGGCGGCCCTTTCGAGCAGCTCGGCCTTGGCTTCGTCCAGCTTGGTCTGCATGATCCTCTGGCTCCTGTCGCGCGCCGTTGCGTGACGTTGAAGGAAAGTGAAGACGGCACGAGGGGTGTGTGCCGCTCGGGGCGTAACGCCGCGGCGCGGGGTGTCCGGTCTCCGACGACGTTATGCCGGTATCTGCGCCAGGGGCGGCCATATCCGCCAATCCCGGCATCGCGCCGTTCCCGCGCGGTCGGTCAGCGGAGCCCGGGGCACAGGACACGTGCGCCGGGCGCGGGGCAGGGGCGTCGGCGCCCCCGCGGCATATCGCGCTGATCACGGGACCAGGCTAACCCTCCGGGGGCGAGCCGCGTCATGAGCCGTATACGCACAAAACAAGGGGCCCGGGTTTGGCGGCCCGCACCACGCCGAAGGTGGGCGAAATCACGTAAGGGGCAGGTGGCGACGGCCTCCGGAAGGGGGCGCGAAAGGAGCACGGGAGGAGTGCGCCACCGCCCGGCGGCGCCCCGCGGACGCGACGCGGGACCACGATGCGCCACCGCTAGACGGCTCCCCGCGGACGTGAAGGGGAACGAGGGCGCGCCACCGCTCGACGGGCACCCACCCGACCCGGCGCGGGAGGGGTACGCGCCACCGCGCGGCGGCACCCCGCGGTCGCGAGACGGGACGAAGGCGCGCACCGCTCGGCGGCCCGCTCCGGACCGCGACGCGGAACCGGTGCCCGCTACAGCTCGGCGGCCCGCTCCACCGCTTCCCGCAGAGTGTCCGCCACGGGGACGCCGACCGCCTCCAGGCTCCTGCGGCTGTGCGAACCACCGGTGTAGAGCACGGCGCGGGCCCCGGCCGCCAGCGCCGCGACCGCGTCGTCCGCCGCGTCCCCGATCACCACCGTGCGCGCCGGGTCGACCTCGGGCAGCCGGGCGAGATGGCGCACCAGATGCGCGGACTTCCCGCCCCCGGCGGGCCCGGTGCGCCCCTGCACCCGGAGGAAGTACGCCTCGATACCGAACCCCCGCACCAGCGGCACCAGTTCCTCGTGCCCGTACATGCTCAGCAGCGACTGCCCGTGCCCCGCCTCGCGCCAGGCGCCGAGCACCGTACGGGCCTCCTCGGCCAGTCCGCAGCCCAGCCGGGCCTCCGCGTAGTGCCGTTGGAAGGCGCCGTCCATCCGCTCCCACTCGGCGGCGGTGGGGGCGCGGCCGAGCAGCGTCTCGTAGAACTCGGGAACCGGCACCCGGTACAGCTCGCGGTACCGCTCGATCGTCAGCGGCCGCAGCCCCGGCATCCGGAGTTCGGCGAAGGCCGCGTTGGTCGCCGCGAGGACCGCGTCCATGTCCTGGAACAGCGTCCCGTTCCAGTCCCACACCAGATGCGCGTCACTCCGAGCCATACGAAAAAAATACCGCGCCGGGCCGTGGACGTGTGGCTCGACCAGGGCTTGAGCGAAGCTTGCGCGGGGCTTGAGTGGCGCTTGACCGGGGCGTGAGGGGCACTTGTAGGGGCATTGGGCGGCGCTCGTACGGGCGTCGAGCGGCCCTCGCGCGCGGTCCGACCGGGGCGTGAGCGGTGCTCGTACGGGCGTTGGGCGGCCCCGCGTGAAGGCCGACCGGGCGTGAGCGGCGCTCGTACGGGCGTTGGGCGGCCTTCGCGTGAAGTCCGACCGGGGCGTGGGCGTTCCGGCGCCCTGCGGCTAGGCCAGCAGGTCGGGGATCTCCTGCCGGGCGAACCACAGCAGTTCGTGGTCCTCCGCGCCGTCCACGACGGAGGCCGCCTCGCGGTCCCCCCGGTCGGCCGCGGTGAGCGCCTCGGTCGCGGCGGCGACCGCCTCGGCCGCGTCGGCCGCGTCCGCGTGGACCGCCGCCGCCTTCGCCATCCGCACGGCCCCCTCGACGCGCACCTCGCCCGCCGAGGACGGGTCCGGGTCGGCGTGCGCCGCGGAGTCCGGCACGTCCACGGCGAGAACGACCCGGCGCCGTACGGCCTCCGGGTCCTCGGCCAGCAGCCGCAGCGAGGCCCCGGCGGCCCGCCCGAGGGCCGCGTACTCCAGCTCCTCCTGGTCCTCGGAGCCGTACCAGTCACGCAGCGCGGGCGTCACGGCGTAGGCGGTCACCGGCCCGCCCGCCAGTTCGCCCGCCTCGTGGGCCCGCGCGAGAGCACTGAGGGTGAGGGGGACATAGACACGCATGAGAGGCCGCTTTCTGGTCGGAGACCGCCAGGATACGTGCGTACGTACCCCTTCGAACGCCTGTCACCTCCGCCCCGCCCGTCAACACCTCGCGGCGCGCACCGGCCCGGCCCACCGGCGCACGCGGGCCCGTCGCGCCCCCTTCACTCTGATAAGTGAATCGGGCAGACCCCCGAATCGTCACACACAGTTACTTGCCCACCCCTGCCGGACTCCCGTAGAAGTCCGGAACACGGCGGTTACCGACGGGTAGAGACACGCGGCGTCACCGAAGTCGGACACCGGCGGTGACCGACCGGGCGAGGACCGCGCGGACAGTGACCACCGCGGGCGGAGACCACCGCAAGCAGAGACCACCGCAAGCAGAGACCACCGCAGGCAGAGACCGGGGACCCCATGAACAGGCACAGGCCGGCCACGACCCGCAGACCCCCCACCCGTACGGACGCGAGGGCTCCCGGCGCTCGTCCGCGCCCCCGCGCCCCGCGCCCCCGCCCCACTCCGCACGAGCTCTTCGCCGAACGCCTGCTGTCCGTGCTGTGCGGACTGCGCCCCGTGCACCACCTGATCGGGCACGCCGTCGGCGAGGCGTACGAGCGCGCGGTGACCCTCGCCCCGGTCGCCGCCTACCGCACCGCCCACCCGGTCCTGCGCGGCTGTCGCGGCGTCCCCCTGCGCCGGGGCGTGGTCGAGGCGTGCGCGAGCGTGGAGATCGGCCCCCGGGTGCACGCGCTGGCCTTCCGCCTCGAACAAGGCGAGGACCACCGCTGGCGCTGCACCGCCCTGGAGCTCGCGGCGGCACACGGACCGCACCGCCCCTGAGCACGGACGACGGCCACTCCCGGGCAGAGGCAGTAGACGAGAGGCCCCCCGGCACTCACCGGACCTCCGGCCACCGGCGGGCCCACCGCCACCCGCTACCACCACGCGCGAGGCCCGCCACCCCAGAACAGGGGCGACGGGCCTCGGGACGAGCACCGCGCCAGGAACCGCCGGGGGCGGTCCGGCGACGGACGGGCCGGCTACTTCTTGCGCCGCCGGCCGCCCTTCTGCGCCTTGCGCCGCTCGGCACGCGTCAGGCCGTCACCGGAGGCCACCGCGTCGGAGGGCGCGTCCTGCGAGAACTCGCCCTCGACGACCCCGCCCTCACCGTCGACGGTGGGCGCCGAGAAGTGCAGCCGGTCCGGTCGCTGCGGGCTGTCGAGGCCCTTCGCGCGGATCTCGGGACGCACCCCGCCGGCCGGGACGGTGTCCTGCGTCTTGTCCAGGGAGAGCGCGGAGTCCTGCACCTCGACCTCCTCGACCTGCTGCTCGACCTGGACCTCCAGGTTGAACAGGTAGCCGACGGACTCCTCCTTGATGCCGTCCATCATGGCGTTGAACATGTCGAAGCCCTCGCGCTGGTACTCGACCAGCGGGTCCTTCTGCGCCATGGCCCGCAGGCCGATGCCCTCCTGGAGGTAGTCCATCTCGTAGAGGTGCTCGCGCCACTTGCGGTCCAGCACGGACAGGACGACCCGGCGCTCCAGCTCCCGCATGATCTCCGAGCCGAGCTGCTCCTCGCGGGCCGCGAACTGCTCGTGGATGTCCTCCTTGACGGCCTCGCTGATGAACTCGGCGGTCAGACCGGCCCGGTCGCCCGCCTCCTCCTCCAGCTCCTCGACCGTGACCTTCACCGGGTAGAGCTGCCGGAAGGCGCCCCACAGACGGTCCAGGTCCCACTCCTCGGCGAAGCCCTCGGCCGTCTCGGCGGCGACGTACGCGTCGATCGTGTCGTCCATGAAGTGCACGATCTGGTCCTGGAGGTCCTCGCCCTCCAGGACGCGGCGGCGCTCACCGTAGATGACCTCGCGCTGGCGGTTGAGGACCTCGTCGTACTTCAGGACGTTCTTGCGCGTCTCGAAGTTCTGCGTCTCCACCTGGGACTGCGCGGAGGCGATGGCGCGGGTGACCATCTTGTTCTCGATCGGCACGTCGTCGGGGACGTTGGCCATGGCCATGACGCGCTCGACCATCTGCGCCTTGAACAGCCGCATCAGGTCGTCGCCGAGCGAGAGGTAGAACCGGGACTCGCCCGGGTCGCCCTGACGTCCGGAACGGCCGCGCAGCTGGTTGTCGATACGCCGCGACTCGTGCCGCTCGGTGCCCAGGACGTAGAGCCCGCCGAGCGCCTTGACCTCCTCGAACTCCGCCTTGACGGCGTGCTCGGCCTTCTCCAGCGCGGCCGGCAGGGCGGCGGCCCACTCCTCGACGTGCTCGACCGGGTCGAGACCGCGCTGACGCAGCTCGGCCTCGGCGAGGTCGTCGGGGTTGCCGCCGAGCTTGATGTCGGTACCGCGGCCGGCCATGTTGGTGGCCACGGTGACGGCGCCCTTGCGGCCGGCCTGCGCGATGATCGGCGCCTCGCGGTCGTGCTGCTTGGCGTTGAGCACCTCGTGCTGGATACCGCGCTTGGAGAGCTGCTGCGAGAGGTACTCGGACTTCTCGACCGAGGTCGTGCCGACCAGGATCGGCTGGCCCTTCTCGTGCTTCTCCGCGATGTCGTCGACGACCGCGTCGAACTTGGCGACCTCGGTGCGGTAGATCAGGTCGGACTGGTCGGCGCGGACCATCGGCCGGTTGGTCGGGATCGGGACGACGCCGAGCTTGTAGATCTGGTGGAACTCGGCGGCCTCGGTCATCGCCGTACCGGTCATGCCGGAGAGCTTCTCGTAGAGGCGGAAGAAGTTCTGCAGGGTGATCGTGGCGAGGGTCTGGTTCTCGTCCTTGATGTCCACCCCTTCCTTCGCCTCGATCGCCTGGTGCATGCCCTCGTTGTAGCGGCGGCCCGCGAGGATACGGCCGGTGTGCTCGTCGACGATCATGACCTCGCCGTCGATGACGACGTAGTCCTTGTCGTTCTTGAACAGTTCCTTCGCCTTGATGGCGTTGTTCAGGTAACCGACGAGCGGGGTGTTCACCGACTCGTAGAGGTTGTCGATGCCGAGCCAGTCCTCGACCTTGGCGACGCCGGACTCGTGGATCGCCACCGTCCGCTTCTTCTCGTCGACCTCGTAGTCGCCGGTCTCCTCGATGCCCTTGAGCTGGTTGCCGGCCTCGCCGCGCTCCAGCCGCTTCACGAGCCGCGCGAAGTCGCTGTACCACTTGGTGGCCTGGTCGGCCGGTCCGGAGATGATGAGCGGCGTACGGGCCTCGTCCACCAGGATCGAGTCGACCTCGTCGACGATCGCGAAGTTGTGGCCGCGCTGCACCAGCTCTTCCTTCGACCACGCCATGTTGTCGCGCAGGTAGTCGAATCCGAACTCGTTGTTCGTGCCGTACGTGATGTCGCAGGCGTACTGCTCGCGGCGCTGGGCCGGAGTCATGTTCGCGATGATGCAGCCGACGCTGAGGCCGAGGAACTTGTGCACCCGGCCCATCAGCTCGGAGTCACGTTCGGCGAGGTAGTCGTTGACCGTGATCAGGTGCACTCCCTTGCCGGAGAGCGCGTTGAGGTACGCGGGCAGCGTGCCGACGAGGGTCTTGCCCTCACCGGTCTTCATCTCGGCCACGTAGCCGAGGTGGAGGGCCGCGCCCCCCATGAGCTGCACGTCGTAATGGCGCTGGCCGAGCACCCGCTTGGCAGCCTCGCGCACGGTGGCGAAGGCTTCGGGCAGCAGGTCGTCGAGGCTCTCGCCGCCGGCGATCCGCTCCTTGTACTCCTCGGTGAGGGCGCGCAGCTCGGCGTCGGAGAGGTTCAGGAAATCCTCTTCGATGGAGTTGACCTGGTCCGCGATGCGGTGCAGCTTGCGCAGGATCTTGCCTTCGCCTGCACGCATGATCTTTGAGAGGACGGACACGGGGGTTGGTCTCCTTGCCGGTCGGGCCTGGCACGGTTTGAGTCTTCGGGCAACGGCCATCGTATGCGAGGACCCGCCCGCGCCGGGAGGTCTGCCACCACGTCAACGGACGCGGAGGGCAGAAGGTGCCGTACCCCGTCGGTGATTCGCGGGCGCGGTCGCCGGAAACAGGACATTTCCCGACAGGACATCTCCCGAACATCTCCCGAACATCTCCCGAGCGGAAGGCGCGCACTCTGATGGAACCGGTAGCCCTCACCACCGAACGTCTCCTGCTGCGTCCCCCGGTCCCGGGGGACGCCGAGGAGGTACGGGCCGCCTGCCAGGACCGCGAGATCCAGCGCTGGACGGCCGTACCCGCTCCGTACACGTGGGAGCACGCCGTGGAGTTCACGTCGAGGACGGCCCCGGCGGGCTGGCGCGAGGCGTCGATGTACACCTTCGCGGCCGTCCTGCGCGCGGCGCCGGGCTCCCCGCTGGTCGCGATGGTCTCGCTCACCCCGCGCGGCCAGGGCTGCGCCGAGATCGGCTACTGGGCCGTCGCCGGGTACCGGGGCCGCGGATACGTCACCGAGTCGGTGCGCGCGGTGTCCCGCTGGTCCTTCGAGCACGCCGGAGTGGCCCGCCTGGAATGGCGCGCCGAGGTGGGCAACACGGCCTCCCGAACGGTGGCCGAGCACACGGGCTTCACCCACGAGGGCACCCTGCGCTCGGCCCTGCTCCACCACTCCACGAGAAGAGACACCTGGCTCGCCTCCCTCCTCCCCACCGACCCGGTCCCCCGCCCCCAACACCCCCACCACCCCCCGCACTCGTGACCCCGCGAAGTACCGGGCCGAGCCGCCCTGACGAGGGGAGGCCCGGCCCGGGGCCCCATCCGGACGCGAGTACATCCGGACGCGAGTACATCCGGCCCCGGGCCACACCCCGACACGGGTACATCCGGACGCGGGCCGCATCCCAACACGAGTACATCCGGAAGCGAGTACATCCAGACCTGGGCCACACCCCGACACGAGTACATCCGGACCCGGGCCACACCCGGACCCGGGCCACACCCCGGCGAGCCCCACTACCCCCCCCCCCCCCCCCCCCGAACACATCCCTACGTGAAGCACACGCCGACGCGCCCACACTTCGGTCCGCCTCGCTCCGTCCCGTGCCACGTCCCGACACGCACACCCGGCCCGAGCCGCCTCCAGCCCGTGCCACGTCCCGAAAGGCACATCCGACCCGAGCCACCCCCAGCCCGTCCGGCGCTTGAGGACATCCTGCCGGCCGCAAGGCCACCCCCACACAGCCCGCGCCCACACCCGATCCCCACCCCAGCCCCGCCCCCGACCCCGACCCCGACCCGAGCCACCTCCAGCCCGTCCGGCGCTTGAGGACACCCCCACACTGTCCGAGCAGAGCCATAGGCTGCACCTCATGACCACCGCCACCCCTCTCTCGGCCCCCGAGGCCCGCAGAATCGCGCTCCGGGCCCAGGGCCTGCTCGGCGCCCCCGACCGCCGCGCGGCGACCCGCGGCGTGTTGCGGCACCTCGGCGCGGTGCAGCTCGACACCATCTCCGTCCTCGCGCGTTCGCACGAACTCGTCCCGTACGCGCGCCTGGGCGCGATCAGCCGTCCCGCGATCGAAGAGGCGTACTGGGCCACGCCCCCGGCCCCGGCCCACTCCTTCGAGTACTGGTCGCACGCGGCCTGCATCCTCCCGGTCGAGGAGTGGCCGCACTTCGCGTTCCGCCGCCGCGCCTACCGCTCCCGCCCGCAGTGGAACCACGAGCTGAGCCCCGCCGCCTACGAGGCGGTCATCGCCCAACTCCGCGCCGAGGGACCGCAGACGGCCACCGAACTCGGCGGCGCGAAGAACGGCGGCCCGTGGTGGGACTGGTCGGACGCCAAGATCGCGGTCGAGCGCGCCCTGATGTACGGCGAGGTGGTCTGCACCCGCCGCACCGGCTGGCGGCGCGTCTACGACCTCGCAGAACGCGCCGTCCCGAAGGAGCTGTTCCACGACGACCTCGACGACCTGGAGTGCACCCGCCGCCTGATCCGCCAGGCCGCCACCGCCCTCGGCGTCGGCACCCGCTCCGACCTCGCCGACTACCACCGGCTGCGGGCCGAGCAGTTCGACGCGGTGATCGACGACTGCGGTCTGGTCCCGGTCACCGTGGAGGGCTGGGCCAAACCGGCCTGGGCCGCTCCGGAGGCCCTGGAGACCGTCCCGCGCGGCCGCCACCGCACGACGCTGCTCTCGCCCTTCGACTCGCTGATCTGGGAACGCGCCCGCACCGAGCGCGTGTTCGGCTTCACGCACCGCCTGGAGGCGTACGTCCCCAAACCCAAGCGGGTGTACGGCTACTTCGCGATGCCCGTCCTGGCGGGAGGCCGGCTGGTCGGCCGCGTCGACCCGGCGCGCGAGGGCCGCACCCTGGTGGCCCGGCAGGCGTCCCTCGGCGGGGACCAGCCCGGCGGCGTGCCGGCGAAGAAGGCGCTCGGCCCGACGGCCGAGGCGCTCGCCGAGGCCGCTTCCTGGGTCGGCTGCACGGAGGTCCGCGTCGAACGCGTAGACCCTCCCGAGCTGCGCACCGCCCTGGCCGCCGAAGCGACGCGGGCCGTCGCCGCCCGGCAGCGGTAGCGGCCGCGACAGCGAAAATCACCACAGGGACCAGAGGGACCAGAGAGCCTGGCGGGAGGAGAGGGCTGGAAGGAGTAGAGAGAGCAGAGGGGCCAACAGAAAAGGAGAAACCGAGGCCGCTCGTCCCGAACACGTCCCGCCCCGATCAAGGAAGCCTCCCGGCCACGAGATCACCGGCCCCAGGGGCCCGGCCCCCCCGGCTCAGCGGATCTCCAGGATCTTCTCCCGCATCGCGTACACCACGGCCTCCATCCTGGAGTGCAGCTGAAGCTTCTCCAGGATGTTGCGGACGTGGTTCTTCACGGTGTTCTCGCTGATGAACAGCTCCTTGGCGATGTCCCGGTTGTTCATCCCGGTGGCGACGAGCTTCAGCACCTCCAGCTCCCGGTCGGTCAGCCGGGGCGCGGGCACCAGGCGCCGTTCGTCGGTGCGCTGGATCATCGACTTGAACTCGGTCAACAGCTTCGAGGCCATCGAAGGGCTGATCTGGGACTGCCCGTCCGCCACCGCGCGGATCGCGGTGGCGACCTCGTCGGTGGAGATCTCCTTGAGCAGATAGCCCGTGGCCCCGGCCTTGATCGCCTCGTAGAGGTCGGCCTCCTCGTCGCTGATCGTCAGCATGATGATCTTCGCGCTGGGGGCCACCTCCTTGATGGCGGTGCACGCCTCGATCCCGCCGCGCTTGGGCATCCTGACGTCCATGAGGACGATGTCCGGCAACAGGTCGGTGGCCTTCTCGACGGCCTCCGAGCCGTCCCCGGCCTCACCGACGACCTGGATGTCCTCCTCGGCGGCCAGCACGATCTCCAGCCCGCGCCGGAACAGCGCGTGGTCGTCGACGACCAGGACCCTGATGGGCTCCTCGCGCGGCCGGGCCGCCGCCTCCGGGAGGAGGTCCACGGAGCCGTCGTCGACGTCCTCGTCCCGCACCGGTCCGAAGCTGTCCGCCATCGTCTCTCCCCCTGCTGGCCGCGACCTGATGTCAACTGTGCCAACCCGGGTCGGCAGCACACCGGTTGGCCGATCCGGCCATGATTCCATGCCCCGGCGCGGCGGCGACGTACCCATCACAGCAGGCTGATGCCCCTGGGGGCGCATCAGCGCACGCCAGGGGCATAGGAGAGCCACCCGCGCGGACCGCCGCGCGAGGAGCGCTTTTCAGTCTTCCGGCTGACCCCCGAGCGCTCCGCCCGCCCCCGCGGGCTCAGGCGCCGAGGCGATCATCGGATCGGTGCTGAGATGAATCACGCCGTAGTCGTAGGCGTGACGCCGGTAGACGACGCTGGGCTCCTTGGACTCGGCGTCCACGAAGAGATAGAAGTCGTGTCCGACCAACTCCATCTCGTACAGCGCCTGGTCCAGCGACATCGGTGCGGCCACGTGGTTCTTCTCGCGGACGACGAGGGGCCCGTCCCCCTGCACCTCCAGGGAGCCGATCTTCGTCGTGGGCACGCCGTCGTCCGGCTCGTCGTCACCGACGAACGTGCCGTCCTCGTTGAGTTCCGCCGCGTCCGGGATGCGTTCGCCCACCTCGGCCGCGGTCAGCCGGTCGCTGCCCCTGCGGGAGCGGCGCTTGTCGTGCTCCTTGCGCATACGTGCCGCGAGCTTCGCCGTCGCGAGGTCGAGAGCCGCGTAGGGGTCGGCCGCGCAGGCCTCCGCGCGGATCACCGGACCCTTCGAACGCAGGGTGATCTCCACCCGGTCGCAGCGGTCCGCCTGACGCGGATTGTGTTCCTTGGACACCTCGACGTCCAGACTCATCACCTTGCCGTCGAGCTTCTGGATCTTGTCCACGTTCAGCTTCTCGGCCACGTGCTTGCGGAACCGCTCGGGTACCTCGGTCTTGCGGCCCTTGACGACGATGTCGATGTCCACGCAGAACTCCGTTCCCGGATTCACTCCGCCCTCGGCGGAGAATCTCCCTCTTGCACCAGGCTTCCGGCTCGTTACCCGAAAGCCCCGGACTCGGCGACTTCCACCTCCTCCACCCCGCGGGGGAAAAGATGCCCGAACACCCGCCCCGGTCGCGGGGACCGGGCAGCGCGTTCGGCTTCATCGAGGGGCGACATCTCGCTGAGGAATGGCTTGAACCTTTCCTCACCACCGAACATAGCTCGCTCGGAGGGGTGTCGGCACCCTCTACCGGCCATTACCTCCATTCAGGGGAATTACCCCCCGCTTCACCTGCGATGGCGGAAGTTTTCCGTCGGTCCCGGTTTATTTCGAAGGGGCCCACGGAAGCGGCGACGACGGCCGCGGTGATCATTACCGGCTCCCGCGTCATGTCCCGCTCCCCGTGTCCCGGTGTCCCACTTCGAGTGGTCCGTGCTGTCTCTGTTTCCAGGGCTTGCGCCGTTGTCAGGACTCCTTCCACATCTGCGGCGCGTAATGCACGGGCGGCCTCGGCAATCGTGGCTCCGGTCGTCATCAGGTCGTCGACCAGGACGAGGGCGGTGCCCGCGGACCGGCCCGTTCGCGACGCGGGCCCGAGCAGCGCCCCGCAGCGGGGCCTGACCTCCAGGGCACCCGCGAGGTTCGCGAACCTCGCGGCGGCGTCCAGCCCCGCCTGGTCCCGTACGGCACCGCGCAAGCGCAGCACGGGCGCCGACCGCGCCACGAGGCCCTGTGCGCGCAGCGTCCCGGCCGCCGTCCGGGCGAGGCGCAGCACCGGGTCGTGGCCCCGGGCCCGCACCGCCGCCCCCGCCGAGGGCACCGGCACCAGGACGACCTCCGGCCAGGGCGCCCCGCCCTGGTGGCGGGAGGGGCCCGCGGCCGTCCCCCGGCCGGAGCCCGCCGCACCCGTCGCACCCATCGCGCCCGCCACCGAGTGCCGCACCGCCGCGGCGAGGGCCGGTCCGAGAACCCGCGCCAGTCCCAGGGCGCCCCGCTCCTTGTGCGCGAGCAGCAGGGCCCGCACCGCGTCGCCGTACGCGGCCGCCGCGCTCACCGGAGGCAGGCCCCCGGGCACCCGCTCCGGCCACACCCGCAGCGGCGGCGCACCGCACAGGGCCTCCCGGCACCGCCGGCACACCTGCGCACGAGGATCCCCGCAGCCCCCGCACTCGGCCGGCAGCACCAGATCGGCGAAGTCCTCCCACCATCCGGGCATACGGCCACTGTGCCAAGCCCCCGGCACCTCGGCCACCCCTGTGGACAACCCCCTGTGGACAACTCGGCCGACGGCTGCGTGACCGCCGCGCTACCCCGGGTAGAAGGGCGCCGTCCCGTCCTTGAACACCGTCTGCCAGTTCCCCCCGGCCGGGAGCCGGACGATGCCGTCGTCCGAGTGCGCGATCAGCGGCTGCCCGGCGTCGCCGGAGGAGGCGACGTCGGTGACCCCGGTCAGTCCGGGCAGCGAGGGCTTGGCCGGAACC
Source organism: Streptomyces sp. NPDC007088 (assembly GCF_042869355.1). Lineage (NCBI taxonomy): Bacteria > Bacillati > Actinomycetota > Actinomycetes > Kitasatosporales > Streptomycetaceae > Streptomyces > Streptomyces sp. NPDC007088. The sequence goes on from NZ_JBIAFO010000029.1 coordinate 48,082, forward strand.
GATCCGTCGCTCTGCACGTACCGCAGCTGCTGTACCCCGCGCGACTCGCGGCCGACCACGACGAGCCGGCTGCCCCCGGCCCAGGACATCGCGGTGACCTCCTCCATCTGCGGGGCGGCCGACCGCAGTCCGGCCACCGACACCTTCGGGTGCTCGGCCGTACCGGACCGCTCGATCCGCCCGGTCCGCAGCGAGGTCGTACCGCCGTCCCGGATCAGCAGGGCGATCCGCACCCCGTCGGCCGCGACCCGCACCGACTCGATCCGCGCCTTCGCGCCGAGTCCGGCGACCGGCACCTCCACGGGTTCGCCCGCGCCCTGGCCGAGCCACAGCAGCCGGGGCGCGCGCGGGTCCCGGTCGGCGATCCACAGGTCGCCGAACCCGTCCCAGCTCGGCGTGGACAGACGGTCCTTCTCGTCCTTGGCCGTACTGCGCACCACGGTGGTCTCCAGCGACTCCTCGCCGCCGAGTCCGGCCGTGAACAGCCTCTTGCCGTCGAGCGAGACACCGGCGGCCCGCTCCTCGTCGAGGGAGACCGCGGCCGAGCGCAGCGACTGCTCCCCCTCGCCCAGCGGCCCGGGTACCCGGACCTCGGTGGTACGGCTGTCGGAGCGAGCCGACAGCCGTACGAGCCGGTGCTCCTTGTCCAGGAAGTACTGGTAGGCGGCGTGGCCCGCCGTGCGCGAGGTGACCAGATTGTCGGCCTGCTCGTCGTCGACGACGCACAGCTGCGTGTCGTTCTCCCCGCGCAGCTCGACCTGATCCACGCTCGTCGACGTCAGGTCCTTCAGGGAGTAGATGAGCTGCGCGGCCATCTGCCGGCACTGCCCGAGGTGGACGTCCTTCGAGGTCTTGTTGAGCGGCACGACCAGCAGGTTCTGGTCGTCCGGCACGAGGGTCCTCGTGCCCTTGCGCAGCCGCGTGCCCTCCGGGAACGGCGAGTCGGCCACCCCGCTCAGCCAGCCCGTGGGGCCCTTCAGCAGCTCCTGGACGGTGACCGTGACCGGGTCCTCCCAGGAGCGCACGTAGATCGGGTCGGCGACCAGCCGCTGCTGGGCCTGCCGCCCGTTCACCGAGCGCGCGCCGAAGTAGTACTTGTTGACGGGCCAGTAGAGGCGCTGGAAGTCGAGCCGGCCGAGCACCACCCCGGCCGGCGGCCGGTCGATCCGCCACTCCCGCTCGCCCTTGTCGCCCTTCGTGCCCCGGACGAGATGGATGACCTTCTCGTAGGGCTGCTCGTGCGGCCGGTACGCGAGCCGGCTGTCGACCCGGGCGACCTCCCGGCCGGTGAGCGTGAAGGTGTACTCCTCACGGCCCTTGCCGGACATCCCCTCCTCGTCGGAGTGGATACCCGCCCCGTCCGTGAGCACGGTCGTCGACTCCTCGGGGCGCCACTTGCGCGAGGCGTCCTCGGTCAGGTACTTGCGGGCGACCGCGTAGTCGGGGTCCTCGCTCGTGAGCGCCTCCAGGAAGCCCTCGACGACCTCGACCGGCTCCGCGCCCTCACGCGGGGCGAGCGCGAACACCCGTACCCGTGGGTCGGTGCGCGGTGAGGAGTCGACGGGCTGGACGTCGCCGCTGTCCGGCATCGAGGCACAGCCGCTGACCAGCAGGGCCGCCGCGGCCAGTGCCGCGCCCGTGTACCAGCGCCGTTCAGCCCTCATGCCGCCCCGTCCCCCGCCCGCCCTCGTGGGCCTTGTCCTCCGCCGCGTCCCGCACGTCCTCGTCGCCGCCCTCGTCCACTCCGGCCGCCGTGCCCGGCGCGTGCCCCGCCTGTCGCGCGGCCGGGCGCCCGGCCACGCCCTCGCCGCTGCCGTTGCCGTTGCCGTTGCCGTTGCCGTTGCGGGGCGCGGTGCCCCGCTCGGTGGTGCCCCGGGTCACGACCCGGGCCCCGCTGCCGGGCAGCGCCGTCGGGTCCGCCGAGGGCTGCGCGGTGCCGCGCAGCGTCACGGGTCCGCGCGCGGGTACCGACACGGCCCGCTCCTCGCCGGGCGACCGCGGCTCGGCGGCCGGCTCGCGCGCGGGAGCGGCCGTACGGGACCGCGCCTCGCGCGCCGCCTCCTGTTCGGCCCGCCGGGCCCGGGAGTCCTCCGGCTCCAGCGGTATCGGCGATCCGCGCAGCGGTTCGTCCGCGGTCCTCGGCAGGGTCAGCCGGAACTGCGAACCGCCGCCCGGCTCGCCCCACGCCTGGAGCCAGCCGCCGTGCAGCCGCGCGTCCTCCAGCGCGATGGACAGGCCCAGGCCCGTACCGCCGGTCGTCCTGGCCCGCGCCGGGTCGGCGCGCCAGAACCGGCTGAACACCCGCGTCGCCTCGCCGGGCTTCAGCCCGACCCCGTAGTCGCGTACGGCGACGGCGACCGCACCGCCGGCGGCGGCCAGCCGCACCACGACGTCGCGGCCCTCCCCGTGCTCGACCGCGTTGACCACGAGGTTGCGCAGCACCCGCTCGACCCGGCGGGCGTCCGCCTCCGCTATCACCGGCTGCTGGTCGCCCGTGACCAGGATGCGGCTGCCCTTGTGCGCGGCGAGCGGCTCCGCCCCGCTCACGGCCCGGCGCACCACCTCCCGCAGGTCGATCGCCTCGGCCTCCAGCGCGGCGGCCCCCGCGTCGAAACGGCTGATCTCCAGCAGGTCGGCGAGCAGCGACTCGAAGCGGTCCAGCTGATCGGCGAGCAGCTCCGCGGACCGGGCCGTGACGGCGTCGAAGTCGGACCGCGCCTCGTGGATGACGTCGGCCGCCATCCGCACGGTCGTCAGCGGCGTACGCAGCTCGTGGGACACGTCCGACACGAAGCGCCGCTGCAACCGCGACAACTCCTCCAGTTGCCGGATCTTGAGCTGGAGGTTCTGCGCCATCTTGTTGAACGCCTCGCCCAGGCGCGCGATGTCGTCCTCGCCCGTGACCTTCATGCGCTCCTGGAGTTGCCCCGCGGACAGCCGCTCCGCGATGGACGCCGCCATCCGCACCGGGGTCACGACCTGCCGCACCACGAGCCAGGCGATGGCGCCGAGCAGCACGACGACGAACATCCCGGCCGTCGCGAGGGTCGTCTTGACCAGGCTGAGCGTCTTCTCCTCCTGCTCCAGGGAGAACAGGTAGTACAGCTGGTAGGGCGTCCCGGTCGGGTCGTTCAGCTCCCGGCCGATCACGAGGGCGGGCTTCGGCTGCTCCCCGTTGATGTAGACGACGCGGGTGTAGCTGCGCAGCGCGCCGCTGCTGCGCGTCACCTCGTCGCGCAGCGCGGCGGGGACGCTCTCGAACGGCTGCACCCCGCCCGAGACCCGCGGCCCCCGGCTGCTGGTCGAGTCACCGGTGTACCTCGCGCCGAGGGTGACGACGTCGAAGGAGCCCTGGCCCCCACTGGACAGCTGGGTGGTGAGCTTCGACAACCACTGGATGACGTTCTGCGGGGCGCCGTCGTCGGGCGCGGCCTCGCCGCCGGAACCGTCGTCGGCGCCGCCCAGCGCTCCGGCCGCGTTGGCCTGCTCCTGGGCGACGAGGAACCCGCCCCTGGCCTGGCTCTGGGCGGCCTTCTCCTTCGCGTCGAGCAGCCCGTTGCGCACCTGGCCGACGACGACGAAGCCGAGCAGCAGCACGACGCCCATCGACATCAGGAGCGTCGTCACCACGATCTTGAGCTGGAGGTTGCGGCGCCACAACCGCACCGCGGGCAGCAGCGGACGCCGCACCCAGCGCGTGAACAGGCGCAGGAACGGGCTGCCGTTCACCCCGCCACCCAGAACCCGGCCCCCGTCCACGAGGCGGCCCAGCCGCGTACCCCTGCCCCGGACGGTCCGCTCGGGCGGCCCCGCCGGTGTCCGGCCGGTCGCCGAAGCGGCACTGTCCCGGGACATGTCAGCTCGGTCCGGCCTTGTAGCCGACACCGCGCACGGTCACCACGATCTCGGGCCGCTCCGGGTCCCGCTCGACCTTCGAGCGCAAGCGCTGGACGTGCACGTTGACCAGCCGCGTGTCGGCCGCGTGCCGGTATCCCCACACCTGCTCCAGCAGCACCTCACGGGTGAACACCTGCCAGGGCTTGCGGGCGAGCGCGACCAGCAGGTCGAACTCCAGCGGGGTCAGCGCGATCGACTGCCCCTCCCGCTTCACGGAGTGACCGGCCACGTCGATCACCAGATCGCCGATCGTCAGCTGCTCGGGGGCCGGCTCCTCCGACCTGCGCAGCCGCGCCCGGATACGCGCCACCAGCTCCTTCGGTTTGAACGGCTTCACGATGTAGTCGTCGGCCCCGGACTCCAGGCCCACCACCACGTCCACCGTGTCGCTCTTGGCCGTGAGCATCACAATGGGGATGCCCGACTCCGCACGGATGAGCCGGCACACCTCGATGCCGTCCCTCCCGGGCAGCATCAGGTCCAGCAGCACCAGATCGGGCTTGGTGTCGCGGAAGGCAGCCAACGCCTTGTCCCCGTCCGCCACGAACGACGGCTCGAAACCTTCACCACGCAGCACAATGCCGAGCATCTCGGCCAGTGCGGTGTCGTCGTCGACGACAAGGACTCGTCCCTTCATGCCTGACATCATCCCATTAGCTCATCGTTACCTGACGTGACCTGGCACACAGCTCTCGCAGGGCGGGCCCCGTGACCGGGGAGACCACCCCTTCCTCCGTGACGATCGCGGTCACCAGTTCCGGCGGCGTCACGTCGAACGCGGGGTTGTACGCCTGCGTCCCCAGGGGCGCCAGCGGCACCCCCGAACCCGCTTCGACCCCCGGGACCCGCGCGTGCGGGGCGGCGATCTCGGTGACCTCGTGGCCACCGCGCTGCTCGACCTCGATCGCCCCGCCGTCCGGCGTCCCGAGATCCACCGTGGAGACCGGAGCGACCACGACGAACGGCACGTGGTGATAGCGGGCGAGCACCGCGAGCGGATAACTCCCCACCTTGTTCGCCACCGACCCGTCCGCGGCGATCCGGTCGGCGCCGATCAGCACGGCGTCCACCTCTCCCGCCGCGAACAGTGAACCCGCCGCGCTGTCCGTCAACAAGGTGTACGCCATTCCGCGCCGCGCCGCCTCGTACGCGGTCAGCCGCGCCCCCTGGAGCAGCGGCCGCGTCTCGTCGACCCACAGCCGCCGCAGCCGCCCCTGCCGGTGAGCGGCGAGCGCGACCGCGAAGGCCGTGCCCTCCCCGCCGGACACGAGCGCGCCGGTGTTGCAGTGCGTGAGCAGCCGGTGGCCGCCGCCCGGCAGCAGTTCGTCGAGCAGGGCCAGACCGTACCCGGCCATCGCCGCGGACGCCGCCGCGTCCTCCCGGTGCAGGGCGCGGGCCTCCACGAGCGCCGCGGCGGCCGCACCGGCGCGGTCCTCGCCCGCCGCGAGCGCCGCACCGAAGGCACGCTGGGCCCGGCGCGCGCCCCGGGCGAGGTTCACGGCGGTGGGCCGCGCTCCCGCGAGGGCGTCGGCGGCCTCGTCCACGTCGAAGCCCCGGGCGGCCGAGAGCGCCACCCCGTAGGCTCCGGCGATGCCGAGCAGGGGCGCCCCGCGTACCGCGAGGGTGCGGATCGCCTGGACCAGCGCGGGCGCGTCCGTGCACACCAGCTCGGCCTCCTCGGCCGGCAGCCGGGTCTGGTCGAGGAGGACCACGACGGGCCCTTCGGGCGGCTCCTCCCAGCGGATCGCGGATATGTCGGGGGGCGGGGTGGTCTGCGCAGCTCGCGCGTGCGGATCGGCCATCCGCTCAGTCTGCCCCCTGGGAGCCGGACAATTGAAGACGCGCAGCCCCAGCGGCACCCGGTTCGCCGGGCGCGCCCCCATGACACGATGGCAGCCAAGCTGCCGCCGCGACCGCGGCCGGGCACCGTGAAGGAGCGACGATGAACGACACTCCGGGCTGGGCCTCGCCCGGACCGGGCCCCTCGAACGGTCCGGACCGGAGCGCACAGGGCCAGGACGACCATGTCCGGGACGCGCAGGACCAGGAGGCCCGGAGCCGAGGCGTGCGGGCCGGGGACGCTCCCCAGGCCCAGGCCGAGGGCGCCCAGGGCCAGGACGACCGCGGCGCGAGCGGCCCGGCGGACGGCCGTCCGGCCGGTGACCAGTGGTCGAAGCAGCAGCCGCCCCCCGCCTCCTGGGCGGCTCCCGGCGTCCCCGGCCCGGACCCGCAGTCGCCCGCCGGTGTTCCCGGACAGCGGCCCCGGCAGCCGCAGGTGCCGCCCCAGCAGGGCCCGCCCCCTCCGCCGGGGCCGCAGAACTGGGGCGCCCCACACACCCCGCCGCCGGCTCCTGCGCCCGGTCCGCCCGCCGGCCCCGGTCAGGGCGGCCCCGGCGGCAACTGGGGCGCTCCCGGCGGCGGCTGGGCCGGTGGGCCCGCGGGCTGGGGAGGGCCGCCTCCCGCGGCCAAGCCGGGCGTCATCCCGCTGCGCCCGCTCGGCGTCGGCGAGATACTCGACGGCGCGGTCTCCACGATGCGCGCCTACTGGCGCCCCGTCCTCGGCATCTCCCTGACCGTCGCCGCCGTCACCCAGGTCCTGTCGGTCCTGGTCCAGGGCCTCTTCCTGGACTCCCTCGACCCCGAAGCCCTGGACGACCCCTCGGCCAGCTTCAGTGAGATCAGCGACGCCCTCGGTGCCACCCTGGCGGGCAGCGCCGTCGTCCAGCTCATCGCCCTGCTCGGGACGATCGTCGCGACGGCCATGCTCACCATGATCATCAGCCGGGCCGTCATCGACCGGCCTGCGACGACGGGCGAGGCGTGGCGCGACGCCCGCCCGCAACTGTGGCGCCTGCTCGGCGTGACCCTCCTCGTCCCGGTGATCGTCGTCGCGACCGTGTTCGTCTGCACCGTCCCCGGCATCGTGGTGAGCGCCGTCGGCCCGACCGACGGCGGTCTCGCCCTGGCGGTCCTGGGCGGCCTCGCCGGACTCGTCCTCGCCGTCTGGCTCTACGTCCGGTTCGTCCTGGCCTCCCCCGCGCTGATGCTGGAGAAGCAGGGCGTGATCGCCTCGCTGCGCCGCTCGGCGAAGCTCGTCAGGGGCTCCTGGTGGCGGGTCTTCGGCATCCAGCTGCTCACCATGGTCCTCGCGGTCATGATCCAGGGCATCGTCGGCATCCCCTTCGGCCTGATCGCCGCGATGACCGGCGGTGACCAGGCCGGCAACTTCCTCATCGAGGGCGGCGACTTCGGCTGGGCCTACCTGATCGTCTCGGCCGTCGGGACCGTGATCGCCACGACCTTCACCTTCCCGATCACCGCGGGGGTGACGGTCCTCCTCTACGTCGACCAGCGCATCCGCCGCGAGGCCCTGGACATCGAACTCGCCTCGGCCGCGGCCCGGCAGGCCACCGGCCGCTCCGACACCGCCCCCGGGAGCTGACGGGGTGACAGCCACGGGGGGAGCGGCGTCCTGGGCGGCCTTCGGCGGCCTCGCGCGCGACACGGACACGCCACCGCTGACCGTTCCGGCCGAGGACGCCCGCCGGGCCGCGGAGCGCGAGCTGAGCAGGCCGATGTACCACGAGCACGATCCCAACCTGTTCCAGCGCGCCCTCAACCGCTTCTGGGGCTGGGCCGGCGACCTCCTCGACCGTGCCGCCGGGGCGACCCCGGGGGGCACCCTGGGGCTCGTGGCCGTCGTCCTCGTCGTCGCTCTCGCCCTGCTGGCCCTGTGGTGGCGGCTCGGCTCCCCGCGCCGCTCCCGCACCACCCCCGCGGCCCCGCTCTTCGACACCCGCCCGCGCAGCGCGGCCGAGCACCGGGCGACGGCGGAGGCCCACGCCGCCCGCGGCCACTGGAACGCGGCCGTACAGGAACGCATGCGCGCCGTCTTCCGCGCGCTGGAGGAGCGCGCCCTGCTCGACCCGCGCCCCGGACGCACCGCCGACGAGGCCGCCGCCGAAGCCGGCCGCTGCCTCCCCGCGTACGGCGGGCAACTGCGCTCCGCCGCCCGGGACTTCGACGCGGTCGCGTACGGCGGCCACAGCGCCGACGCCTCGCTGTACGAGCGGCTGACCGCCCTGGACACCGACCTCGGGCACAGCCGCCCGGCCCTCACGACGGACGGGGGCGCCGTCCGATGACCACGGGGATCACAGGAACCACGGGGGCCAAGGGCACCACGGGCACCACGGGCGGCATGAGGACCACGGGCGACACCGTCGCGCCGTCGTCCACGCCCTCGGGCTCCACGCCGCTGAACAGGTCGCCCCGGCAGATATGGACCCGCAACCGGGGCCTGCTCATCGGCTTCGCGATCCTGCTGGTCGCGGCGCTCGCGATAGCCCTGGCCCGCTCGGGCGCCCAGCACGGCCGGCTCGATCCACGCTCCGCGGACCCGCAGGGCAGCAGGGCCGTCGCCGAACTGCTCAAGGACCGGAACGTCACGACCCGCGTCGTGACCACCCTCGCCGAGGCCCGCGCGGCCCTCCGCCCCGACAGCACCCTCCTCGTCGCCCGCCCCGACGCGCTCAGCGCCGAGGGCAGAACCGCTCTCCGGCGCACCTTCACGGCCTCGGACGCCCGCACGGTCCTCGTCGCCCCCACCGTCTCGACGCGGGATCTCCTGCCCGACGTCACCTTCGTGGGGACCAGCGGCTCCACCGGCCTCACCCCTTCCTGCGACCTGCCGCAGGCCCGCCGCGCCGGCCCGCTGTCGACCGGCGGACTGCGCTACTCCACCACCCGCGCCGGGGCCGACCTCTGCTACCTGAGCGAGGGCACCCCCACGGTCCTGCGCCTGCCGAACACCGCCGTACCGCCACGCCAGGACGTACCGGCGGCGCCCGGCAGGCCGCACGACCGGAAGGCCGTCCAGGGCGACACGGTGGTCCTCGGCGCCGCCGGCATCCTGGCCAACGACCGTCTCGACGAGCGCGGCAACGCCTCGCTCGCTCTCCAACTCCTCGGCTCCCGCCCTCATCTGGTCTGGTACCTCCCTTCCGCCGACGACCCCGGCACCGACTCCTCCGGCGCCGAGGGCAACCAGAGCTTCTTCGACCTCATCCCGTCCGGCTGGCGCTGGGGCACACTCCAACTCGGTGTCGCGGCCCTCCTGACCGCCCTGTGGCGCTCCCGCCGGCTCGGCCCGCTCGTCGAGGAGAGCCTCCCGGTGGCGGTACGCGCCTCCGAGACCGTCGAGGGCCGCGCCCGTCTCTACCGCAAGGCGGACGCCAGGGACCGCGCCGCGCAAACTCTCCGCGCGGCGGCCCGCGCCCGGCTCGCCGCCGCACTCGGCCTCCCCGCCGCCGAGGCGCACCTGCCGGAGACACTGCTGCCGCCCGTCGAGGCCAGGCTCCGCACGAGCGCCCCCGACACCCTCGCCGCCCTCCTTTTCGGCCCGCCACCCACGACCGACCTCGCACTTGTCACCCTCGCCGACCGGCTCGACGCCCTCGAAAGAGAGGTACGCACCTCATGACCGCCCCGACCGCCTCCGTCCCCGGCGACGCGGACCAGGCCCGCGCGGCACTCGAATCCCTGCGCACGGAGATCGCCAAGGCGGTGGTGGGCCAGGACGCGACCGTGACGGGTCTCGTCGTCGCCCTCCTGTGCCGGGGCCATGTGCTGCTCGAAGGTGTCCCCGGCGTCGCCAAGACCCTCCTGGTGCGAGCCCTGGCCGCCTCACTCGAACTCGGCACCAAGCGCGTGCAGTTCACCCCCGATCTGATGCCCGGCGACATCACCGGATCGCTCGTCTACGACGCCCGTTCCTCCCGGTTCTCCTTCCAGCCCGGTCCTGTCTTCACCCACCTCCTGCTCGCGGACGAGATCAACCGCACCCCGCCCAAGACCCAGTCCTCCCTTCTGGAGGCCATGGAGGAGAGGCAGGTCACGGTGGACGGCGTCTCCCGCGCCCTGCCCGATCCCTTCCTGGTCGTAGCGACCCAGAACCCCGTGGAGTACGAGGGGACCTACCCTCTCCCCGAGGCCCAACTGGACCGCTTCCTGCTCAAACTGAACGTGCCGCTCCCCTCCCGCGAGGACGAGATCGGCGTACTGCTGCGCCACGCGGACGGCTTCAACCCCCGTGACCTCGCGGCCGCCGGCCTGCGACCGGTCGCCACGGCAGCCGATCTGGAGGCCGCCCGCGAGGCCGTGGCCAAGACCTCGGTCTCCCCCGAGATAGCGGGGTACGTCGTGGACCTGTGCCGCGCCACCCGTGAATCGCCGTCCCTGACCCTGGGCGTCTCTCCACGCGGCGCCACCGCACTGCTGTCCGCGGCCCGCGCCTGGGCCTGGCTCACCGGCCGCGACTACGTCATCCCCGACGATGTCAAAGCCCTGGCCCTGCCGACTCTCCGCCACCGCGTCGCCCTGCGCCCGGAGGCGGAGATGGAAGGCGTGACAGCCGACTCCGTCATCTCGACACTGCTCCACCACGTCGCCGTACCACGCTGATCCGAGGACTCATGGCTATCACCGGACGGGCCGCCCTCCTCGCGGCGATCGGCTCTCTTCCCGTAGGCATCCTCGAACCCAGCTGGACGGGACTGCTCGCGGTCAACACTCCCCTCGCACTCGCAATGGTGTGCGACTACGCCCTGGCCGCGCCAGTCAAATCCCTCTCTTTCACCCGTTCTGGTGATACGTCAGTTCGACTTGGCGAGCCTGCCGAGGTGGGCCTGACGCTCACCAACCCGTCAAAACGCCTACTGCGCGCCCGAGTTCGGGACGCCTGGCCGCCGAGCGCCTGGGCGCCGGGCACCTCGTACGAAGCGGCGCGTCACCGAGTGCGGGTGCCGGGCGGGGAACGCAGGCGGCTCACGACGTCCTTGCGGCCCTCGCGACGCGGGGACCGCGACGCGGTGCGCGTCACCGTCCGCTCGTTCGGGCCGCTGGGCCTGGCGGCGCGTCAGGGCGGTCACGCCGTTCCGTGGCAGGTACGGGTCCTGCCGGCGTTCGCGAGCCGTCGCCATCTGCCGTCCCGGCTGGCCCGGTTGCGGGAACTGGACGGTCGTACGAGTACGTTGACGCGCGGCGCGGGTACGGAGTTCGACAGCCTCCGCGACTACGTGCCCGGTGACGACACCCGCTCCATCGACTGGCGCGCTTCGGCACGCCGCGGGTCGACGGCGCTGCGTACGTGGCGCCCGGAGCGTGACCGGCGCATCCTCATCGTCCTCGACACGGGCCGTACGTCGGCGGGGCGGGTGGGTGACGCTCCTCGTCTGGACGCGGCGATGGACGCCGCCCTGCTGCTGGCCGCGCTGGCCTCCCGGGCGGGTGACCGGGTGGATCTCCTGGCGTACGACCGCCGGGTGCGCGCCCTGGTGAAGGGCAGGTCGGCTCATGATCTGCTGCCCGCGCTGGTGTCGGCGCTGGCTCCGCTGGAGCCCGAGCTGGTGGAGACGGACACGAGGGGGCTGGCCGGGGCCGCTCTGCGCAGTGCGTCGCGCGACGCGCTGGTCGTCCTCGTCAGCACCTTGGAGGCCGCCCCGGTCGAGGAGGGTCTCCTCCCCGTCCTGGCTCAGCTCACCAAGCGGCATCGCCTGGTACTGGCCTCGGTGGCGGACCCCGAGGTACGGGGGATGGCTTCGGCCCGTGGCGATGTGGACGCGGTGTACCGGGCGGCCGCCGCGGAACAGCATCTGGCCGAACGGGCCAGAGTCGCCGAGCAGTTGACGCGTCGGGGCGTGACGGTGGTCGACGCCGTGCCGGACGAGCTGCCCCCGGCTCTCGCGGACACGTATCTGGCGCTCAAGGCGGCCGGCCGGCTCTGATAACGCGTGGGGGCCGCTTCTTCGTGCTCGCGGGGAGCCGGACTCAGCGGGCCCCGAATACCTCAGTCAGGTCCGGGACGCGGGCTCCGGAATCCTCCGGCGCGGTATGGCCCCGGAACGCGGAAAAGCCCCGCACCATAAGGTGCGGGGCTCTCCCAGCAAAAAATTGTTCGGCGGCGTCCTACTCTCCCACAGGGTCCCCCCTGCAGTACCATCGGCGCTACGAGGCTTAGCTTCCGGGTTCGGAATGTAACCG
>NZ_JBIAFO010000030.1:0-56330 GCF_042869355.1 Streptomyces sp. NPDC007088
CGCCGCGGGCGTTCCGGCCCGGGGGGGGGGGGCCGCGCGCGCCCCCCCCCGCCCCGGGGGGCCCCGGGGGGGGGCGGGGCCCCCCCGGGGCGCCGGGCGCGCCCCCCCCCCCCCCCCCGGGAGGGGGAGGGCGCTGCGGGGGCGCTCAGCTCTCCGCCGGGGCCGTCCGCTCGGGGTGGGCGACCGGTTTGCGGGTGAACGCCTCCGGGTTGCGGGCGCGCAGGACGTAGTAGGAGGCGACGAGGAGGGCGGCCCAGATGGGGGCGCCGTACAGGGAGACCCTGTTGTCCTTGTCGATGCCCATCATGACGATGACGAGGCCGAGGAAGGCGAGGGCGAAGTAGCTGGTCCAGGGGGCGCCGGGGGCGCGGAAGGTGGAGAGCGGGAGTTCGCCGCGGTCGGCCTTGCGGCGGTAGCGGATCTGGCAGAGCAGGATCATGATCCAGGCCCACATGCCGGAGATGGTGGCGAAGGACACGACGTAGTCGAAGGCCTTGCCGGGCCACTGGTAGTTGATCCAGACGCCGACGAGCATGAGGGCGGCGGAGAAGGTGGTGCCGACGAGCGGGGTGCCGCTGCGGGTGAGGCGGGTGAAGAGGGCCGGGCCCTGTCCGTTGAGCGCGAGGTCGCGCAGCATGCGGCCGGTGGAGTACATGCCGGAGTTGCAGGAGGAGAGCGCGGCGGTCAGCACGACGAAGTTGACGATGGCGGCGCCGACGCCGAGGCCCATCTTCTGGAAGGCGGCGACGAACGGGGAGACGCCGGGCTCGAACTCGCTCCAGGGCACGACGGACAGGATCATGATCAGGGCGCCGATGTAGAAGACGGCGATGCGCCAGGGCACCGTGTTGATGGCCCTGGGCAGGGTCTTCTCCGGGTCCTTGGACTCCCCGGCGGTGACGCCGACGAGTTCGACGGCGAGGAAGGCGAACATGACGATCTGGAGCGTCATGAGGGTGCCGGAGATGCCTTCGGGGAAGAAGCCGCCGTCGCTCCACAGGTGGCTGACGGAGGCGGTGTCCCCGGCGTCGGAGAAGCCGACGGTGAGGATGCCGAGACAGATGAGGATCATGCCGACGATCGCGGTGACCTTGACCATCGAGAACCAGAACTCCAGCTCGCCGAAGAGCTTCACGGAGATGAGGTTCACGCCGTAGAGGATGACGGTGAACAGGAGCGCGGAGACCCACTGCGGGACGGCGAACCAGTACGTCATGTACTTGGCGGCGGCGGTGACCTCGGTGATGCCGGTGACGACCCAGAACAGCCAGTACGTCCAGCCGGTGACGAAGCCGAAGAAGGGGTTGAGGAACTCGCGGGCGTACTCGGAGAACGAGCCGGAGACCGGCCGGTACATGAGGAGTTCGCCCAGGGCCCGCATGATGAAGTAGATGACCAGGCCGGCGGCCGCGTAGGCCAGGATGAGGCTGGGCCCGGCCTTCGAGATCGCGGTGCCCGCGCCGAGGAAGAGGCCGGTGCCGATGGCGCCGCCGATGGCGATCATCTGGATCTGGCGGGAGCCGAGCCCACGCTGGTAGCCCTCGCCGGGTGGTGGTGAGCCGGGCGCCGTGCCGCCCTTGACGGGCTCCGGCGCGTCCTCGCCGGGTGTGTCGATCTGCGTCGAAGTCATATGGTCTGCGCCTTTCTCCATGTCGATCCGCGCAGTCGTCCCCGCGACCGCGGATCGGGTCCCGATCCCCCCGGATGGATGGAGCTGGTTGCCGGCCGGGTTCTTCCGGCCTGGGCGCCCCCGGAACGTCATGGGTGGACGCTCCGGGCGGATGAGCAGATTTACCACGCCGGAGCGGGGGATCGCCGGGAGCCGGTGTGGCGAAGTCCACGGGGAGGAGCGGAGGAAAGCGACGCGAGCGGGCAGACGCGACAGCGGCGGTGACCTGATCGTTATCCGGATTTGAGTGTCCGCTGAGCGTGCGGGCGGGCGCTCGCGCGCAGGTCAGACGCGGTCCGGGCGGACGCGGGCAGGCTGGGGGCCACCGGACGCGGGCTCCGTTTCCCGGCCGCCCACCGGCGCGTCCGCCCCAACCCGGGACGGCCGCCGTGGCGGAGCGCGGGAAGACGCACCGGCGTGTCCGCCCCATCCCGGGGAGGACGCGGACCGCTTCCCGGCCACGGCCTCGGGGCGCTGCGGGAGCCGGCATTGCGAGGGACGGGGCGAGGCGGGCACCGGCCTCCCGGCAGGGCGAGACACACGCCGGCCTCCCGGCAAGGCGCGACACACGCCGGCCTCCCGGCAGGGCGCGACGCACGTCGCCCTCCCCGCGAGGCGGTACGTCCGCCGCGCCCGCCCCGCGTCAGGTCAGGGCAGCAGCGTCTCGACGAGGGTCTCCTGGAGTCCGCCGAGCCACAGGTAGGCCATGACCATCGGTTTGCGGGGGTCGCTGTCCGGGAGGCGGTAGAGGGCGTCGGTGTCGTCCTCGGCGGTGATGTCGAGCCGGGTGCTGAGGGCGAGCCGCAGGTCGTTGAGGGTGCGCAGCCAGGTCTGGGCCGCCGGCCCCTGGACATGCAGGCGGCCGCTGCCGTCCGAGGCGGTCGGCAGGGCGTCGAGGGCGTGGACGACGGCGAGCGCGTCCTCCCGCTTCTTCGCGCGCAGGTCGTTCTCGGTGTAGCGGCGGAACTCGGCGGCCGCCTCCTTCAGCTCCTGGGTCTCCCGGTCACCGGGACCGCCGTACGCGTCGGGGAAGAGGCGGCGCAGTACGGGGTCGGAGGGCGGGGCGCTCGGACCCTCGGCGAAGAGTTCGGCGAAGGGGTCGTCGGAGGGCTCGGTGCCCGGTCCGACGAGTTCGAGGAGCTGGACGGACAGGGAGCGCAGGATGCTGATCTCCACCGGGTCCAGGGTGAGGGCCGCGCCGCCGTCCGGGGTGCGTTCGAAGAGCCCCGGCATCAGTCGCGGTCCTGCTGGAGGGTGGCCCACAGGCCGTAGCCGTGCAGGGCCTGGACGTCGCGTTCCATCTCCTCGCGCGAGCCGGAGGAGACGACGGCGCGCCCCTTGTTGTGGACGTCGAGCATCAGTTTGGTGGCCTTGTCCTTGGAGTAGCCGAAATAGGTCTGGAAGACGTAGGCCACGTAGCTCATCAGGTTGACGGGGTCGTTGTGGACCAGCGTGATCCAGGGGACGTCCGACTCGGGGACCTCGAAGACCTCGCCCTCCGCTTCGGGGCGCTCGACCTCCATCGGTGCGGGGGAGGCCGCGCGGGCCGTCGCGGGACGGGGGCGGGCGGGGGCGGGCGGGAAGGAGAGGGACGCACTCACGGTGCCCATGCTGCCACTCCGGCGGCGGGGCCGCACGAACGGCCCACCCGCCCGGATGCGGCGTGCGGATTCCGCCGATTTGAAATCGTCACTCTGACGTTAATTGGGGTAGCATCCCGTCGTATGAACACAGCGGACCTTGGCCTGCCGGTGGATGTCCCGTCGACAGCGCTCTTCACGGATCACTACGAGCTGACGATGCTCCAGGCCGCGCGGGCCTCGGGCACGGCCGACCGGCGTTCGGTCTTCGAGGTCTTCACCCGGCGGCTGCCCGAGGGGCGCCGCTACGGGGTGGTGGCCGGTACGGGCCGGGTGCTCGACGCGGTGCGCAACTTCCGCTTCGAGCCCGACATGCTGGAGTACCTGCGCGCGCACCGGGTGGTCGACGAGGCCACCGTGGACTGGCTCGCGGACTACCGCTTCTCCGGCGACATCTGGGGCTACCCGGAGGGCGAGGTGTACTTCCCCGGCTCCCCGCTGCTGCGCGTCGAGGGCACCTTCGCGGAGTGCGTGCTGCTGGAGACGGTGATCCTCTCGATCCTCAACCACGACTCGGCGATCGCCGCCGCCGCCTCGCGGATGGCCTCGGCCGCGGGTGGCCGGCCGCTCATCGAGATGGGCGCGCGCCGCACCCACGAACTGGCCGCGGTCGCCGCCTCGCGGGCCGCGTACGTCGGTGGTTTCTCGCTGACCTCGAACCTCGCGGCCGGTTTCCGCTACGGCATCCCGACGACGGGCACCAGCGCGCACGCCTTCACCCTCGTCCACGACGACGAGCGGGACGCGTTCCGCGCGCAGGTGGCCTCGCTGGGCGCGGACACGACGCTGCTGGTGGACACGTACGACGTGACGCAGGCGGTGCGGACGGCGGTCGAGGTGGCGGGGCCGGGGCTGGGCGCGGTGCGCATCGACTCGGGCGATCTGCTGCTGGTCGCGCACCGGGTGCGTCAGCAGCTCGACGAGCTGGGCGCGAAGGACACGAAGGTCGTGGTGACCTCGGACCTCGACGAGTACGCGATCGCCTCGCTGGCGGCGGCGCCGGTCGACGCGTACGGGGTGGGCACGCAGCTCGTGGTGGGCAGCGGGCACCCGACGTGCTCGATGGTCTACAAGCTGGTGGCGCGGGCCCGCTCGGCGCGGCCGGACGCCCCGCTGGAGCCGGTGGCGAAGAAGTCGCTGGGCGGCAAGACCTCGATCGGTGGCCGCAAGTGGGCGGCGCGCCGCCGCGACGAGCAGGGCGTGGCCGAGGCCGAGGTCGTCGGGACGGGCCCGGTGCCCGAGGAGCTGGCCGGTGACCTGCTGCTGGTGCGGCTGGTGAAGGACGGCGAGATCCTGGCGAGGGAGCCGCTGGACACCGTGCGCGACCGGCACCGCGCGGCCCGTGAGAGCCTGCCGCTGTCCGCGATCCAGCTCTCGCGCGGCGAGCCGGTCCTCGCGACCGAGTACCGGTGAGGCGCCGCCCGCCACCGCCGGGGGGCGGCCGGGCGCGGGCGGGCGGTGCGCACCCCTCCCGGCCGGGCCGTCGAGTGGCTACGCTCGGCAGCCGGTTCCCCCTCCCCCGCACTCCAGCCGAAGGGCACGTCTCATGCGCCGCGCGTTGATCGTCGTCGATGTCCAGAACGACTTCTGCGAAGGGGGCTCGCTCGCGGTGAGCGGTGGGGCGGACGTGGCCGCCGCGATCACCGAGCTGGTGGCGCAGGCCCCGGCCGGCTACCAGCACGTGATCGCGACCCGGGACGCGCACATCGCGCCGGGCGACCACTTCTCCGAGCACCCGGACTTCCGCCACTCGTGGCCGCCGCACTGCGTGCAGGGCACCGAGGGGGTCGGCTTCCACCCGAACTTCGCCCCGGCGGTCGCCTCGGGGGCCGTCGACGCGGTCTTCGACAAGGGCGCGTACGCGGCGGCCTACAGCGGTTTCGAGGGCGCCGACGAGAACGGGGCGAACCTCGCGGACTGGCTGCGGGCCCACGAGGTGACCGAGGTCGACGTCGTGGGCATCGCGACCGACCACTGCGTGCGGGCGACGGCGCTGGACGCGGCCCGTGAGGGTTTCCGCACCCGGGTGCTGCTGGAGCTGACGGCCGGGGTGGCCCGCGAGTCCACCGAGGAGGCGCTCAAGGAGCTGGACGCGGCCGGGGTGACGCTGACCGGGAAGCCCGTCGTGGCCTGAACGGCCTGGGCCGCCTGGACGGCCTGAAGGGCCTGGGCAGAGGCCCGGAAGGTGTCCCGGCCCCCGCTCGGGCCCCGCTCAGGCCAGGCCCGCCGGGCGCAGCAGGGCCGCTATGGGGTGCCACAGTTCGCGTACGTCGTCCGGGGCGGTGCGCCACAGCAGCCCCTCGGGGTGGTGCAGTACGGCGGTGATCTCGTCCGGGGTCGGCGGGTGGGCGTTGCCCCGGAGGTAGACGGCGCGCAGCCCGAGGTTGCGCAGCCTGGTGAGGGCGCGGGCCCGGTTCTTGGCGTGCACGAGCACGCGTACCTTGCTCTCGCCGCGGCCCTCGCCCGTGGCGCCGCCGCGGCCGCCGCCGCGTTCGCCGTGCGGGCTGGGCAGGGTCAGGGCGACGACCACGTCACCGCCCGGCAATATGCAGAATCCTGAGCCGGCCATATCGCTGTCACACCCCCGTGAGACGTCGCGTCAATAAGGACTTCACTGACGCATTGAAACGCGATCGGCCGCCGCCCGCTAGAGGGCGACGGCCGATCATGCTCTGACCTGCGGTGTTACTTCTTCAGTGTGGCCCGGTCCACGTGCACGGTGATCGTCGAGCCGCTCAGCGGCTGGCTCAGGATGGAGATCGTCGTGTTGGTGTCAGTGACCTTGACGCTGCCCGTCTTGTTCGCCGGGTCGTAGTAGGTGTTGCGGTGGTCGTCGAAGACCGGCACGCCGGCCTTGGCCTTGATCTTGGCCGCGACGCCGTTCTTGTGCAGGGTGAAGCCCGCCGACGGGTACCAGCTGAAGGCGGCGTCGTAAGGCTGGATGCGGTTGCGCATCAGGGTGCCGTCCGACCACTTCTCGGCCTTGGGGTGGGAGTCCACGGGGAGGATGAGGCCCTCACCGGGGTGGTCCGAGGTGTTGTTGTCGGCCTGGGAGGTGTCCCACTTCCAGATCACGAGTCCGGGCTGGTACGAGAAGTGCTCGACCCAGTCGGGGCGGGTGGTGGACCAGCCGAAGTTGTACGGGCCGGTCTTCAGCGTCGTGTCGTAGGACTCGTACTGGCGGTTCTCCGCGATGTAGTACTGCGCGTAGTCCTTGGTGAAGGACTCGCCGATGCGGGAGAAGCCCTTCGCGCTCCAGCCGTTGTCGCCGTTCTCGGCGTCGTCCGAGAACAGCGTGGCGCCGTCCGCGGTGATCGCGAGGTCGTCGGCCGCGAAGCCCTTCTGCGCCACGCCGCCGTCGGTGAGGTAGCGGAAGCGCAGGTCGATCTTCTTGCCCGCGTAGGCGTCCAGCGGGTAGGAGAGGTCGAGGTAGGAGCCGGAGGTGCCGCTGAGGGCCGGCTTGTCGCCGCCGTCGCGCGGGAGCGGCTTGCCGTTGGCGGTGCCGTCCAGCGGGGTCCAGTTGGCGCCGCCGTCGGTGGACGCCTCGGCGTACAGGAAGTCGTAGTTCTGCTCGATGTCCCACCAGCCCTTGAGGTTCAGGGCGGCGGTGGACTTCCCGGTGAGGTCCACGGAGCGGGTCAGGGTGTTGGACAGGTTGTCGCCGCTGCCCGACCACCACTGGCTGGAGCCGCTGACCGGCTTGACCACGGTCGTGGTCACCTGCTTCTCGGGCAGGTTGACGACGAGGCCCTGCTTGTCCTTGGTGTTGTACTCCGCGACGCCCAGCTTGTGGGTCGAGCCCTTCGCGGCGTTGGCCGTGCCGTAGTTCAGCCAGCCGAGCTGGAGCTTGTCCCAGGCGTTCATGTCGCCGGGCAGGTCGCCGATGGCGTCCTTGCCGCGGCCGAGCCAGGAGCCGGAGGACATGAGCGACCAGTAGGCGACGGAGTTGTCGTCCTTGCCGGTCGTGTCGTAGAGGTCCGGCAGACCGAGGTCGTGTCCGTACTCGTGGGCGAAGACGCCGAGGCCGCCGTTCTCCGGCTGCATCGTGTAGTCGCCGACCCAGATGCCGGTGTCACCGATCTGGGTGCCGCCCGCCTTGTTGTCGGCCGGGCCGGTGGCGCCGGCGTTGCTGCCGTACGCGTACCAGCGGTGCGCCCAGATCGCGTCCTCGCCCTGGACGCCGCCGCCCGCGGACTCGTCCTCACCGGCGTGCACGATCTGGAAGTGGTCGATGTAGCCGTCGGGCTCGTTGAAGTTGCCGTCGCCGTCGTAGTCGTAGCGGTCCCACTGGTCGTACTCGGCCAGTTCCGCCTTGATCTGCGCGGTGCTCTGCCCGGCGGCCTTGCGGTCGGCGACCCACTGGTTGACGCCGTCGCGCACGAGGTCCCACACGGTGGGGCAGGTCGAGTCGCCGCAGTAGTTCGAGCCGTAACGGGCCTCGTTGTAGGGCACCTTGACCCAGGCGGAGACCTCGCCGTCCACCGAGTAGCGGCCCGAGGACTGCTTCTCGTAGTACTTCTTGAGGGACTGGACGCTGTCCGACTTGGCGTCCGAGAAGTACAGGTCCTGGTAGTGCTTCTGGTTGAAGTCGGGGAGCCAGTCGGTGGAGTTGTCGTTCTTCCGGTCCGGCTCGGCGATCTGGTTGTGCAGCGGGCCGGGCTGGCCGCCGTACTTGGGATCGACCTGATCGCCGAACTCGGCGAGGATGGTGAAGATCTTGTCGGTCTTCTCCCGGCCCAGCTCGACGTACTTGTTCTTGCCGAGCTTCAGGACGTTCGAACCGCCGCGCGCGGTGGTCTTCTTCTCGCCCGAGAGGACCTGCTCCAGGGCCTCCTGGCGCTGGGCCTCCTGCGTCTTGCTGAAGGGGCCCTTCAGGTCGTGCTGGGCGTCCTTGTGCGCGAGCCCCGGATCGCGGCGCTCGATCTTCTGGCCGTCCTTGCTGCCCACCTGGCCGTCGGCGGCCTGTGCGACCCCGAACGTCGCGGCGGTGGCGCCTATCACCGCGGTCGCCACCGTGACGGCGGCCGCTCTGACGGCTCTCCGTTGTCTGCTCACCTGTGCGCTGTCCTCCCCGGGAACCGAGTTCCGGCCGGAGTCGACGGAGCATCAACCGCTCCTGGACGGACCGGAACACACGTGCGGTACACGTGATTCGGTATTCGACCGGAGATACGAAGGAAAAGACAGACCTTGACTTGGACCAGTCGAATAGGTTACTCACAGCAAAGTTTCAGGTCCTTTGTCGTAAAGAAACAGGAACGAGGGGTTCCGTCAGGCGGGAGGTTCCGCACGGCGCGGGGCCCCGGGCGCCGGGGCGTCCCCCGCGACGGGGGCCGTTGCGCGTCGGTTCCGCGACGTTCCGCGCCGGTCCGCGAACGGCGGACAGGCGGCGCTCGCGGGCGTGGTGAGGCGGAGTGAATCCGTGCGCCCCCTGTGCCCCCGCGCCGTCCGTCAGGTCGCGCTTACCCGCCGGGCGGCTCGGGCATGGAGCCGGAGAGAGCCGCGCCCCCGACCCCTCGTGCGGTTCCCCCTCATCCCCCGTTTGCCTCTAGGACGGTTACGCCATGCCGCGTCCGACGTACGCACAGCTTGCCTACGGCTCCGCCACCGTCGTCCTGACGACGCTCGCGACGCTGCTGCTCTCGGGTACGAGTGCGGTGATCCCGGTCGCCGTGACGGCGGTGGTCGCGCTCGCCCTCGGCGTGCTCGTCGCGGTCGTGCTCCCCCACCGGGGCGCGGCCGCGCGGCGGCACCGGGCGGACACCCCGCCCACCCCGCCCCGGCGGCGACCGGCCCCGGCCGCCGCCCCGGAGACCCGGCGTTCGGCGCACTCGCTGCACAGCTGAGCCCGCCCCGCCGGTTTCGCGGACCGCGGGCGAGGGCCGGTCAGGGCGCCAGGACGACACCACCGCCGGGTCCGGGCCCCTCCCCGTCTTCAGCGGTACGGCGAGCGCGTCCACGCGCAGCGCGCCGGAGCTGATCTCCCGGGCGGGGCAGGGCAGTTCGGCGACGGTCCCGGCGACCGTCACCGGGCCCTGTCCGCTGCCCAGGGCGGTGCGGGCGGACCGCGGCTGACGTACGGGGCCGGGCGGTGGGACCTTCCCGGGCCGCCCGGCACACCCCCGCCCCCGCCCGCTGTCACACGGACACGACGACCGTCTTCGCCGCCTTGTCGTGCAGGCCCTGCTTGTACGGCTTGTCGATGAAGCTCCAGCCGCCGCAGATCGCCGTCCACACGCAGGCGCAGCAGAAGGCGAACGGCAGCCACAGGACGGCGGCGCGGGTGAACAGCGCCTGGGTGGTGGGCGTCGCGCCGTTGTCCAGCCGCGCGACGCGCAGCTTCATGATCCGCTTGCCGGGGGTCTGGCCGCCGCGACCGGTGAGGATCACGTCGTACGCGATGTAGAGGACCGCGGCGAGCAGGGACTGGCCGAACCAGGAACCGCGGCCACCCCGGTCGGGGTTGGTCTCGGAGACGTTGAAGAGCAGGGACAGCAGGTAGACGACGATCCCGACGATCACCATGTCGATGATCCGGGCGATGACCCGCTTGCCGCTCGGCGCGAGCGGCGCCATCCCGGCGAGCGGATCGCCCCCGCCGGGGGCACCGCCGTACGGGGAGCCGGGCTCCCCGCCGTAGGGCGGCGGCGTCCCGCCGGGCGGCCCGTACGGGGAACCGGGGCCCGGCGGGTCGTAACCGGGGCCCGGCGGGTCGTACGGGGAGCCCTGGCCGTCCCCCCGGGCGCCGGGCGGCGGGTCGTAGCCCCGGCCCGCTCCGGGCTCGCCGTACGGGGAGCCCTCGCCGGGCGGCGGGTCGTACGGGGAGCCGGAGGCGCCGCCCTGGCCGGCGGGCGGCTGCCGCTTGCGGAAGGGGTCGTCGTCCGGCTCGTCGCCGGAGCCGGGCGGAGGCGGTGCGCTCGTCATGGCCCGAGTCGAGCGCGCGGGTGCCGGGCGCGCATCCGCCGGTGGGCCAGTCGGCGGCCTAACGTGCTACGAACGTGTGAGCCGCCTTGTCGTGCCAGCACTGACGCCAGGGCCGGTCGAACAGTGCCCAGACCACGCCGACCACCCCGATCAGCAGCAGCCCGGGGACGCTGAAGACGAGCCAGCGGCGCAGGGCGGCGCCGAAGGTGGGCGGTTCGTGCTCCTCGATGTCCCGCACCTGGAGCCCGAAGAGCCTCTTTCCGAGGGTGCGGCCCCATTTCGCGGTCGGCCACACGTCGTAGAGCAGGCCGAGGACGAGCAGGACACCGATCGCGGCACCGAGGTAGGCGCCGGTCGTGGAGTCGAGGAGCCACACCTCCACGGTGCGTCCCGACTGTTTCGCCGCGTCCACCTTGGCCTGCACGTGGTCGGCGGCGCGGCCGGCCAGCGGGAGGACGGCGGCCCCGGTCAGGAGGCCGAGCAGGAGTCCGTCGAAGATCCGGGCGAGCAGCCTGCGGCCGGGGCTCGCGGGCCGCGCGGCGGCGCGGGCCTGGGCGGCGGCCACGAAGGGGTCGGTGGTGACCGGCTTCCACGGCACGACCCGCTCGCCGCCGTCCTGGGCGGTCTGCCCGCCGCTTCCCGCGCGCTCGGGCCCGGCGAGCGCCGACACCTGCTGCACCCAGGAGGGCCCCGGCGCGGGGGCCGGTGCCGGGGCCGGTGCGGGGGCGGGAGCCGGTGCGGGAGCGGGGGCCGGTACGGCGGCGGCCGGTGGCGTCTGACGGGGGATCGGGTCGGCGGTCTGCGGGGTGGCGGGCCGCGGGTGGACCGGTCGCGGATCGGCCGGCCGGGGGTGGACGGGCCCTGGGTGGACGGGTTCCCGGGAGAGGGGCGGTGGGTCGGCCCGGTCCTGCTCGGCGGCGCGCAGCGACATGGTGCCCTCGCCCCGTGACGTACCGCCGGTGACGGCGCGCGGGGCGCGCGGGCCGGGCGGCAGCGCGGCGGCCTCCTCGGCGCGACGCGGCGCGGGGCGCCCGGTGGCCGGCGGTCCGGCCGGCCGCCCGCCCGGGTGGACGGGTTCGACGGGTCCGGCGGGCCGGTGCAGGGCGACGGTGCCCTCGGGGCGCTGCCGGGTGTCGGGGCCCTGCGGGCGTACCGGTTCCAGCGGCGGCCGGTCCTGCCCGGTGGCGCTCTCGCGGGATTCCGCCGGACGGGGGACGCGGCGCTCGGGCGTGCGATCGCCGTCCGGTGCCGTGTGGGGGTAGGGCCGCGGGGTGGAGCCCCAGGAGACGCGCTGCTCGGCGTCCGCGCCGTACCCGGGCTGGTCCTCGACGTCGACGCCCCAGGTGGGGGCGGGTCCGAAACCGCCGGGCGGTACGGCGGGGGCGGCGTGCTGCCCCTGCGACTCGGGGCCGAACTGGCGCGGCCCGTCCTCGCTCTGCGGCCCGTCGAAGAACAGGGGCCCGGTCTCTTCCGGAGCGGCCGCCCGCGGGGCGGGCGCGGGGGCGGGGCGCGGGTATCCGGGCGGCGGGGTGAGCGGGGCGCCGTCGGCGGGGGCGGGGCGGCTGGTGCCGGGGACCCAGCCGGTGCCGCCCCAGTAGCGGACGTACCCGGGGATGGAGGGGTCCGGGTAGTAGCCCTCTGGTGGACTGGGGTCGCCTGCTGCCGAAGTGGGGGCGCTCATGATCCGCTCGTCCCGTATCTGCTCGGTGAGTGGGGTGAGGTCCACATTTACCAGAACAGGGGCCCGGCGCGGGCGGGTCCGGCCGGACCGGGGGCAATACCGGCGGTTGATGAAGAAAACCCGGCGAACCCGCGTAATGCTTGCCCCAGACCGCCCTCTCCCCCTGTACGGGCCTGCTGTGGGGCCGTCTTGAGGACAAGGAACAGAGGTAGCCGTGTCGCACTCCGAGGTGGAACGTGAACTCGAACTCAAGCTGGTGCTGTCGCCCGAGCGCAGTGTCGCGGTACCGGCGCTGCTGACGTACCGGACGGCCGATCCGTACGCGGTGCACATCGTGTTCCACCTGGGCTCGGAGCGTCCGGTGGCGTGGACCTTCGCCCGGGAGCTGCTGGTGGAGGGGGTGTTCCGGCCGTGCGGGCACGGGGACGTGCGGGTGTGGCCGACGAAGGTGGCGGGCCGTGAGGTCGTGCTGATGGCGCTGACCTCCCCGGACGGGGACGCGCTGCTGGAGGCTCCGGCGCTGCCCGTGACGGCCTGGCTGGAGCGCACCCTGCGGATCGTCCCGCCCGGTACGGAGGCCGAACACCTCGGTATCGAGGACGGCTTGCGTCACCTGCTGTCCCCGATGCCGGTGGACGACCTGTGGCTGGGCGACCCGTGGCCCTCGGACGAGTCGGCCGAGGGCGAGTGAGGGGCGGGGGCCGGTTGGGGCGCCGGCTGCGGGGCCGTCCGACGGGCGCCGGCCACGGGCCCGGGTGGTTCAGAAGACCTTGCCGGGGTTGAGGAGGCCGAGCGGGTCGAAGGTGCGTTTGATGCCCCGGTGCAGTTCGAGGGCGACGGGGCCGAGTTCGCGCGCCAGCCAGTCCTTCTTCAGCAGCCCGACGCCGTGTTCGCCGGTGATGGTGCCGCCGAGTTCGAGACCGAGGGCCATGATCTCGTCGAAGGAGGCGCGGGCCCGTGCGGTCTCCTCGGGGTCGGTGGCGTCGAAGCACACGGTGGGGTGGGTGTTGCCGTCCCCGGCGTGCGCACACACGCCGATGGTCAGGGCGTACTTGCGGGCGACGCGGTCGATGCCTTCGAGCATCTCGCCGAGCCGGGAGCGCGGTACGCACACGTCGTCGATCATGGTGGTGCCCTTGACCGCTTCGAGCGCGGTGAGGGCCAGCCGCCGTGCCTGGAGCAGGAGTTCGGACTCGGCGGCGGTGTCGGCGGGGACGACTTCGGTGGCTCCGGCGGCGCGGCACAGGGCGGCGACGGCGGCGAGGTCGGCGGCCGGGTCCGGGGTGTCGAAGGCGGCGAGCAGGAGGGCCTCGGTGGTCTCGGGCAGGCCCATGCGGGACAGCTCGTTGACGGCGCGGACGGTGGTGCGGTCCATGAGTTCGAGCAGGGAGGGCACGTGGCCTTCGGCGGTGATCGCGCACACGGCCTCGCAGGCGGCCGAGGCGGAGGGGAACTCGGCGGCGAGCACGAGCTGCCGGGGCGGGGCGGGTTTGAGGGCGAGGACGGCGCGGACGACGACGCCGAGGCTGCCCTCGGAGCCGACGAACAGGTGGGTGAGGTCGTATCCGGCGACGCCCTTGGCGGTGCGGCGGCCGGTGCGCAGGAGGCGGCCGTCGGCGAGGACGACGTCGAGGCCGAGGACGTACTCGGCGGTGACGCCGTACTTGACGCAGCACAGCCCGCCGGAGGCGGTGCCGATGTTCCCGCCGATCGTGCACGTCTCCCGGCTGGAGGGGTCGGGCGGGTAGTACAGCCCCCGGGCGGCGACGGCGCGGGCGAGGTCGGCGTTGACGACACCGGGTTCCACGACGGCGACCCGGTCGACCGGGTCGATCTCCAGGACGCGGTCCATCCGGACGAGGGACAGCACGACGCAGCCCTCGTCGGCGTTGGCCGCTCCGGACAGCCCGCTGCGTCCGCCCTGCGGTACGACGGGCACGCGCAGCGCGGTGGCGGTGCGCATGACGTGCTGGACCTGTTCGACGGTGCGGGGCAGGACGACGACGGCGGGTGCCCCGGCGGGGCAGAAGCTCGCCATGTCGTGGGCGTATCCGGCGAGTACGTCGGGGTCGGTGAGCACGGCGTGCGCGGGCAGCCCGGCGCGCAGGGCGGCGTGCAGTGCGGCGGGGTCGGTGGGGTGGGTCCGCTGCTCCCTGGTCTGCGTCATGATCCCAGCGTGGCACCGGGGCGGGGCGCTGGGAAGCGGTGTGCGGCACCGGGGGCCGGTGCCGCACACGCTCGCGGCGGTCCGGGTGTCACAGGTTGCCGCGGCGCTCCTGCTCGCGTTCGATCGCCTCGAACAGGGCCTTGAAGTTGCCCTTCCCGAAGCCCATGGAGCCGTGACGTTCGATGAGTTCGAAGAACACGGTGGGCTTGTCCTGGACCGGCTTGGTGAAGATCTGGAGCAGGTAGCCGTCCTCGTCGCGGTCCACGAGGAGCTTGAGTTCCTGGAGGGTTTCGAGCGGGACGCGGGTCTCGCCGGCCCACTCGCCCAGCGTCTCGTAGTACGAGTCGGGGGTGTCGAGGAACGCGACGCCGTTCTCCCGCATGGTGCGCACGGTGCGCACGATGTCGTTGGTGGCGAGCGCGATGTGCTGGACCCCGGCGCCGCCGTAGAACTCCAGGTACTCGTCGATCTGCGACTTCTTCTTGGAGACGGCGGGCTCGTTGATGGGGAACTTGACCTTGAGGTGGCCGTCGGCGACGACCTTCGACATGAGGGCGGAGTACTCGGTGGCGATGTCGTCGCCGACGAACTCCTTCATGTTGGTGAAGCCCATGACCTCGTTGTAGAAGGTCACCCACTCGTTCATCCGGCCGAGTTCGACGTTGCCGACGCAGTGGTCGATGGCCTGGAAGACGCGCTGGCGCGGCGCGACGACCGGCTCCGCGGCGACGAAGCCGGGCAGGTAGGGGCCGTCGTAGCCGGTGCGCTCCACGAGGGTGTGGCGGGTCTCGCCGTAGGTGGCGATGGCGGCGGTGACGACGGTGCCGTGCTCGTCCTTGGACTCCTGGGGCTCGGCCAGCGAGCGGGCGCCGTGCGCGAGGGCGTAGGCGTGGGCGGCGCGGGCGTCGGGCACCTCGATGGCGAGGTCGACGACGCCGTCCCCGTGGGCGGCGACGTGCTGTTCGAGGAAACGGCCCCAGTCGGTGGACGCCTTGACGACGGAGGTCAGGACGAAGCGGGCGCCGCCCGACTCCAGGACGTAGGTGGCGGTCTCGCGGCTGCCGTTCTCGGGCCCGGAGTAGGCCACGAGGGTCATGCCGAAGGCGGTCGAGTAGTAGTGGGCGGCCTGCTTCGCGTTGCCGACGGCGAAGACGACGGCGTCCATGCCCTTGACGGGGAACGGGTCGGCCGCGCGGGCGGTGGCGGGGTCGGTCGTCAGGGGGGTCTCGGAGCTGTGCGTCGGGGTAGCTGCCATGGCCGCAGAGTCCCGCCGTTTCGCAGGGTGTGCAAGAGTTGCGGATTTCGCTGGGCATCTTGTACAGCCGGACGGGCGCATGGCTGAATGCCCTGTACAGCGTGACCACCGGACACGACGGGCGAGGGGGCCGGGGGCGTGCCGGCCCCGGTGCGGGCCTGCACGCCCGGAGGCGGACCGTGCCGAAAAAGGGGGCTCTTCCTGGTGATCGACGAACTCGACGGCCGGTTGCTCGTCCTGCTCGACCAGGAGCCGCGGATCGGGGTGCTGGAGGTCTCGCGGCGGCTGGGGGTGGCGCGGGGCACGGCGCAGGCGCGGCTGGACCGGTTGCTGGCCCGGGGGGTGATCCGCGGTTTCGGCCCGCAGGTCGATCCGGCGGCGCTGGGCTATCCGGTGACGGCCTTCGCGACGCTGGAGATCAAACAGGGCCGGGGCGGACAGGTCAGGGCGCATCTGGCGCGGGTGCCCGAGGTGCTGGAGCTGCACACGATCACGGGTCAGGGCGACATGCTGTGCCGGCTCGTGGCTCGCTCGAACGGCGATCTCCAGCGGGTGATCGACCGGGTTGTGGGTTTTGACGGCATCGT
Source organism: Streptomyces sp. NPDC007088 (assembly GCF_042869355.1). Lineage (NCBI taxonomy): Bacteria > Bacillati > Actinomycetota > Actinomycetes > Kitasatosporales > Streptomycetaceae > Streptomyces > Streptomyces sp. NPDC007088. The sequence continues at coordinate 15,924 of NZ_JBIAFO010000030.1, forward strand.
CCGGGCCGCCACCTCGATCGTCATGGAGAACCCGGTGCCGCTGCGGGTGATCCCGCTGGTGCGGCAGGCGGCACGGCCGGGCCCGGCGCACGAGGACGGGAGCGGCCGGGGGGCGTACGGGCAGGAGGGCGGCGGGCCCCCGGGCTGAGCCGTCCGGCGGTGGCCGGGGAGTCAGGAGCGTACGGACGTGGATTTCTGGACCTACCTCGGCAACCGGCACGAGCAGTTGCTCAACGACGCGTACCAGCACGCGAGCGTCGTGTTCCCGTGCGTGGTCCTGGCCACGGCGATCGGGGTGCTGACCGGGATCGTGACGTACCGCAGCGCGTGGGCGGGCGGCCTCGCCACGACGACGACCTCGACGATCCTCACGGTGCCCTCGCTCGCGATGATCGGCCTGCTCATCCCGGTCGTGGGCCTGGGCGTCGCGCCCACGGTGGTGGCGCTCGTGCTGTACGGGCTGCTGCCGGTCGGGCGCAACGCGATCGTGGGGCTGCGCGGGGTCGACGCGACGCTCGTGGACGCCGCGCGGGGCATCGGGATGTCGCGGGCCTCGCTGTTGCTGCGGGTGGAGCTGCCGCTGGCCTGGCCGCCGATCCTGACGGGCATCCGGGTGTCCACGCAGATGCTGATGGGGATCGCGGCGATCGCCGCGTTCGCCTCGGGTCCGGGGCTCGGCAACGAGATCTTCCGCGGCATCAGGACCCGCACGACGTGGCCCGGGACTGGCTGGTCGAGGTGGGCTTCGTGACGGAGGGGCGGGACTGAGCCGGCCCCGGGACAGGGGATGCAAAGATATTTTGCAAAAAACCCTTGCAGAGATTCTTTGCACCTCTTAGTCTTCCCGTATGCCGAAGGACAGCACCGAGAACACCGAGCACCGGCCCGCCGGGGGGAAGGGCGGCACGGACCGCCCCTCCCCCCGGGTCCTCAACGAACGCTCCCTGCGGGGACTGGCGCACCCACTGCGTATCCAGCTGCTCAACGCGCTGCGCCGCAACGGCCCCGCGACCGCCTCCCAGCTCGGCAAGCGGCTGGGCGAGTCGAGCGGCGCGACCAGCTACCACCTGCGCCAGCTCGCCGAGTTCGGCTTCGTGGAGGACGCGCCGGAGCACGGCAAGGGGCGGGAGCGGTGGTGGAGGGCGGTCGAGGGGGGCATCACCTACGACGGCCGGCTGGTGAACCAGCGGGACCCGGAGATCCGGGGAGCGGCCGACGTCCTCATGCACGAGGTCGCCGCCGAGCACTACCGGGAACTGACCGGCTGGATCGCGGACCGCGCGCAGTGGACGGAGGAGTGGGCCGAGGTCGGCGACATGAGCGACATCACGCTGCGCCTCACCGCCGGCCGCCTCGCCGAACTGACCCGGAAGCTGCACGAACTGGTCGACAGCTTCGAGTCCCCGGCCCTGGCCGGGGAGGAGGGCGCGGAAGAGGTACGGGTGCACCTGCACGCCCTGCCCTTCCGCCCGGTCCCACCCGCCCGGGACTGAGCGGGGCCCGGCACCGCACGTATCGCACCGCACGTTTCGCACCGCACGTCACGCACGTCTCCGGCACGTCCACGCGCACCACGACACGGAAGGCAGCCCGCCATGACGCACCCCGACACCCACCTGTTCCTCGCCGCCCACCGCGACCGTGAGCTGCGCGCCGAGGCCGCCGACTGGGCCCGCGCCCAGGAGGCCGTACGCCACCGCGCCGGGCGCCCCGCGCTGCGTACCCGGGTCGGGTGGACTCTGGTCGACTTGGGGCTGCGTCTCGCGACCACGCCCCGCACGGCGGTGGCCGCCACCGCCCGCGCCTGAGCCCCCGGGCTCAGCAGGCGGGTACGGACCCGCCCGAGGACAGCTTGCGCAGCGAGTCGACGGTGCCCTTCAGCGTCGTCACCGGTACGAGCCGCAGCCCCTTGGGGAGTTCGGACCGGGCGTCGGAGCACTCGGCCTTCGGGACGAGGAAGACGGTGGCCCCGTCGCGGCGCGCGGCCTGTGTCTTGAGGGCGACCCCGCCGACCGCGCCGACCTTGCCGTCCGCGGTGATGGTGCCGGTGCCGGCGATGGTGCGGCCCCCGGTGAGGTCACCGCCCCCGCCGTCGCCGTCGAGCTTGTCGACGATGCCGAGGGAGAAGAGCAGTCCGGCGCTCGGGCCGCCGACGTCGGCGAGTTTCAGCGTCACCTTCACGTCGCTTTCGTCGCGCCCCAGGTAGGACAGGGCGGCGGCGGTCGCGCTGTCCTGCGACTCGCGCATGTCGGCCAGGTTGTGCTTCTCGATCTCCTTGACGTCGCCGCCCGAGGGGTACACCGAATCGCGCGGCATGACGGCGCGGTCGGTGCGGAACCAGCCGTCGAGGACGTCGCCGAGCTTGACCGTCGCGTCGGGCGAGGTCGCCAGGATCGTCGTCATACGCAGCTGCCCGGTGGTCTTCCGCTCGGGCGCCCCGCTGATGGTGATGACCCGGTCCCCGGCGTTCTTCCCCAGCACGTCGGCCGTCGTACCCGGCTGGGCCACGGCGAACGGCAGCGGGGCGAGCGCGGCCACGAGGAGCAGCGCGAGCACCGGGAGGGCGCAGAGCAGGAGAGCACGGGGGCGCGTGAGGCGGAGGGACACGCCCACAATCTAACGTGACGGGCGACGGCTCCCGCGCAGGGCATGGCTCCGCCCCCGGGGCCCCGGCCCGGCGACCCGGCCCGGATCTCCCCGCGGTCCCGGACCCGTGGACGCGCCGGGCCCGGGGTCGCGCGGTGTCTTCAGTGCAGGGCGTCGGCGACCTCGCGGGCGGCGTCCACCACGCGCTCGCCCACCCGTTCGGGGACCGAGTCGGGCAGCATGACGACGCCGACGCTGCCCTCCAGGCCCGGGACGCCGAGCAGCGGGGCGGCGGCTCCGCACGCGCCCGCGTCGAGTTCGTCCCTGGTGAGGGTGCAGGTCGGCAGGGTGCGCCCCGAGGGGGTGCGGGCGGCGAGGATCGCCCGGCCGGCCGCGCCCTGGTCGAGGGCGTGCCGGAAACCGGTGCGGTAGGCGACGTGGAAGTCGGTCCAGGTCGGTTCGACGACGGCGACGGCGAGCGCGTCGCTGCCGTCGACGAGGGTGAGGTGGGCGGTGGCCCCGATGTCCTCGGCGAGGGAGCGCAGCGCGGGCAGCGCGGCCTCCCTGACCAGGGGGTGGACCTGCCGGCCGAGGCCGAGCACGCCGAGCCCGACTCTGGCCCGGCCGCCGAGGTCACGGCGTATCAGCATGTGCTGCTCAAGGGTGGCGAGCAGGCGGTAGACGACCGTACGGTTGACGCCGAGCCGGGCGGACAGCTCGGTCACGGTGAGGCCGTGGTCGGTTTCTGCGAGCAGTTTGAGGACTCTGAGCCCTCGGTCGAGCGTCTGAGAAGTCTCCGCGGTCACGACGCCCACTCCTTCGGATGAGGTGCGGCGGCCTCCCGGTGCGGCGGACGTGCCGCCGGTCCCGTCCGGCGACGCCCGTCAGCGGCCGCCGGTCTGTCGCACCGGCTGCGCTCCGGGGCCACGCTGCCACGGGGCGTGTGCGTTGCCCGGACACTAGCGAGCGAGTCCGCTCAGCGGAAGTCTGCGTCCAGTATCCGGGCAGTAACGGAGGTGAACCGTCCGTATTGCCCGGAGACGGGGTCGGGAACGCGGGCGCGCGGGCCTCTTCGAAGAGCGCTTCCCGTGCGCCGCCGCCCGCCGTGCGCCGCGTGGATCACCGCCCGCCCGCGCCGCGTGGATCACCGCCCGCCCGCGTCGCGTGGGGCCCGGTCGTGGGACCGGGCCCGCGGGCGGTCACTTCATCCGGGTGGCCCACTCGCGGACCTTGTCGATGCGCTGGCGGATCTGCCCCGCCGTGGCCTCGGCGCTCGGCGGGCCCCCGCACACGCGGCGCAGTTCGGTGTGGATGACGCCGTGCGGCTTCCCGCTCTGGTGGACGTAGGCGCCGACCAGCGTGTTGAGCTGCTTGCGCAGTTCGAGCATCTCCTTGTGGGAGACGACGGGGCGGCGCTCGGCCGGCAGTTCGAGGAGGTCGGCCTCCTCGGCGGGCTTCTTACGGCTGCCCGCGATCTGCTTGGCCTGCCGCTTCTGGAGGAGTATCTGCACCTGATCGGGTTCCAGCAGGCCGGGGATGCCGAGGTACTCCTGCTCCTCCTCGCTGCCCGCGTGGGCCTGCATCCCGAACTCGGCGCCGTCGAACAGGACCCGGTCGAAGACCGCCTCGGACTCCAGGGCCTCGAAGGCGAACTCCTCCTGCTCCCCGGTGTCCTCGTCCTCCTGCTTGTTCGCCTCGTCCATCTCCTTCTCGGACTCGGCGTACGGGTCCTCCTCGCCCTCCTTCCTCGGCTTGTCGAGGACGTGGTCGCGCTCGATCTCCAGCTCGTTGGCGTGGGTGAGCAGGTCCGGGACGGTGGGCAGGAACACGGAGGCGGTCTCGCCGCGCCTGCGGGAGCGCACGAAACGGCCGACGGCCTGTGCGAAGAACAGCGGGGTGGAGATCGTCGTGGCGTACACGCCGACGGCCAGGCGCGGGACGTCGACGCCTTCGGACACCATGCGCACCGCGACCATCCAGCGGTCCTCGCTCGCGCTGAAGTCGTCGATGCGCTTCGAGGCGCCGGTGTCGTCGGACAGGACGACGGTCGCCTTCGTGCCGGTGATCTCGCGGATCAGCTTGGCGTAGGCGCGGGCCTGGTCCTGGTCGGTGGCGATGACGAGGCCGCCCGCGTCCGGGATGCCCTTGCGGACCTCGCTCAGCCGCTGGTCGGCGGCGCGCAGCACGTTCGGCATCCACTCGCCGCGCGGGTCCAGCGCGGTGCGCCACGCCTGCGAGATCGCGTCCTTGGTCATGGGCTCGCCGAGCCGCGCGGCGATCTCGTCGCCCGCCTTCGTACGCCAGCGCATGTTGCCGCTGTACGAGAGGAAGATGACCGGCCGCACGACGCCGTCGCCCAGCGCGCTGCCGTAGCCGTACGTGTAGTCGGCGGCCGAGCGGCGGATGCCGTCGTTGCCCTCCTCGTACGTCACGAAGGGGATCGGGTTGGTGTCGGAGCGGAAGGGCGTCCCGGTGAGCGCGAGACGGCGGGTGGCCGGCTCGAAGGCTTCGAGGCACGCCTCGCCCCAGGACTTGGAGTCCCCGGCGTGGTGGATCTCGTCGAGGATGACGAGGGTCTTGCGCTGCTCGACGCGGTTGCGGTGCAGCATCGGGCGTACGCCGACCCCGGCGTACGTGATGGCGATGCCCTGGTACTCCTTGCTGAGCGGGCCCGCGCTGTAGTCCGGGTCGAGCTTGATCCCTATGCGCGCGGCGGCCTCGGCCCACTGCTTCTTCAGGTGCTCGGTGGGCGCGACGACGGTGACCTGCTGCACGACGTGGTGGTGCAGCAGCCACGAGGCGAGGGTCAGCGCGAACGTGGTCTTGCCGGCCCCCGGGGTCGCGACGGCGAGGAAGTCGCGGGGCTGCTCCTGGAGGTACCGGTCCATCGCGCCCTGCTGCCAGGCGCGCAGCTTCCCGGCGGTGCCCCAGGGGGCGCGCCCGGGGAAGGCGGGAGAGAGGCTGTGGGAGGAGGTGGGGGTGGTAGTCACGTTCTCCGCGTATCAGGCTCGGCTTCTGGGGACGACGAGCCACCCTACCTGTGTCCGGCGGTGCGGCCGGGGGGACTTGGCGGGGGCGGGGGCGGGTGGGAGATGGGTCACACGGCGTCCCGAAGGGACCGCAGACGGGCTGCGATCAGCTGGACGTCGTCCAGGTCTCCCGTGGCCACCTCGATGACGAGTTTGTAGGCGTCGTCCTGGTCGACCGCCAGCGTCTCCGTGCCGTTGAAGTCCAGGAACACCACCGTGCACATCCATGCCAGACGCTTGTTGCCGTCGGTCAGCGGACGGTTCACCGCCAGCGACTGGAGGAGACCGGCGGCCTTCTCGCAGAGATCGGTGTACGCCTCCACCCCGAACACCTGGGACTGCGGCCGGTGGAGGGCGGAACTCAGGAGCCCGAGATCGCGCACGGCGATCCGCGTTCCAGGACAGGCGAGCTCCGCCAGCTCCAGTGCTTCCGGGACTGTCAAGTACTTCACTACTCGCCCAGCCTTCGCAGACTGCCGCATCACGCCGAAGGCTCCCGTACCCGCGCGGCCACCCACACCCCCGCCGCCGCGACCGCCGCCATCGGCAGGAACACGGCGGCGAAGGCGGCCGGGTGGGAGCCGGTGGCGGCCCCGGCCACCGGGTGCGCCCCGCCCACCTCTCCCCCGCCGAGCGAGGCGAAGGCCGCTCCCCCGGCGGCGAGCAGCAGGACGTTGGAGAGGCCGTCCGCGATCTGGAGTCCGGCGGAGTTGGCGCCCGCCTCCTCGGGGGCGGAGAGCTGGAGCAGCAGGACGCTCGTGGAGGAGACCACCACGCCCATGCCGAAGCAGCCGAAGGCCCAGGCCACGGCCACCGTCCAGACCGGCACGGCGGGGACCAGGACGCTCGGGGCGGTGGCGACGGCCGCGGCCACGAGCACCATGCCGAGGATCATCAGGCGCGGGCGGTGGGCCTCCAGGCGCGGGCGGGACTGGAGGAAGCTGCCGAGTGCCCACGTGCTGCCGCCGAACGCGAGGGACAGCCCGGCGAGCGTCGGGGACAGTCCGCGCTCGGTCACGAGCATGAGCGGTACGAAGGACTCGGCGGCGATGAAGGACCCGGCCGCGACCCCGCGCAGCAGGACGACGGAGGGCAGTCCGCGCGCCGCGCGCCAGGTCCCCGCGGGCAGCAGTACGCGCACGGCGGGCACGAGCAGCGCGGCCCCGGCGAGGGCGGGCGGCAGGGACAGCCACCGCAGGTCCTGGGCCGCGTACTGGAGCAGTCCGGCGCCCAGCGAGATGCCGAGCGCGAAGCGGAGGCGGCGGCCGTCGGGGAGGGCCTTCCCGGCGGCGTGCGGTCCGGCGGCCCTGCGGCGTATCTGCGGCAGGGCGAGGGCGAGCGGCGGCACGACGAGTACCGGGATGCCGAGGAACACCCAGCGCCAGCCGAGGTGCTCGGTGACGGTTCCGGAGACGAGGGGCCCGACCACCGAGGGCACGACCCAGCAGGCCGCGAAGGCCGCCAGGACGGAGGGCTGGAGGCGGCGCGGGTAGGCGCGGCTCACCACGACGTACAGCGCGACGACGACCAGTCCCCCGCCCAGCCCCTGCACCGCCCGGCCGAGGACGAGAATCCACATGGTGGCGGCGGTGCCGGACAGCAGGAGCCCGGCCGCGAAGGCGCCGATGCCGACGGTGATGGGCGCGAGCGGCCCGGCGCGGTCGGCCCACTGCCCGGCCAGCACCATGCCGAACAGGCTGGTGGTGAAGTACGCGGAGAAGGCGAAGGCGTAGAGCGGCACCCCGTCGAGTTCGCGCGCGGCCACCGGCATGGCGGTGCCGACGGCGGTGGCCTCGAAGGCGATGAGCAGCACCACGGAGACGATGCCGAGGCTGAGGGCGAGGAAGCCGGGGCCGAGGACGCCGGTGCCCCGGCCGGAGGGGGCGGGACCGGAGGCGGCGGGGCCCTCGCCGCACCCGGGCACGGCGGTCTCCGCGGCCTCTTCGCCGCGCGGCTCGATCACACTCATGCGGCCAGCGTAAGTGGCACAACGGGGTTTGACCCCTGTCGTACGGAGGGCGGGGACTCGTCCCTTGGTCGTAGGGCGCGCGGCAGGAGGCCCTACGGCCCAGGGCCCCCGGGGGCCCTGGGCCTCCTGAGCGGCGGGGGTCTTGAGGGGCCGGGGCACTGGGCGGCGGACGCGGGAACGCGGGGTCCGGGCGGGCGCGGAACGGCGGGCGGCGGCCTGGACGGCGGGCCCGGGACGGCGGGCACGGGACGGCGGGCACGGGCTCGCGACTACCGGCGCCGACCGCGACGACCGGCGCCGACCGCAACGACCGGCGCGGGCCTCCCCCGTATTTCGTCGACGGCCGAAGTGTCCGCCGCCTACCTTCTGCTCATGAGATCGTCTTCCCGCGCCGCCCTGCTCGCGGCCGCCGTCACCGTCGTGCTGTGGGCCTCCGCCTTCGTCTCGATCCGCAGCGCGGGGGCCGCGTACTCCCCCGGGGCGCTCGCGCTCGGCCGGCTGCTGACCGGGGCGCTGGTCCTGGGCGCCCTCGCGCTCGTCCGCCGCACCGGGTGGCCGCCGCGCGCCGCCTGGCCCGGCATCGCCGTCTCGGGGGTGCTGTGGTTCGGCGCGTACATGGTGCTGCTCAACTGGGGTGAGCGGGAGGTCGACGCGGGGACGGCGGCGATGCTCGTCAACGTCGGGCCGTTGCTGATCGCGCTGCTCAGCGGCCGGCTGCTGGGCGAGGGGCTGTCGGGGAGGCTGCTCGCGGGGCTCGCGGTGTCCTTCTCGGGCGCCGTGGTCGTGGGGCTGTCCACCTCCGGCGGCGGGCACGCCTCGCTGCTCGGCGTCGTGCTGTGCCTGTGCTCGGCGGTCGCGTACGCGGGCGGGGTGGTCGCGCAGAAGCCGGCGCTCGCGCACGGGGGCGCGCTCCAGGTGACGGCCTCCGGGTGCCTGGTGGGCGCCGTGGTGTGCCTGCCCTTCGCGGGCGGGCTCGTGACCCAGGCGGCCCACGCCCCGCTGCCGGCCACGCTCAACATGGTCTACCTCGGCGTCTTCCCGACCGCGGTGGCCTTCACGACCTGGGCCTTCGCGCTGGCGAGGACGACGGCGGGGCGGATGGGCGCGACGACGTACGCGGTGCCCGCGCTGGTCGTGCTCATGGCGTGGGCGCTGCTCGGTGAGGTACCGGGGCCGCTGACGCTGGCCGGGGGCGTGCTGTGCCTGGCGGGCGTCGCGGTGTCGCGGCGCCGCGCGGTGCGGCCCGTGGTGCGGGGCGCCGTATGACGGGGTGGGAGATGCTCGCGGTGTTCGCGGCGGGGACCGGGGCGGGCGCGATCAACACGGTGGTCGGCTCGGGCACGCTGCTGACCTTCCCGGTCCTGCTGGCGACGGGGCTGCCGCCGGTGACGGCCACAGTGTCCAACGCGCTGGGCCTGGTCCCGGGGTCGGTGAGCGGGGCGATCGGCTACCGCTCCGAACTGGCCGGGCAGCGGCGCCGGGTGCTGCGGCTGGCCGTGGGCGCGGCGGCGGGCTCCCTCGTGGGGGCGACGCTGCTGCTGGTGCTGCCGGCCGCCGCCTTCGAGCTGATCGTGCCGGTGCTCGTCGGGCTCGCGCTGGTCCTCGTGGTGCTCCAGCCGCGGATCAGCGCGCGGGTGCGGCGGCGGGCCGCCGGGCAGGGGGAGCGGAAGGACGGTCCGCTGCTCTCGGCGGGCATCACGCTGGCCAGCGTCTACGGCGGCTACTTCGCGGCCGCCCAGGGCATCATCTACCTCTCCCTGATGGGCTCCCTGCTGGACGAGCCGCTGCAACGCCTCAACGCGGTGAAGAACGTGCTGACCGCCGTCGTCAACGGGGTGGCCGCCGTCTTCTTCCTGTTCGCCGCCGCCTTCGACTGGACGGCGGTCGCCCTCGTCGCGGCCGGTTCCGCGCTCGGCGGGCAGCTCGGGGCGCGCTACGGGCGCAGGCTCAGCCCGCGGGCGCTGCGCGTCTTCATCGTGACGGTGGGCCTCGTGGCGATCACCCAGCTCGTCCTGCGCTGAACCGGGCCGGGGCCCCGCGCGGCCGGGCGTGAACGGCGTATGTCAGTCGCGTGGCGGCGCCCGCCGGGCCCTTGTCCGCCACCACGGCCCGGCTCTACGGTCGGGGAGTCGGGAGGTTCCGGGGCGCGCGAGCGGTCCACGGGTCTTCTTCTCGGCCGTGTGCCCGAGTGGTTCAGGGGCCGGCCTGCAAAGCCGGTTACATCGGTTCGAATCCGATCACGGCCTCCGCCGCGAGGGCGGGACGCACCGAGGGGTGCGTCCCGCCCTTTCGCGTACGTCATCGCCCCCTGGAGCGCGCACGGGAGCAGACGCCTCACCCACGTGTTCATGTCCGCCGGGTACCCGCGAAACCACCGACGGACGAAGGCACTTGACGGCGCCGGAGGCTACGGGTTCGCCACCGCCTGCTGGGGCCGGATCGGGAGGCGGTTGACCAGGCGGCCGGTCGCGGCGCGGACCGCCGAGGCGATCGCGGCCGGGGAGGTCACCACGGGGACCGCGCTGACCGCCTTCGCGCCGAACGGGGCCACGACGTCGCGTTCCTCGATCAGCTCGACGATGCGGATGTCCGGGGTGTCCAGCGCCGTCGGCAGCGGGTAGCCCGTCAGGTCGGGGTGGCGCACCAGCCCGCGCGGGGTGCGCAGGTTCTCGGTGAGCGCCGTGCCCACGCCGAGCGTGACCCCGGCCTCGATACGGGACCGGAGCTGCGCGGGGTTGAGGACCCGGCCGACGTCCTGCGCGACGGCCAGTTCCACGACCCGGATCGCGCCGAGTTCGATGTCGACGTCGACGACCGCGCGGATCGCGCAGAACGCGAGGCCCACGAAGGCGTCGCCCTGACCGTCCGCGTCGAGCGGTTCGGTGGGGTGCGGGCGGCACTGCGCGGTCGCCCACAGCTCCTTGCCGTCCAGGGCCTCCGCTACGGTCGTGGACAGCACGCCGTCGTAGCTGGTGATCTTGCCGTCGGCGATCTGGAGCAGCTCCACCGACATCCCGAAGGTGGCCGCGAGCGGCTGGAGGAGCTGGGTGCGGACCATCTTCGCCGCGCGCTCCACCGCCCCGCCCGAGACCCACGTGTGCCGCCCGTGGCAGGCCGGTCCCGCGGGTGGCTGGTCGGTGTCGACGGGGGCGACCCGTACGTCCTGGATGCCCAGCGTGTCCTGCACGATCTGCCGGGCGAGCGTCGAGAAGCCCTGACCGGTCTCGACGGCGGCGCAGATGACCGTGGCCATGCCGTCGTGGACCTTGACAGTCGCGGTCGCGACCTCGTCGGCGCCCTCCGCGCCCAGCATGTGCACCATGCCCAGGCCGTAGCCGACGCCGCGCCGCACGGCGGCCGGATCGCCCGCGCCCTCGGGGCCGCCGGGCAGCAGCCACTCGTCCGCCGGGGTGTCCTTCGGCAGCGGCGGCAGCTCCGCGTCACGCACCGCCCGCAGCAGTTCGGCGACGGGGGCGGGGCAGGTCACGGACTGGCCGGTGGGCAGGAGGTCACCGGTCGACAGGGCGTTGCGCAGCCGCAGTTCGGCCGGGTCCACCCCGGTCTTCTTCGCGAGCTTGTCCATCTGCGCCTCGTACGCGGCGCACACCTGCATCGCGCCCTCGCCCCGGACGTGGCCGGAGGGCGGGTTGTTGGTGCGCACCGCCCAGCCCTCGATGAAGGCGTTCGGCACGACGTACGGGCCGCAGGCGAAGGACACGGCGGCGGCCAGGGCGTCCGCCGAACTGTCCGCGTAAGCACCGGCGTCCAGCAGGATCTGCGCCTCGACCTTGACGAGCCGGCCCTCGGCGTCGGCGTGGTGGCGGTAGCGCAGCAGGGTGGGGTGGCGGTGCGCGTGGCCGAGGAAGGACTCCTCGCGGTTCGCGGTGAGTTTGACGGGGTGGCCGGTGCGCATCGCGAGCAGACCGAGCGGCAGCGTGAAGCTCGGGTCCTCGCGGTCGGCGCTCGCCCCGGGCACCCCGGTCACCACGACCTTGACCTGATCGGGGCTGAGCCCGTAGCAGGCGGCGGCCAGTTCGCGGTCGCCGTGCGGATCGGTGGAGGCCGTGTACAGCTCGACGCCGCCGCCGGGTCTGGGCACCGCGAGCCCCGCCTCGGCGCCGATCGGCGCGGGGTCCTGGCGGCCGATGCGGTACAGCCCGTCCACGACGACCTCGCCGACCGCCTCCGGGTCGCCCGAGCGCAGCGGGATGTGCCGGATCAGGTTGCCGTCCGGGTGCAAGGGCGGCGCCTCGAAGGACTGTTCGGGGTCGGTGACCGGTTCGAGCACCTCGTACTCGACCATGATCGCCGCGACCGCCATCCGGGCCGTGTCGGGGTGGTCGGCGGCGACGGCCGCGATGGCCTCGCCGTGGTGGCGTACGAGGGTGGAGGCGAACACCGGCCGGTCGGCGACCCCGCGCCCGTAGGGCACCCCGGCGGCGGGCAGGTCCTCGTGGGTGAGGACCGCGCGCACCCCCGGCATGCGGCGGGCCTGCGAGGCGTCGACGGAGACGATGCGCGCGTGCGCGTGCGGGGAGCGCAGGACGGCCGCCCACAACAGCCCCTCGGCCCACAGGTCGGAGGCGTACGGGAAGGTGCCCTCGGTCTTGGCGCGCGCCTCGGTCGACCTCAGCGAGGTGCCGAGCCCGAAGGGTTCCGGTTCGGGGGGCGCCACCGGCTCGGGGACGCTCTCCTCGGCGGTGGCCACACCGCTGTCCTCGCTCATGCCTGCCCTCCGTCCCGGGACGCGCCGTCCTGCCCGTAGGGGCCCTGCGGGTACGCCTCGCCCTGCCCGTAGTCGTAGACCGTCCGGTCCGCGCCGTGCGGCTCGCCCGGGTAGTCGGTGCCGTGCGGCGGGGTGGTGTGGTCGGTGCCGTGCGGCGGGGTCGCCCCGGGGGGCGGCGGGTACGGCGCCACGCCGGGGCCGCCGGGGGCGGGTGCCGCGTGGTCCTGCCGGTCCTGGTACTCGTGGTGCCCCAACTGGTGGGGGATGCGCGGGTGTTCCTCGTCCGCTTCGGCGGCCTGCGCGACCGCTGCCGCCGCCTCCTCCTTCGCGGCGGCGTGCGCCTCGGCGCTCTCCTTGCGCCGCTCGGCGACCTCGTTCACCGCGTCGAGCACCCCCCGGTAGCCGGAGCAGCGGCACAGGTTGCCGCACAGCGCCTGCCGGGCCTCCAGCGTGGTGGGCGCGGGGTTGCCCTCCAGGAGGTCGTGGATCGTCATCGCCATCCCCGGCACACAGAACCCGCACTGCACCGCTCCGCTCGCGGCGAGCGCCCGCTGCACGTCGGAGGGTTCGCCGTCGCTCGCGAGCCCCTCGACGGTACGGACCTCGCTGCCGGCCGTCGTCGCGGCGGGCACCAGACAGGAGGCGACGAGCCGCCCGTCCACCTGCACCGCGCAGGCCCCGCACTCCCCCTGCGAGCAGCCGTCCTTGGCCCCGGCGAGCCCGAGCCGCTCGCGCAGTACGTACAGCAGGGACTCACCGATCCACGCCCCGCTCACCGGCCGGTCGATGCCGTTGACGGTGAGGGTGTAGGAGGACAGCGGGTGTTCGTCGGGGAGCGGGAGCGCGTTCGTGTCGGCAGCGGCGTCGGCGCCGGGCACGGACTCCGGGTCGGGCGCGGGGTCCTCGGGCGCCGACGGCCCGTGCGCGGAGTCCACGGGCGCGGCGTCCTCGGGCGCGGCGTCCTCGGGCGCGGCGTCCTCGGGCGCGGTGCTGTCCGGCTCCGGCGCGGAACCGGGTTCCGGCTCCGGCGCGGACTTGGGTTCGGACTCCTGGGCGGGCGCGGGGTCCTGGGCCGGCCCGGGGGCGCCCTCCGGCGTGTCGGCGCCGGCCGGTTCGGCGCCCTCTCGCGCCGCGGCCGGGTCCTCCTCCTCGGGGGCTTCGGGGGCTCCGGGGGCCGCGGCCTCCGGTTCCGGCTGCGTCGCCCACGGGGCGAGCGCCCCGCCCGGCAGGGTCGCGGGGGCCGTGCCCGTGCCCCACTGGGAGCTGAGCTGCGAGGGCAGCGAGGAGCCCTGGAACTCCCCGGAGTCCTCGGGCAGCCGGCCGCCCGCGACGGGGATCGTCCACTCACCGGTGACGTCGGAGGCGGCGGGGGCCTGCGGCTGCGTGTCGTACGCGGCCTCGACGGCGGGTTCCGGGGTGAAGGTCCACTGCGCGGTGGTCTGCGGCGCGGTGCCGTAGGCGGGCTCCCCGGGCGCCTCGCCCTCGGACGGCACCGGGTACCCGCCCGGGTGCGGCTCCCCGGCGTGCGGCGGGACCTGCCAGCTCCCGGTCGCCGCGGGGTCGGTACCGGCCGGCGGGATGCGCGGCGGTACGTAACCGTGGCCGGGCGCGGCGAGCGGCGCCGCGTCCATCATGTCCTCGGGCAGCCGGACGAACGCGGTCGCGTCCACGTCGTACTCGGTGCGCGGCATCGGTTCCCAGCCGCCGTGCGTGGCGGGCCCTGCGCCCTCGCCGTACGCCCCGGGGCCGGCCTCGCCGTACCCGGCGGACGGGTCCTCGGCGTAGGGCGGGCGTTCGTCCTCGCCGTAGGGCCGGGGGCCGTCCTCGCCCCGCCGCTGCTCCTCGCTCATGACAGCGCCCTCCCCAGTGCTCGACGGGCCAGTGCGGCGACGGTGCGCCGCAGATGCTGTACGGCGGGCGAGAGCGGCGGGCTGGCGCCGTCCTCGCCCGGTGGGAGGTCGGGTACGCAGGCGGCGCCGACGTACTCGCCGAACGCGGCCAGCGCCTCGGGGGCGAGGCTGCGGTCCCCGTCCCAGTCGATGAGGGAGCCGACCCAGACCTCGGCCTCCAGCGGGCGCAGCGGCATCGGCGCGATCGCGCCGACCGCGCAGCGCACCCCGCGCCGGGCCGGGTCGAGGACGAGCGCGACGGAGGCGACGGCCCGTCCGGGGCCGGTGCGCCCGGTGGCCTTGAGGAAGACCTGCGGGGCGTGCAGCAGCGGAACCCGTACGTAGCCGATGAGTTCACCGGAACGCAGCATCTCCATGCCGGTCAGCAGGTGCGAGACGGGCACCTCGCGGCGGGCGCCGCCGGGGCCCGCGATGACGACGGTGGCCTCCAGCGCGGCGAGCACCGGCAGCGCGTCACCGGAGGGCGCGGCGGTCGCGATGTTGCCGCCCAGCGTCCCGGCGTTGCGGATCTGCGGGGGGCCGGCGGCGCGGGCGGCGGCGGCGAGCGCGGGGATGAGCGCGGCGAAGTCGGGGCGGCCCATGCGGGCGTGGGTGAGTCCGGCGCCGAGCAGCGCGTGCCCGTCGAGGTACTGCCAGCCGCGGATCTCGCTGATCCGGCCGAGGCCCACGAGGGCGGCGGGGCGCAGGAGTCCGGCGTTGACGGCGGCCATGAGGTCGGTGCCGCCGGCGACGGGGACGGCGGCGGGGGTCGCGGCGAGCGCCGCGACGGCCTCGTCGAGCGTGCTGGGCAGGGTGACGGTCTCCGCCTGCGATGCCTGCGTGGTCAAAGCGGCTGCCCCTTCCCGATGCCCCCGACATGTCCCGCCCGTGGCCTGTGCTGCCGTACGGTACGTCGTCACGGGCCGGACGTGGCAACTCTGGCACATTCTCGTGGTCCCCCGGCGCCGGGGTCCGCCGGGGCGGGCCCGGCGCGCGGCCCGGTACGGGGGCGCTCCGCGCCCGGAGTGCCCCCTTCCGTACCGCGTCCGGGTACTCACACGTTCGGGGGCGCTCCCTCGATCGGGCGGCCGAGAACGCCGGGCCGGCGCTGCCAGGGGTGGGGTCCCGAGGCGGGGCGGTAGGCGACGCCGAGGGCGTCCAGACGCGCGTAGTGCGCGGTGTCCATGCGGTGTTCGAAGCCCGGCCAGTCGCGTGCGGCGGGCGCGGGCAGCGTGCTCCAGGCGACCTCGGCGAGGGCGGCGAGCCGCGGGAAGGTCTGGTAGTCGCGCCGTTCGCGACTGTCCATCACCTCGCTCCAGGAGTTGCCCTGGGTGCCGATGACGTGCCGGGCCTCCTCGGCGGTGAGCTGCGGCGGGACGGGTTCGAAGCGGTAGACGTCCTCCAGGGTGCGCACGAAGCCGATCGGCACGGGCTCGTCCTCGCCGGGGGCCTGCCGGTGGTCGAGGTAGACCTGCTGTTCGGGGCACATGACGACGTCGTGGCCGGCGCGGGCGGCGGCGATCCCGCCGGAGTAGCCGCGCCAGGAGGAGACGGTGGCGCCCGGCGCGAGGCCGCCCTCCAGGATCTCGTCCCAGCCGATGAGGCGGCGTCCGCGCGCGGTGAGCCACTGGTCGAAGTGGCCGATGAACCAGCTCTGGAGCCCGTCCTCGTCGCCCACGCCGAGTTCGGCGATCCGGGCCTGGGCGAGGGCGGAGGCCCGCCACTGGTCCTTGGGGCACTCGTCGCCGCCGACGTGCACGAAGGCCGAGGGGAACAGGTCGAGCAGTTCCTCGAACACGCCCTCGTAGAACCGCAGGACGGTGTCCGTGGGGGCGAGCACGTTGGGGTTGACGCCCCAGGTGTCCCACACGTCGAGCGCCGTGGTGTCGACGACGTCCTGGTTGCCGAGTTCGGGGTAGGCGCTGATGGCGGCCTGGGAGTGGCCGGGGATGTCGATCTCGGGGACGACGGTGACGTGCCGCTCGGCGGCGTAGGCGACGATCTCGCGGATGTCGTCCTGGGTGTAGAAACCGCCGTGCGGGGTCTCGTCCCACAGCGGGGAGGCGCGGTGCCCGCGCTTGGTGCGCCGGCGCCAGGAGGCGGCCTCGGTGAGCCTCGGGTACCGCTTGATCTCGACGCGCCAGCCCTGGTCGTCGCTGAGGTGGAAGTGCAGGACGTTGAGCTTGTGCGCGGCGAGCAGGTCGATCGTGCGCAGGACGTCGTCCTTGGGCATGAAGTGCCGTGCGACGTCGAGCAGATGGCCGCGCCAGCCGAAGCGCGGCGCGTCCTCGACGGTTCCGTACGGGAGCCGCCAGGTGTGCCCGGCGTCCAGCGGGGCGCGGCGGAACGCCTCGGGGCCCAGGAGCTGGCGCAGGGTCTGGGCGCCCCAGAAGACCCCGGCGGGTCCGCCCCCGTCGACGCGTACGCCCTCGGGCCCGGCCGTCAGGACGTAGCCCTCCGCGCCGAGCCGGGCCCCAATCCCCTCGGCGTCCACCCGCAGGCGGAGGACGGTGCCGTGTTCGCCGTCGGGCAGGCCGAGGCCGGTCGCGGCGCCCACGGTGGAGCGCAGCCAGCGGGCGGTGGCGGCGGTACCGGGCCCGGCGTCGAGCACGGTACCGCCGTCGAGCACGAGCGTCCCGGGGGTGGCGGGCGGCAGGAGGCGGAGGGGGGCGGGCAGCAGGGGTGCCGTGGTCAGGGAGGACGTCATGTGGTCTAGTCCACCAGACGACACCGGCCCGCACCAGGGGCGACCGGGGGCGGACCGCTCACCGGCCGCCCGCCCCCCGGGGGCGGCTACTTCTTGCCGCCGCCGCCCTTTCCGTCCTTGCCGCCCTTGCCGTTGTCGCCGCCGGGGCCCATGGAGTCGTAGATCTCCTTGCACATGGGACACACGGGGTACTTCTTCGGGTCGCGCCCGGGGACCCACACCTTGCCGCACAGGGCGACGACGGGGGTGCCGTCGAGGGCGCTCGCCATGATCTTGTCCTTCTGGACATAGTGGGCGTAGCGCTCGTGGTCGCCGTCCCCGTGCGAGGTCTGTGGAGTCGGCTCGACGAGGGTTCCGGTACTGCCACCGCGCTCGGGCTCAAGAGTGCTCATAAATTCCAAGGGTACCCACGCCCGCCGGGCCCGCGAAGCGCCTTCGCGAGGGCGGGCGGACAGGGCACGAGGGGCGGCGGACGCCCCTGCCTCAGTTGAGGGAGGGGTCGTCCGGGTACGTCGCGATCATGGCGAGTTCGCTGCGCTGCCGGCGCAGTACGGAGCGCCACAGGCGTGCGGGGTCGGGGGCGGAGACGTCCCCCGGTTCGGAGTCGACGACGTACCACGCGCCGTTGCCGACCTCGTTCTCCAGCTGGCCGGGGCCCCAGCCCGCGTACCCGGCGAAGACGCGCAGCGAGCCGAGGGCGGCGGCGAGCAGTTCCGGCGGGGTCTCCAGGTCGACGAGGCCGATCGCGCCGTGCACCCGGCGCCAGCCGAGCGGCAGCGAGCGGCCGGCGGCCTCGCCGGGGACGACGGCCACGCCCAGCGCCGAGTCGAGGGAGACCGGCCCGCCCTGGAAGACGACGCCCGGGGCGCCGGCCAGTTCGCCCCAGCCCTCCAGGATGTCGCCCACGCCCACCGGGGTGGGCCGGTTCAGGACCACGCCGAGGGAGCCCTCGGCGTCGTGGTCGAGCAGCAGGACCACCGCGCGCTCGAAGTTCGGGTCCGCGAGGGCCGGTGTGGCGACGAGCAGTCGCCCTGTGAGCGAGGACACCTCGGTCATGCCCGCCATGATCCCGCATGAGGGCCCCGCGCGGGGAGGGGGCCCGCGGGGGCCGTCTGCCGCAGCTCAGGGCGCACGGAGGCGTCCCCCGCGCACGGCGCGCCGACGGTGACGTACGGCGTTCGGCCCCGCACCGTTCGTGTTGTGGCCGACTCATGACGGTTTGCGGCCCAGTTGGGCAGGTAACCGACCGCCCAGGGACCATTACGCTTTCTCTCGGCCCCCTGCCCACCTCTTCGGAACGCGAGATCGATGACCGTCACCGACGATGTACTCCTTGTCCACGGCGGAACCCCGCTGGAGGGCGAGATCCGGGTCCGAGGCGCGAAGAACCTCGTGCCGAAGGCCATGGTCGCCGCGCTGCTCGGCAGCGGCCCGAGCCGGCTGGGCAACGTCCCCGACATCCGCGACGTGCGGGTGGTGCGCGGACTGCTCCAGCTGCACGGCGTGACCGTGCGCCCGGGTGACGAGCCCGGGGAACTCGTGCTCGACCCGACGCACGTGGAGAGCGCGAACGTCGCCGACATCGACGCGCACGCCGGCTCCTCGCGCATCCCGATCCTGTTCTGCGGCCCGCTGCTGCACCGGCTGGGGCACGCCTTCATCCCGGGCCTGGGCGGCTGTGACATCGGCGGGCGCCCCATCGACTTCCACTTCGACGTGCTGCGCCAGTTCGGCGCGCGCATCGAGAAGCGGGCGGACGGCCAGTACCTGGAGGCCCCGCAGCGGCTGCGCGGTACGAAGATCCGGCTGCCCTACCCCTCGGTCGGCGCGACCGAGCAGGTGCTGCTGACGGCGGTGCTCGCCGAGGGCGTCACGGTTTTGCAGAACGCGGCCGTGGAGCCGGAGATCGAGGACCTGATCTGCGTGCTCCAGAAGATGGGCGCGATCATCGCGATGGACATCGACCGGACCATCCGGATCACGGGGGTGGACAGCCTGACGGGCTACCGCCACCGCGCCGTCCCGGACCGTCTGGAGGCGGCGTCCTGGGCCTCGGCCGCGCTGGCCACCGAGGGCAACATCTACGTCCACGGCGCGCAGCAGCGCACCATGATGACCTTCCTCAACACGTACCGGAAGGTCGGCGGCGCCTTCGAGATCGACGACGAGGGCATCCGCTTCTGGCACCCGGGCGGCCAGCTCAAGTCGATCGCGCTGGAGACCGACGTGCACCCCGGTTTCCAGACCGACTGGCAGCAGCCGCTGGTCGTGGCGCTGACGCAGGCGACGGGCCTGTCGATCGTGCACGAGACGGTGTACGAGTCGCGGCTCGGGTTCACCTCGGCGCTCAACCAGATGGGCGCGCACATCCAGCTGTACCGCGAGTGCCTGGGCGGCTCCGACTGCCGCTTCGGCCAGCGCAACTTCCTGCACTCGGCCGTGGTCTCGGGCCCGACCCGCCTCCAGGGCGCCGACCTCGTGATCCCCGACCTGCGCGGCGGCTTCTCCTACCTGATCGCCGCCCTCGCGGCCCAGGGCACCTCGCGCGTCCACGGCATCGAGCTGATCAACCGCGGCTACGAGAACTTCATGGACAAACTCGTGGAACTGGGCGCGAAGGTCGAACTCCCGGGCACCTAAACCGGTCTCCCCTCCGGGGCGGCCCCGCCACCTCTGGGGCGGCCCCACCACCGCCAAAGCGGCCCCGGCCCACCGGCCCCGTCCGTCTTCCAAGCCCCTCCGGCGCTTGAGGAGCAAGGACCCAGGGGCGGAGCCCCCGAACCCCCGCACGGCCCACTCACACCCCCGCCCCCCGAAGCCCGCGGCACGCGAAAGGGCGGTCACCCACCGACAGATGGGTGACCGCCCCGGAACGCCGGCCTTACTTGCCCTTGGCCGCTTCCTTCAGCTTGGAACCCGCCGACACCTTGACGCTGTATCCGGCGGCGATCTGGATCGGCTCGCCAGTCTGCGGGTTGCGGGCCGTGCGAGCGGCACGGTGCGTGCGCTCGAAGGTCAGGAAGCCGGGGATGGTGACCTTCTCGTCGCCCTTGGCGACGATGTCACCGACCACCTCGGCGAAGGCGGCCAGCACCGCGTCGGCGTCCTTGCGGGTCACCTCGGCGCGGTCGGCCAGGGCGGCCACCAGCTCACTGCGGTTCATGTTGTGTACTCCCGTGTTCTTCTTGCCGTTGAGGCGTGAGATCGAAGCCGATGCTGCCAGGGTCCACGACGGTCCCCCGGACCCGGGTCTCCGTAAGACCCTCGCGCCCAGAGAGGCATCCTGCCCCCACCTGCGGCGGGAAAGCCAATCCGGGTCCGCCCGAGTCACACGAAAAGCGCCACTGCCTCGCTGTGGTGACGCTCTGTCCGCTCCCGGCAGCGGACCGCAGGGCTCCGGGCTTACTGCCCGCCACCCTAGAGCGCGGTCCGGGGACCCGCGATCCACGACGCGCCGGGGTACGGGTCCCGGCCCGGGGCGCTCCTTGCGAACGTACCGCCCGGACCTGCGGCTCTTGTGCCCGGGATGCCCGTCCCCACGCGGGGGGGGTGGCACGTGTCACCCCCCGCGGCCCCCGGCGCCCGGACGGGTGGCCGAGGGGTGACCGGAGAGTGACGACGTACGGTTACTGCTGCGCGGTCGCGGGCTCGGCGGAGACCCCGGCGGCCTTCGCGGCGTCCCGGACGGCCCCGGCGACGGCGCCCGCGACCTTGTCGTTGAAAACGCTCGGAATGATGTAGTTGCGGTTCAGCTCGTCGCTGGTGACGACGTCCGCGAGGGCCTCGGCCGCGGCGAGCATCATCTCGGTGTTGACGGTGCGCGACTGGGCGTCCAGGAGCCCGCGGAAGACGCCCGGGAAGACCAGGACGTTGTTGATCTGGTTCGGGAAGTCCGAGCGGCCGGTCGCGACGACGGCGGCGGTCTGGCGGGCCACCGCCGGGTCCACCTCCGGGTCGGGGTTGGCGAGCGCGAAGACGATCGCGTCGTCCGCCATGGCGGCGACGTCGTCGCCGTCCAGGACGTTCGGGGCGGAGACGCCCACGAAGACGTCGGCGCCGCGCACCGCCTCCCGCAGGGTGCCCGTGAGGTTCTCCGGGTTGGTGTTGTCGGCGATCCAGCGCAGCGGGGAGTCGGGGGCCGCGTCCACGAGGTCCTCGCGGCCCGCGTGCACGACACCGTGGATGTCGGCGACCACGGCCCGTTTGACGCCCGCGGCCAGCAGCAGCTTCAGGATGGCCGTACCGGCCGCCCCGGCGCCCGACATGACCACGCGGACGTCCCCAACGTCCTTGCCGACCACGCGCAGCGCGTTGGTGAGCGCGGCGAGCACGACGATCGCGGTGCCGTGCTGGTCGTCGTGGAAGACCGGGATGTCCAGCGCCTCGCGCAGCCGGGCCTCGATCTCGAAGCAGCGGGGCGCGGAGATGTCCTCCAGGTTGATCCCCGCGAAGCCCGGGGCGATGGCCTTGACGATCTCCACGATCGCGTCGGTGTCCTGGGTGTCCAGGCACAGCGGCCACGCGTCGATGCCCGCGAAGCGCTTGAACAGGGCCGCCTTGCCCTCCATGACGGGCAGCGCGGCCTTCGGGCCGATGTTGCCGAGCCCGAGGACGGCCGAGCCGTCGGTGACGACGGCGACGGAGTTGCGCTTGATGGTCAGCCGGCGCGCGTCCTCCGGGTTCTCGGCGATCGCCATGCAGACCCGCGCGACGCCCGGCGTGTAGACCATGGAGAGGTCGTCACGGTTGCGGATGGGGTGCTTGGACTGCATCTCGATCTTGCCGCCGAGGTGCATCAGGAACGTACGGTCGGAGACCTTGCCGAGGGTGACCCCCTCGATCGTGCGCAGTTTGCTGACGATCTCGTCCGCGTGCGCCGTGGAGGACGCGGCGATGGTGACGTCGATACGGAGCAGTTCGTGGCCCGAGGCGGTGACGTCGAGGCCGGTCACCGAGCCCCCCGAGGACTCCACGGCCGTGGTGAGCTGGGAGACCGCGGTTCCGCTCGCGGGCACCTCCAGCCGGACCGTCATCGAGTAGGAGACGCTGGGCGCCGTTGCCATGCCGACTTCCTCTGCTTTCACCTGATGTTTCAGCGCGTCCCACACCCCTGTGCGAGGGGTGGGACGCGCCGGACGTGCCTACCGATGGTCGCACCTACCGATGAGTACGTGGTAGTGCCCTCCGCACAGTCCGGCGGCCGGTCTTCACCGTGGTTGCGACAGTTTTCCCGTTTCCGCTACCCGCATCGCGGAAAAACGATTCCACTCTACGGTACGAGTGACCGGGGTCACCTGATACCCGGCGTCGTACGGCGGAGCGGCGGGAGGCCGGGGATAGCCTGCGCGCATGACGACGCACTCCCCCGCAGGCGGTGTCGCGGGCCCCGTCCGCGAGGTCCGGCTGGACCGGTACCCGGGCGCCGAGGGGGTCACCGAGCGGGACTTCGCCGTCTTCCCGGTGACCGCGCCCGCCTCGCCCGGTCCGGGCGAGGCGCTGGTGGCGCTGCGCCGGCTGGGCATGAACGCGGGACTCGCGAGCCGTATCGGCGGCCCGGACACGGCGTACGGGCCGGGGGTGCGCCTCGGCGACGTACCCGGGAGCGACGCGGTCGTGGAGGTCGTGGCCTCGCGGGACCCCGCGCTGCGCCCCGGGGACCTCGCGGTCGGCAAGGTGCCGTGGCGCACCCGTTCCGTCCTGCCCGCGAGCGCCCTGCGCAAGCTGCCCCCGGACGCGGCGGACCTGGGCCTGGAGTCCTTCCTGACCGTGCTCGGGCATGTCGGGTTCACGGCCTGGACGGGGCTCGTGCGCGTCGGGCGGGTGCGCGAGGGGGAGACCGTGTTCGTGTCGGGCGCGGCCGGCGGGGTCGGGAGCTGCGCGGTGCAGTTCGCGCGGGCGCGGGGGGCGCGGGTGATCGGCTCGGCCGGTTCGGCGCGCAAGCTCGCGCTGCTGACCGGGGTGCTGGGCGCCGAGGCGGCGTTCGACCACCACGAGGGCCCGGCGGCCGACGCGCTGCGCGCGGCCGCCCCGGGGGGAATCGACCTGTTCTTCGACAACGTCGGCGGTGAGCAGCTGGAGGCCGCGCTGGAGGTGCTGCGGTTCCGGGGGCGCGCGGTGCTGTGCGGGGCGGCCTCGCAGTACGCGCGCCGCGAGGTGCGCGGGCCCGCCAACTACGTGCGGATGATCTACCAGGAGCTGACAGTGCGCGGTTTCACGGTCACCGCGCACGAGGAGCTGCGGCCCGCCTTCGAGGAGGAGGTGGGGGCGCTCGTGCGGGACGGGGTGGTGCGCGGCGTGCACACCACGGCGGAGGGCTTCGACGCGGTGCCCGCGGCCTTCGCGGGGACGCTCGCGGGGCGCGGCCTGGGACGCACGATCGTTTCCGTGGACTGAGCGGGGACCGGGGGGCTCGCCGGTCCCCTGGGTTCCCGGCGGGGACCAGAGCGGTCCCGGCGGGGACCGGGGCACGCCGCGCGCGTCAACACGGGCCCGTCAACGCACTGTCCCCGGCCGGGTGAACCGGCCGGGGACAGTGGGACGTCAGCGACACCGGCCCGCCATGCTCGCCTCGCGGCAAGTGGGCGCTCGAAGCGCCTATGGTTGGGCCCGGGGGCTTGGATCGAGCCGGTGCCACCTCCAGGCTAACAAAGGATCCGGGCGAGGCAATTCCCGCGCGCGAGTTCGACCCTGACGGTCACCTTTCCTCCCCGGGATTCCCCCGCGCGAGGGGTTTGCGAGCGGGTTCGTCCTTGACGCGAGGCGGAGCCCGCGCTGGACGGAACGCGGCCGAACCCGGCGGAATGCGACGGATCCCGGTGGACCCCGGCGGAGGCGGAGGGGCCGCTTCTCACTCCTCGGCCGCGTCGACCGCCGCGCGCCACTCCGGGGCGAGGGCGATGCGCCTGAGCCGTCCGGTGTCCAGGGCGGGGACCTCGCGGGTGCCCGGGAGTCCGTAGGCGGCGGCGTTCAGTTCCGTCACGGCGACGCGGAGCCCGTCCGCGCGCAGGGTGTCGACGGTCCACTCGGCCGGCTTCCCGCCTTCGGGGCGGACCCGTCGGCCGACGGTGACGCGCGTGCCGTCCGCCCGCCGGCCGGCCTTCGCGAAGACCTCCTCCATCGCGGCGTCCCCCGGTTTCCACTGCTGCACGGTGACGGCCACCAGGCTCTTTCCGTGGCCGTCGTCCACCGTCACGTGGCCGAAGCCCGTGGTCCCGCCCGCGTCCGCGACGCGCAGGCCCCGCGGCACCCCGTCGCCGATGGCGCGCGCGATGCGGACACCGGAGAGCCGGCCCGGAGTGTGCGCCGCGGTGGAGGGTGCCTTCTCCAGCCGCGCCAGCAGGGGCCGCCAACTGGCCGAGGAGACGAGCTGTTCGAGCCGCCGCCGGGTGAGCGGCGGGTCCTTCCTGGTCGGGGGCGTGCTCTCCCCGGTGGAGTTGATCTCCGTCACGCCGATCCGTGTGCCGTCCCGTGCGGTCCGGAACACCGTCCAGCGCTGGACGCCCGCCGGTCGCGACTCGTCCGCCGGGGAGCGGTCGAAGTCGAGGCGCGCCCCGTCGCCCGTACGCGCGCCCTCGCACCGGCTGTGCGGGTGGTAGGCGGTGTCGGGGCACGCGGAGTAGTCCTCGGGCAGGGGCAGCGGGAGGCGGTCGAGCACGACCGCGATCCGCGCGCGCCCCTTCCCGTCGTCGTAGAGCACGGCGGCGCCGGGCGTCCGGCTCGCGGGCCCCGGCGCCCCGGACGGCCGGGAGGTGCCGCCGGCGGGCAGGAGCCCGGCCAGGTTGGCCACCGCCTCCCGGGGGGCCGGGGCCGCCTCACGCGGTTCCGGGGGCCGGGTGTCCGCTCCCCCGGAGCCGCAGCCGGACAGGAGCGCGGCCACGCACAGGGCGAGCGCCCCGAACGCGGTCGGACTCGCCGTGCGGCGCGGCGGCGACGCGGCGGACGCTCGCTGACGCACGGCGCTCCCCTGGTGATCCTCCCGGGGGCCCTGACCGGGCCCCCTTGACTCGTCCGGCTCAGGGCCGGGTGGCGGCCTCTCGCCCCTCGGCGGTGTCACGGCCGGGCGCGTATCGGGGAGATCGAGTCGTTGCCGGGGCGGCCCAGGGGGTTCCCGGCGCGGGGGCCTCGTACGGGTGCGGGCACGGGAAGGGGTGCGGGCAGGGGTGCGGGCAGGCAGGCGCACTTCGGCCTCCGGGTCACGGGGGTGTGCCTCCTGACGGAGGGTCAGAGAGTCGCCGCCTCCGGGGCTTTCGGCCCCGGAGGCGGTGCGTCCCGTACACGGGCTCCGCCCCCCGGAGGGTTCACTCCGGGCCGTGCGGCGGACCGGGCCGTTCAGTCCCTCAGCAGGTCCGGCACCCCGTACTCGTCGGGGTCGTCGCGTTCACCGGCGACGACGGTGAGCTGCTGGGTGGCGCGGGTCAGCGCGACGTACAGGACGCGCAGTCCGGCCACAGACTCCTCGGCGATCTCGGCGGGCGTGGCGACGAGCGTCGCGTCGTACTCCAGCCCCTTGGCCTCCAGGCTGCCGAGGGCGACGACGCGGTCGCCGAGACCGTCGAGCCAGCGGGCGGCCTCGGCGCGCCGGTTCATCGCGACGACGACGCCGACGGTGCCCTCGACGCGGCCGAGGAGCCGTTCGGCCTCGGCGCGGACGGTCGCGCCGAGGGAGCCGTCCCCGGGGACGACGGCGAAGCGGGGCTCGACGCCGGTGGAGCGGACCGCGCGCGGCGGCTCGCTGCCGGGCATCGCGAGGGCGAGGACGCGGGAGGCGAGATCGGCGACCTCGGAGGGGTTGCGGTAGTTGACGGTGAGCGTGAAGCGGCGGCGCGGGCGGTTGCCGAGGGCCTCGTCGCGGGCCTCGGCGGCCTCGT
This sequence comes from Streptomyces sp. NPDC007088, assembly GCF_042869355.1. NCBI lineage: Bacteria > Bacillati > Actinomycetota > Actinomycetes > Kitasatosporales > Streptomycetaceae > Streptomyces > Streptomyces sp. NPDC007088. The sequence continues at coordinate 41,697 of NZ_JBIAFO010000030.1, forward strand.
CGGGGTCGGGCCAGGAGGACTGCGCGGGGTCGCCGACGACCGTCCACGTCGCGTGCCGGCCCCGGCGGCCGATCATGCGCCACTGCATCGGGGTGAGGTCCTGGGCCTCGTCGACGATGACGTGCGTGTACTCGGTGCGTTCCTCGGCGAGGCGTTCCGCGCGTTCGCGGCGGCTCTCCTCGCGGCGCGGCATCAGCTCCTCCAGGCCCGTCAGTTCGTCCAGCGGGTCGTAGTCGCGCGGCTTCCTGCGCGGGCGGGCGGGGGCGCCGAGGATCGCGTTCAGCTCGTCGAGCAGCGCGACGTCGTGCACGGACAGCGGCCCCGCCCCGGTCTCCGGGTCGAGGCGGCGCAGGGAGCGCGCGACGCGCCGCGCCTCGCCCTGGTTGAGGACGCGCCGCGACCAGCGGGCCAGCCGCCGCTCGTCGGCCATGACGGCGAGGACGCGGCGCGGGGTCAGCTCGGGCCACCACGCGTCGAGGAAGGCGGTGAAGGAGTCCTCCGAGGTGATGTCCTCGTCGAAGCCGGAGCGCAGTTCCGCCGCGAGTTCCGGGTCGGTGTGCCGGTTGCCGCCGCCCGAGCGCTCCCACAGGGCGTCCAGGAGGAGTTTGCGGGCGCGGGGGCGCAGCAGGTTGACGGGGGCGGTGCCGCTGAGCGCCAAGCGCCGTACCGCGTCCAGGGCCTGGGCCTCCAGTTCGACGCGGCGGCCGAAGGCGACGACTCGCAGCCGGGTGGGCGTCCGGGCGGGGGCGGTCAGGCCGAGCGAGAGCTGTCCCGCCTCCTCCTCGGCGTCCGGCTCGGGGGCCGGGGGCGCCGGCGGGATCTCCAGGGCGCCGCGCGCGGCCCTGCGCAGGACGGTGAGCATGCGCGCGGAGCCCTTGACCCGGGCGACGGCCGGGGCGTCGTACTCGGTGGCGCCGTCCGGTCCGGCGGACTCGTCGGCGAGGCTGCCGACGGCGCGGATCGCGACCTGTCCCTCCTCGCCGAGCGAGGGCAGGACGCCCTCGGTGTAGGCGACGAGCAGCGGGGTCGGCGAGACGATGAGGATGCCGCCCGCGTAGCGCCTGCGGTCCTGGTACAGCAGGTAGGCGGCGCGGTGCAGGGCGACGGCGGTCTTCCCGGTGCCCGGCCCGCCCTCGACGAGGGTGACGGAGGCGGCGGGCGCGCGGATCACGAGGTCCTGTTCGGCCTGGATGGAGGCGACGATGTCCCGCATGGAGTGACTGCGGGCCTGGCCGAGCGCGGCCATGAGCGCGCCGTCGCCGACCACGGGCAGGGGCTCCCCGTCGAGGCGGGCGGTCAGCTCGGGGCGCATCAGGTCGTCCTCGACGCCCAGGACGCGGCGGCCCTTGGAGCGGATGACGCGCCGCCGCACGACCCGGCCCGGGGCCACCGGCGTGGACCGGTAGAACGGGGCGGCGGCGGGCGCGCGCCAGTCGATGACGAGGGGCGCGTAGTCCGCGTCGAGTACGCCGATGCGCCCGATGTGCAGGGTCTCGGCGATGTCGGCGGTGTCGTCCGGACGGATGGCGTCCTCGGCGGGTTCGACGGAGGTGAAGGCGCCGTCGGGGCCCTTCTTGCCGTCCTTGCCCGCGAGCAGGTCGATGCGCCCGAACAGGAAGTCCTCGAACTCGTTGTTGAGCCGGTTGAGGTGGATACCGGCCCGGAACACCTGTGCGTCGCGTTCCGCGAGCGCCCCCGGTGTGCCGACATGGCCGAGCTGAGCGGCGTCCCGCATCAGGAACTCCGCCTCGTCGATCTTCTCGACGAGACGCCGGTAGGCCCGGTCCAGATGCTGTTGTTCTACGCCGATCTCGTGGTCGCGTACGTCGGCCACCGAGGCCCCCTTCTCACGTGCTCTGAGCAGCCGTCCACCGTACGCGAAGCCCGGGGGCCCCGTGCACGCGCCGTGCCTGTGGAGAGGGGGGCGAGGGGGCGGGCGGTTCAGGCCGGGGCGTGGGCGGCGGCGCGGCGCCGGTGGCGGGCGACGCGTTCCCGGTTGCCGCAGGTCTGGCTGGAGCACCAGCGGCGGCGCCGGCCGCGCGAGGTGTCGAGGTAGACGAGGGGGCAGTTGTCGCCCGCGCAGCGCCGCAGCCCGGAGCGGGCCCGGGGGTCGGTGAGCAGGTCCAGGGCGTCCCGTGCGACGGCGGCGAGCAGCGCGGCGCAGCCGGGGTCGGCGTGCAGGGCCCGGACGAGCCGGCCCTCGGCGGTGCGCAGGGCGCGGGGCGCGGGGGGTGCGGCGAGGGCGGCGGCGTTGACGTGGGCGAGGGAGCGGGCGGCGGGCCGCCCGTCGAGTTCCCCGCGCACGAGGTGCCCGACGTGGGCGCGCAACTCGCGGAAGGCGTGCAGCCAGGGCGTACCGGCCTCGGCGAGCGGGGTGCCGGGCGGGACGAGCCCGGCACCCAGGCACCAGGAGCGGAGCCGGTCGACGCCGTCGATCCGCTCCACCGGATGCGTGGTGGCCAGCAGATCGAGGCAGATCCGGCCCGCGTCGAAACGGAGGGGGGTGTGGGGGTACGGAAGTCCGGCCGCGCTCATGAACGGGTCACCGCCTGGTGGGGTCGAAGGGGCCACCCTCCAATGTGCCTGGCGCTGCGCGCGGCGTGTAGTCCCTTGACGCGGTGCGGCCGTGTCCCGAATCGGCCCGCGGCCGTGTCCTCAAACGCCGGACGGGCTTGATTCTCCCCGGCGACCACCATCCGCCCAGACCGGTCCGGCGCCTGAGGACGAGGCCGACAATCAAGCCCGCCCAACGCCTGAGGGCGAGGCCACAGGCCAATAATCAAGCCCGTGCGGCGCTTGAGGACGAGGCCAATAATCAAGCCCGTCCGGCGCTTGAGGACAAGGCCGCAGGCCAATAATCAAGCCCGTCCGGCGCTTGAGGACGAGGGAGGCGAAGCCGACCGATCGCCTCGCCCCCCTACTCGCTCTCTCCCGGATCCACCGCGAGCCGGTACCCCCGCTTGACCACGGTCTGGACCAGCGCCGGGTCGCCCAGCGCCCCCCGCAGCCGGGCCATCGCCGTCTCCACCGCGTGCTCGTCGGTGCCCGATCCCGGCAGGCTCCGCAGGAGGTCGGCGCGGGAGACGACGTGGCCGGGCCGGCGGGCGAGTACCCGCAGCAGGGCCATTCCCGCGGGCGGCGGGACCCGCAGCTCCCCGTCGAGCAGGACCGCGTGCCCCCGTACCTCCAACCGCTTGCCCGAGACGGCCAGCACCCGGGCCCGGGACGGCAGTTCACCGCACAGGAGCTGAACGAGGGGGCCGGTCCTGAAGCGTTCGGGCTGGACGGTCGCGACCCCGTGCGCCTGGAGCGGCTGCGCCGTGACCGGCCCGACGCACGCGGCCAGCACCCCGTCCCGGAACGCGTCCAGCAGGGCCGGGAGTTGACCCCGCGCCTCGGCCCGCTGGAGCAGGGAGGCGGCGGCCGGCGCGCTCGTGAACGGCAGCGCGTCCACCGCCCCGGCGAGGGTCGCGTCGAGCAGGCGGTCGAGGGGGGCCAGGTCCTCGGGCTCCGTCCACCGGTACACCGGTACGCCCACGACCTCGGCCCCCGCCTCCCGCAGCGCCTCCACGAAGCCGGTCAGCGGCTCGCCGTGGAGCTGCACCGCGATCCGTCGTCCTTCGACGCCCTCGGTGAGCAGCCGGTCGAGGACCTCGGCCATCGACTCGGAGACCGGGGACCACTCCTCGCTGAGCCCGGCGGCGCGCAGCGCCCCCTTGACCTTCGGTCCGCGCGCGAGCAGACGCGTCCCGCCGAGCACGGTCCGCAGCTCCTCGCCCAGGCCCCAGCCCTCGGCCGCCTCGACCCAGCCGCGGAAGCCGATCGCGGTGGTCGCGACGACGAGGTCGGGGTGGGACGCGAGCAGTCGCCCGGTGGCGTCGCGGAGTTCGCTGTCGTCGGCGAGGGGGACGGTCCGCAGGGCCGGGGCGTGCAGGACCTGCGCGCCGCGCCGCTCCAGCAGCGCCCCCAGCTCCTCCGCCCGGCGGGCGGCGGTCACCCCGACCGTGAACCCCGCGAGGGGGCCGTACTGCTGCTCGCTGCTCATCGCTGTTCGTCCCGCGCTCGTCGAGTCTTCCCCGCGCGCCGAGGTACGGCGCGGTCGGCCGAGCCTGCCAAGGACAGATGACAGACCCGGTTCCACGGTATTCCGCCGAGGTTACGGAAGTGATCGCGCCCTGCCCCGTACGGGTTTGGGCCCGGCCCAGCGGGCGGGGCGGCGGCCGGGCGGGCCCGCGAAGGTATACGGCCCCGGGTGCGGGGTGCGCACCCGGCGTAGCGGCCGGGAACGAGCCGGAGGGCGCCGGCCGCCGTCCGGGCGCCCGGGGTCCGCTCAGTCGCGGGCCTCCCGTGCGCGCTCCTCGCGCCCGGCACCACGCCCCTCGTCGCGCCCCTCGTCGCGGCGCTTGTCCCGCCCCTTGTCCCGTCCGTCCGGCCACAGGCGCGGGCGGCGACGCGCGGCGAGGTCCTCTACCCAGCCGACGAGCACGATCACGAGGGCGATGAGCGGCCACACCAGGAGGAACATCCAGAAGGAGTACGTCTCACCGAGCAGCGTCCCCACCGCCCCGTCGGCGAACGGCAGCCGCCACGCGAGGTCGATCACCGGCACGGTCGCCATGATGAGCAGGTTGTGCCACAGGTAGATGGTCACCGCCCGGTTGTTGCTGAGCGTCACGAACCGGTCGAACCGGGCCAGCCTCCCGGGCAGTCGCCGCCAGGACGGCGCGTACTGGAGCAGGATGACCACGAACCCGAAGGACCACAGGGCCTGCGCGAGCGGGATGTCGTTGAGGTCGAGCCCGTCCTCCCCGGGGTGGCCGGCCGCCCACCACAGCCCCAGGGCCATGAGGAAGGCGGAGAGGGAGACCGCGAGATAGCGCGGCACCTTCGCGAGCATCCCCTCCTGGTACGCCATGCCGAGCACCCAGCAACTCCCGTACTGCGCGAAGTCGGTGACCGCGAGCCCCGTCTCCCCGGGGAGCGTCACCAGGGAGGTGCCGAGCAGCGCGGTGAGCGCCAGGGGGGCGAGCAGCGTCGCCCAGGGCAGCCGGCGCAGGGCCCTGAGCAGCAGCGGGGAGGCGATCACGAACCACAGGTACGCACGGATGTACCACAGCGGCCCGGCCGCCTCGTCGGGCCAGGCGGACTCCAGCCAGCCGCTCTCGGAGCCGAGCCCCCCGGGGTAGGGCGGGGCGCCGACCGGTACGAGGTAGGCGGCCAGCCGCAGCCACCAGCCGAGGGCCTCCCCGCGCGGCGCGCGCCACCCCGCGTACAGCATCATCGGGACGACGAGGGCGGCGAACACCCAGACGGGCGGCAGCAGTCGGCGCAGCCTGCCCCGGATCACGCCGAGCGCGGGCCGGGCCAGGGAGCGCGCCATGAGCGAACCGGCCAGGGCGAACATGACGCCCATGGACGGGAAGACGACGCTCAGCCAGGCGTAGCCGAAGACGTGGTAGAAGACGACGCGCACGAGGGCGAGGCAGCGCAGCAGATCGAGGTAGCGGTCACGGCCGGGCCGGGTGGGCGCGCTCGGCGGTCCGGGGTCCCGGCGGGACAGCGGCGCGGTGTCCGTGGCTCCCGGGCGGGCCGCGGCGGCGTGGGGCGGTGGGGCGCCTCCCACGTTCCCGTACGGCGGGGGCGGGGTCCGTGGTGCGCGGCTCATCCGACCGGCCTCCGTTCCTGGGCGCGGACGTCGTCCGCGCCGGTCCGTCCGGGTTTCCCGGGCGCGGGCCGGGGGGTACCGGTGGCGTCGAGAATCCCGGTGCGGCGCAGTTTCTGCCAGCGCAGCCGGCCGCCGGTCAGCGCGGTGATCCAGGACTGGAGCAGGACGACGTACATGAGCTGCCGGTACAGGATCTGCTGGAGCGGCAGCGACACGAGGTGCGTCATGCGTTCCCGGTCGAGCCGGAACGCGTAGGCGGCGCACACCACTTGGAGCGCGAGGACGCCGAACCAGGCGCCCAGCGTCCGCGCGGTGGGCCCGAAGACGAGCCCGTACACCAGGAAGACGTCGATGAGCGGGGCGAGCAGCGGGGCCAGCACCATGAACAGGGACACGAGTGGCAGCCCGACGCGGCCGAAGCGTCCCGAGGCGCCCCGGTCGAGGAGGGCGCCGCGGTGCTTCCAGATCGCCTGCATCGTGCCGTAGCTCCAGCGGTAGCGCTGCGACCAGAGCTGCCGCACGGTCTCGGGCGCCTCGGTCCAGGCGCGGGCCCTCTCGGCGTACACGACGCGCCAGCCGTCGCGGTGGATCGCCATGGTGATGTCGGTGTCCTCGGCGAGGGTGTCCTCGCTCATCCCGCCGACCCGCCGCAGCGCCGACATCCGGAACGCGCCGACGGCGCCGGGGATGGTCGGCATGCAGCGCAGCACGTCGTACATGCGCCGGTCCAGGTTGAAGCCCATGACGTACTCGATGTGCTGCCAGGCGCCGATCATCGAGTCCCGGTTGCCGACCTTCGCGTTCCCGGCGACGGCGCCGACGCGCGGGTCCGCGAAGGGCTGGACGAGTTCCCGTACCGTCGCGGGCTCGAAGACGGTGTCGCCGTCCATCATGACGACGATCTCGTGACGGGCGTGCGCGATGCCGTTGTTGAGGGCGGCGGGCTTGCCCGCGTTGCGCTGCCGCACGACGCGGACCTCCGGCAGTCCCAGCCGCTCCACGATGCCGGCGGTGTCGTCGCCGGACCCGTCGTCGATCACGACGACCTCGACGGGGTGGTCGCTCTTCGTCAGCGAGGTGACCGTCGCGACGATGCACTTGGCCTCGTTGTACGCCGGTACCAGCACCGTCACGGGTTCGGTGACCTCCGGGCCCCAGCGGAAGCCGCGCCGGCGCACCTTGCGGGAGTGCGCGAAGGACAGCACGAGCATGAGCACGAAGCGGCCGATGACGAGGCTGCCGGTGACGGCGAGACCGACGACGAGCACGGAGGTCAACCGGTCGGAGGCGGCCACCAGCCACACCCAGGCCCTGCCCTTCCACAGCTCGGGCCCGGCGACCGGGGCGAGCGCGCTGGGCGCGTCCAGGGCCTCCGTGAGGTTGCTGAACCGGTAGCCCTGCGCCTGGAGTCGGGGCAGGTAGCGGTCGAGTGCGGCGAGGGTCTGGGCGCGGTCGCCGCCCGAGTCGTGCATGAGGACGACGGCGCCCTTGCCGTCCTTCGGTGTCGCGTTGCGGATGATCGTGCCGACGCCGGGCCGCTTCCAGTCCTCACTGTCGTAGTCGTTGACGACGGTGAGGTAGCCGCGCTCCCCGACGTACCGGGTGACGGGCCAGGACTTGTCGTCCATCGCGTCGGCGAACGAGGAGTACGGGGGCCGGAACAGCGAGGTGCGCACCCCGGCGGCGCCCGCGAGGGCGAGCTGGTTCTGCGACAGCTCCCAGTCGATACGGGTCTTCGACTGGTAGGAGAGATCGGGGTGGTTGAAGGTGTGCAGTCCCACCTCGTGCCCCTCCTCGACCATGCGGCGCACCAGCCCGGGGTAGCGCGAGGCCATGGTGCCGGTGACGAAGAAGGTGCCGTGCGCGTGGTGCTTCTTGAGCACGTCGAGGACCTTGGGCGTCCACTCGGGGTCGGGACCGTCGTCGAAGGTGAGGACGAGTTGGTGCCCGGGTATCCGCAGCGACTTGGCCTGTCCTGCCCGGGTGTCGATGACGGGCCCGCCGTCGGTGATCCGCTCGGGCACCCGGTCGGTCGGGGCCTCGGGGCGGACGCGGTGGTCGGCCATGATCTCGCTGTGCACGTAGCCGCGCAGCATGAGCATCGCGAGGACCGCGAAGAGGAAGAGGACGGGGAGCAGGTAGCGCAGCGGGAGGCCCCGGCGGCGTGGGCGTTTCCGGGGCGGCCGGGGCCGGGGCCGGGGAACTCCGGAGCGGGTGTGCGCTGCCCGCGAGCGGTTGGTCATGAGCGGATGAGCCCTTCCGGGGCCTGGCGGCCGGCCCGTCCGGGCGGCCGGAGTTCCGACGGGGAACGAGAGACGGGGAACGGGAGACGGGGAAACGAGAACGGGGAGGGAGCGCGCGAAGAAGAGGGTGACGAGCGACGAGCGGGGCGCGGGGCGCGGGAGAGTGTCAACTGCGCTCTCGGAGCGGCCGGTTCAACGCCCGCACGGAGGCGGAGACGGCGCCGGCGCCGGCGCGGTGGCCGTGGCCGGCGGGGACGGCGCCAGTCCCGCGTCGCGGCCCCGCTCGACCAGCGCCGTTCGCCCTCCGGTCGCCGCTCACCTCCGCGACGTCACGGCTACGGAGAAGACGTCACGGCTACGGAGAAGGAGAGCGAGGCGGGCGCGGCGGACGGGGAGGGCGAGGCGGACACGTCGGGCCGGGGGCTGCCGCCGCCGCGCCCCTCGGGGCTGCCCGGCCCCCCGGGGTCGCCGGTACCGCCATCGGCGTCCTGCGTGCCCGAGGGCTCGGGGAGCGGGCTCTCGCCGCCGGTCTGCGGGACGGTGCCGCCGCCCGGCTCCCCGGCGGGCGGGCCGCTCGGTTCGCCGCCGCCGGTCTCGGTGCCGCCGCCCGGCTCGGGGCCGGTGCCGCCCGTGCCGGTGCCCGGCTCGGTTCCGCCGGTCCCGGAGCCCGGGTCGCCGGTGCCCGCGCCGGGGTCGCCCCCGCCCGGTCCGGGATCGGGCCTGGTGCCGCCGCCTCCGGTCCCACCGGCCCCGGTGCCGGGCGTCTGACCGGCCGGGCCCCCCGCCGAACCCGTACCGCTACCGGAGTCGCCGCCCTTTCCGGGGGCGGGGGTGCTCCCGCTGGAGCCCTTGCCGGGCCGCGCCGAGGCGCCGGGCCTCGGCGCGTCCCCCGGGGCCTCGGGGAGGCGGACGCCCACGGCGGCGTCCTCCCCGGGCAGGGCCGGTACGGCGAGGCCGGGCGCGGCGCCCGCGACCGGCAGGCCCGTGGCGCCGGGGGCGGGAGCCGCCGCCCCGTCGTTCACACCCTCGGCACCCCCGGCGCCCTCGGCCGGTCCGGGCACGGTCTTCACCGTGCCCGCCGGCCGGTCCTTGACGGGTCCCGGCAACGGCAGCCACGGAGCGTGCGCGTTGCCGGACAGCAGGGTCGCGACGATCACGACCGCGTAGACCCCGCAGGCCACGCCGAGCAGCAGGCCGATCCGGCGGTAGCGCCTGCCGCGCCGCCCCGAGGAGTCCACGAAGACCGGCCCCTCAAGACCGGCGGAACCGGCGACCGCCGGGTCCCGCGCGGGCGGTTCCCCCACCCTGCGCCCGAGTCCGTCGAGCTGGACGGTCACCTCGTGCGGCTCATGACTGCGCCCGGTTGAGGCGTCTTCTCGCCAGGTTTCCACGTGTGCGCACTTCCCCCATGGTGGCTGTAACGGGTGCGCAGGCGATCCGGGCGCCGCCTCAGGCCGGACCGGGCCCCCACCCGGTCCGAGCGCCCCCCATTTGTCCTACTGCGCCCGGGGAAGCAAAGTAGCGCAGCGAAGAATGGTCATACGACGTTTTCCGCCCGACTCACCATGATGAGTGCGTCTTTGGTCGGAAGCCATGCGGAATCCGCTCGAATAAGCCATGATTCCTCGCTCGCCAGATCACGGGCGGCGCGGCGCAGCGCGTCGAGCGCGGGGTCCCGTCTCCCTCTGCGCCAGACCAGGGACACGGGAGAGAGCGGTACGGGCTCCACGAGCGGCCGGCACACGGTGCCCGTCATGGCCGGGAATCCGCGCACGGCGAGCACCGGGCACCTCCGCTTGGCCATGATCCGGACGAACTCGGCCTCCCCGACGGCGAGTGGGGCGGGCGGGGCGAGCAGGACGCCGTCCTCCTCGCGGGCACGGCCACGGCCCCGACGTTGATCACGGCGATGACCCGGGTCCAGCACCGCACCCCGCCGGGCCGCCTGAACGAGGGCATGACCCTCGCGGTCACCGCGATCCTGACCGGCTCGGCGACCGGCTCGGCCCTGTCCGGCCTCGTCGCCGACCACCTCACCCCTTCCCTCGGCTACGGCATCGCGGTGGCGGGGGCGGCGGGGGCTTGGGGGGGTGGCCGCACCGAGACGATAGAGGGCGCCGACAACGCGGCCCGGCTCCGCGAGCTACGCCCGCCCCCGCACCCAGGCCGCCAACTCCCGCGCCAGCGCCGCCGAGGCTCCGCCCAGGTGGACGAGCGGGCGGTTCTCGAAGCCGGGGAAGTCGCCCCGCAGCGAGGGGAGCGTGATCCCCGCGAGTTTCAGCGCCTCAGCGAGGTCCCTGGCGGCGAGGTCACCCTCGCGGAGGGCCTCGTCACCGCTCGGACCGGGACGCCCGGTCGCGTCCGTGCCCGGCCCCGACCGCGAACCGTACACACTCGGCCGTACGTGGCTGTCGTCCATCACTCATCTCTCTTCTCGACGTCAAACGGGCAGATGCGGGGTTTTGCCGGGCACGGCGAGGACGAAGTACACGGCCTTGCCGGGCGCCGCGCCCCGTACTCCCCACTCGTCCGCGAGCGTGTCGACGAGGAACAGCCCCCGCCCGCCCGGCTCGGGTTCACCGCTCCCCTCGTGACGCATCGACGGGATGCCGTTCCCCTGATCGACGACCGTCACCGTGAAGGCCGCCCCCGACAGCTCGCACGTCACCCGGCAGTCGTCTCCGCCGTCCGCGTGCAGCACGGCGTTGGTGACCAGCTCACTCGCGAGCAGTTCGGCCGTGTCCGCGAGGCCGGCGTCGAGCCCCCACCCCAGCGCGCAGTACCGGTCGGCTCGACGGGCCGGAGGGACGGACTCCTCGACAGCGGGACAACGAAGTTCCTGTCTGCTCTTCCACACCAGGGACGCACCTCTCGGTGTGTGACGCGTGCCGTCAGCCCCAAGGCGTCCGGACGCACCACGCGGCGGCATCACACATCGCCACCACTCATGACTTTGCGTGACCAACGGACATCAACGTAGTCGTGCATATACCCTCCTTGCAAGTCCCTGATTGATGGATACCCCAGGAGAGTTGCTTGCGGCGCAGGTGAGCAACCGGGCAAACTGACGCGACACACCTTCAGGGAGCGTGATGGGCCAGACGATCAGGAGCCGCCGGCTGGGTTCGGACCTGCGGCAGATGCGGCGCGGGCTGAACCTGACGGCCGAGGCGGTCGCCGAGGAACTCGGCTTCTCCCAGTCGAAGATGAGCCGGATAGAAAAGGGCGAGGTCCGCGTCTCCCGCACCGACCTCAAGGCCCTGCTCGCGCTCTACGGCGTCACCGACGAACGGCAGGTGGCCGCCTACGTGGAGACCGCCAAGGACGCGCGCCAGCAGGGCTGGTGGATCGCCTACGAGGACGCGTTGCCGCGCGAGTACCGGGACTTCATCGAGCTGGAGGGCGCGGCGACGGGAATCCGGTCGTTTGAGGGCATGGTTGTGCCGGGCCTCCTCCAGACCCCCGACTACATCCGGCACATCACCGCAGCTTCGCCCGCGATCCTGCCTCCTGGTCACGCCGACTCCCTCATCAAGGCGCGGCAGGAACGTCAGATGATCCTGGAGGCGGAAGAGCCACCACGCTTCTGGGGCATCGTGACGGAGGGGGCCCTACGGCAGTTGGTCGGCGGGCGTGACGTCATGGTCGAGCAACTCCGCCACCTCAAAAGGATGATGGAACGCAACAACGTCACCCTCCAGGTCCTCCCCTTCGAGGCGGGCGCGCACGCCGGCTCACACAGTGCGTACGTCATCTTCGACTTCCCGGCAGACGCCAGCATCACCTGCGTGGCGAACCTGACTGGAACGTTGTTCATGGACAAGCCAAGCGAGATCGCGGCGTTCTCCGGAGCGTTCGATAATCTGCGGGCAAGCGCCCTGAGCCCCGCCGACTCCTACGCCCGCATCACGGCCGTCATGGACGAGTTGCGTCAAGAACAGACAGACAAGAGGTCGTCACCATGAGCAACCCCACCGTCGTGGGCCCCTTCGTCAAGGCCGCCGCGAGCGGTCCCCAGGACAACTGCGTCGAGGTGGCCCCGCTGTCCGACGGCGGACGCGCGATCCGCGACAGCAAGCGCAGGACCGGCCCGCTCCTCCTCGTCACCCGCACCGGCTGGGACACCTTCACCGACAGCCTCAACGGCGGCGACCTCGGCTGAAACGGCCAAGCACCGGGTCCGGGCCCCTCGGGGCCCGGACCATTTTGCTTCACCGGCTCCGACACCGGTGGCAGGGGCGGACGACCACGCGATCCGGACGGCCGTCGTAGGGGACGCCGAATACCCGACCACCGGCCAGCCGCTCTCGCTGCGGACGACGAACGGGTACGAGGCGTACTACATCGTGGACGGCATCGGGAACCCGGTGCAGTTCATCAACCAGTCCACCGTCCAGTCCACCGTCTACGACTACGACCCCCACGGCGCCGTCCAGACGACCAAGGAGACCGGCACGGCGGGCGCTCAGAACCCCTACCGGTTCGTCGGCGGCACCTACGACCGCACCACCGGCTATGTGAAGTACGGCCAGCGCCGGTACGACCCCACCACCGGCCGCTTCACCACCCAGGACAAGTACAGCTTCCTCGCCAACCGGGGCGCGGGAACCGCTACGCCTATGCGGGCGACGACCCGATCAACAACATTGACCCCAATGGAAGTTCATTCTTGGGGAAGGCGACCGATGCCTTCGGAAAGATCAGCGACGCCATGGACTATGGCGAGCTGGCCGGTCAGGTGATTACGGGAGATCGGAAAGGTGCTGCAGTAACGGAAACTGGAATCTGGCCAGTCGCAGTTACCGAGGTCGCTTGCGAGGCCGGCCTCGCTGCACTTTCCGTACCCACCGCCGGGACTGCAGGTGTTGTGGGGCAGGCAGGCTGCGCCGCAGCTTCCTATTACGTCGGGGACTGGGCGGAAGGGCAAGCTGGAAGAATCTATAGGATAGGGGTAAAGCATGCCGCATGGCGAAACTCTTGCTCGCGGGGTTGTAGGCCCTGATCTGCCGGGATGGGTGATCATTCCCATAGTGGCCGTATTGCTCGGTGTCGTGCTTTACAGTGTGGTGCGGAAGAAACGACGCTGATTGTCGCAGGGCGGCAGAGGGTGGCATCCCCTCTGCCGCTATGTCGGTTGGAACCACTTTTCCGTGAGCTATTCATGCGCGCCCCTCAAGCCGGTCCACATTAGTTTCGAATGAGCTGTGGGCAACGCCGTTGAAGGTGCCTGCGTGGTCAGCGGTCGCCTTTCTCCACCGTGCGAAGCGGAAAGGTCCGGGCCCCGAAGGGCCCGGACCGTTTTGCTTCACCGGCTCCGACACCGGCGGCAGGGGCGGACGACCACGCGATCCGGACGGCCGTCGTAAGGGACGCCGGATCACTGGTCTCCGACCGGCTGAACAACGATCCTTCTCGCCTCCTGGCCGGTCGTCCAAGGCACGATCAGAGCACTAGCTTCGGCTGCGCAGCATCGGCATCAGCAGCCCGTGGGTCTCCTCGTCAGCGGCGACCACAAGCCCACGACCCGTCTCACCGGTCGGGGCACCGTCGATGCCGGTGACAACGCAGCCAGCAGCTCGGCACAGAGCGATGCCGGCCGCGAAATGCACGCTCCTGGCGAGGTCACCGCCATCGGTGACATACGCGGCGCGTTTGCCGGAAGCCACCCAGGCAAGCGCCAGCGTCGTGGATACGACACGCGGCCGGAAAAGCTCGACGAACTCGGGGCGGGCCAGCAGATCCACGGCCCGGAAGCCCGGCGCGCCTGGGAACGGGGGATCCAGGTTGACGTCCACCAATCGGGTAGACGGCGTGGGCGTCAGCAAGGCGTCGTCGGCCCCGTCACGCCGCACCCAGGCGGTTTCCCCGTCGGTGAGGAAAACCTCGCCGCTGAACGGGTCGGCCACGGCCGCCGCCCCACCGCGCAACGCCACATTGACGGCCACCAGCATGGTGCCGACGGCGTAGTTCAGCGTGCCGCACAGGGGGTCCACCAACCACTGGCGCACAGCGTCGGCTGCACCATGCTGCCCGCATTCCTCTCCGAGCACCGCATCATCGGGCCGTGCGGCCCGGATGACGCCGAGGATCGCCTTCTCTGCCTCCACATCGGCGGCAGTGGCGAAGTCCCCGGCACCCTTGTCGATGCGGCTGAGCCGCTGGCCGTACATCTTGCGGACCACGTCCGCGCCGGCCCGCGCCGCGGCTGTCGCGACCGCGGCGTCGTCGGAGCTCGTACATGGGTCGATCATGGCGTGCAGACTATCGAGGCGAAGCTACCGCCCCGGCGGGGCCATCTCGGTCAGGGGCGTGCTCGCTGCTTCTGTGGCGGCCGGCCGCGTCGTAGGTGTGACCGGTGGGCGTGATCTGGTTGACCGCGTCGTACGCCAGGGACTGGTCCGTCGTGCCGTCGGAGGACGTCTTGCGGTTGCCGCGGGCGTCGTAGCCGTAGGTGTACGTCCTGCCACCCCCGTCGGACACGACGTTCGTCAGCCAATTCGCTTTGTCGTACGTGTACTTCGTGGCCTTGCCCGAAAGATCGCCCTTACTCCACCGGGTCGAGGTCCGGTTGTCGGCCTTCGTCGTGGAGCAGAGCACGACAGAAAGCCGTGGGGGGGGGGCCCCCCGGGGGGGGGGGGGCCCCCGGGGGGGGGGGGGGGGTGGGGGTGGGGGGGGGGGGCCCCCCGCCCCCCCCCGGGGCCCCCCCCGCGGGCCCCCGCCCCCCCC
>NZ_JBIAFO010000031.1:0-56036 GCF_042869355.1 Streptomyces sp. NPDC007088
ATCGGCGCGGAGGGCACCGGCTTCGCCACCGCGATGAAGACCCTCGACCACACCCGCATCACCATCGCCGCCCAGGCCCTGGGCATCGCGCAGGGAGCGCTGGACTACGCCAAGGGCTACGTGCGCGAACGCAAGCAGTTCGGCAAGCCCGTCGGCGACTTCCAGGGCGTGCAGTTCATGCTCGCCGACATGGCCATGAAGCTGGAGGCCGCCCGCCAGCTGACCTACGCCGCCGCCGCCAAGTCCGAACGCCTCGACAGCGACCTGACCTTCTACGGCGCCGCCGCCAAGTGCTACGCCTCCGACGCCGCGATGGAGATCACCACCGACGCCGTCCAGCTCCTGGGCGGCTACGGCTACACCCGCGACTACCCCGTCGAACGCATGATGCGCGACGCCAAGATCACCCAGATCTACGAAGGCACCAATCAGGTCCAGCGCATCGTCATGGCCCGCAACCTGCCGTAACCACCCGGCGGACGGGCGGTCAGCGCACGATCCGTACGGGCTGCGCGGACAGGGCCTCCCGCAGGCCCTCGGCGAGCGCCGCGAACTCCTCGGTCCGCGCGGAGCCGGCGCGCATCACGAGACCGACCCGGCGCCCGGGGGCCGGGTCGGCGAAGTAGCCGGTGAGGAGCCGCTCGCTGCGGGCCGTCTCCACCTGGACGGCGGTGTGCGGGAGCAGGGTCACGCCGAGGCCGCCCGCGACGAGCTGCACGAGCGTCGAGAGCCCCGCAGCCGTCGTCGTCACCGGGCCGCGGTCCTGGCCCGCCTCCCGGCAGACGTCGAGGGCCTGGTCGCGCAGGCAGTGCCCCTCGTCGAGGAGCAGCAGGGGCAGTTCGCGCAGCGCCTCGCGCGGCAGCCCCTCCCGGCCGCCCAGCCAGTGGCCGCGCGGGGTGACGAGCACGAAGTCCTCGTCGAACAGGGGGAGTTCGACGTGCCCCTGACCGGGTACGGGGAGCGCGAGCAGCAGCAGGTCGAGGCGGCCCGCGCCGAGTCCGTCCAGCAGCGAGGAGGTCTGCTCCTCGTGCACCTGGAGGTCGAGGTCCGGATAGCGTTCCGCGGCCAGCCGCAGCACGGCCGGCAGGAGGTAGGGCGCGACCGTGGGTATGACGCCGAGCCGCAGCGGCCCGGTGAAGGGCGCGCGCACCGCGTCGGCCTCCTCCAGCAGCGCGGAGACCCCGGAGAGCACCTCGCGGGCGCGTACGGCGAGCCGCTCACCGGCCGGGGAGAGCAGCACCTTGCGGGTCGTGCGTTCCAGGAGGGTGACGCCCAGGACCTCCTCCAGCGCGGAGACCGCACCCGACAGCGCGGGCTGGCTCATCCCGATCGCCGCGGCCGCGTCCCGGAAGTGGAGGTGGTCCGCGACGGCGGCGAAGGCCCGCAACTGGGCGAGGCTCGGCTGCCGCCTGCGGTTTCCGGCGGTGAGGGCTGCTCCCGTACTCACTGGTGCGCGTTCCGTATCGGTGGGGGCTGGGGCGGGGTTAATAGGCCGGGCCGATTAATCCCGCCCGATCCTAACCGGCGCGCACGATCAATCCCGCGCCCCCCACCTCACGCGCTCACCCCCGTACGCCCGGTGTCCGCGCCCGCGCCCCGGCGTGACGGTGCGGGCTCACGCCGTCCGCGCCCTTGCCGAGGGTGACGCGCTGGGTGGACAGGGCGCCGCCGGTGGCGCGGCTGTCGGCCAGCAGGCGCACGGAGGCCGGGGCGTGCCCGACGACCTCGGCCTCGGCCTCGCGCACGACGTGGGACCGGCCGGAGCCGGGGTGGACGAAGGACATGGGCGTGCCTCCCGGGGCTGCGGGGTGGTGCCCGTCCCGGGCGGGGGATCAGGCCGCGAAGAGAAGGGCGGCGGAGATCAGGACGACCACGAGCAGCTGGGCCCTGATCTGGCCCACCGCCGCGGAAACCGCCCTCGTCCGCGCCCTGGCCGGGGCGGCCCGGGACGCGGGACCGCGCGGGGACGGGGAGGCGCGGCGATGAGCCCCGGCGCTCGCACCGCACCCGCACCCGCACCCGCCACGGCGATAGGCAAACTCGATCAATGACACCACCCTCCCTAATTTCCGTGATGAATGACCTCCGTGCGAAGGTGGGCGCAGCCCAACCTCTACGTAAGCCCCATATCGGGGCATGCGACGTCAAGGAGTGCAATGCTGACCGTCGGTGACCAGTTCCCGTCCTACGACCTCACCGCGTGTGTCTCGCTCGAGAAGGGCAAGGAGTTCGAGCAGATCAACCACAAGTCCTACGAGGGCAAGTGGCGTGTGCTGTTCTTCTGGCCGAAGGACTTCACCTTCGTGTGCCCGACCGAGATCGCGGCCTTCGGCAAGCTGAACGACGAGTTCGCCGACCGTGACGCGCAGATCCTCGGCGCCTCCGGTGACTCCGAGTTCGTGCACCACGCCTGGCGCAAGGACCACCCGGACCTGACCGACCTGCCCTTCCCGATGCTCGCCGACTCCAAGCACGACCTGATGCGCGAGTGCGGTGTCGAGGGCGAGGACGGCTTCGCGCAGCGCGCCGTCTTCATCATCGACCCGAACAACGAGATCCAGTTCACGATGGTGACCGCCGGTTCCGTGGGCCGTAACCCCAAGGAGGTCCTGCGGGTCCTCGACGCCCTCCAGACGGACGAGCTGTGCCCGTGCAACTGGAAGTCCGGCGAGGAGACCCTCGACCCGGTCGCGCTGCTGGCCGGTGAGTGACCCATGGCCCTCGATGAACTGAAGTCCGCCGTACCGGACTACGCCAAGGACCTGAAGCTGAACCTCGGCTCGGTCATCGGCAACTCCGACCTGCCCGAGCAGCAGCTGTGGGGCACCGTCCTGGCCTGCGCGATCGCCTCGCGCTCGCCGCGGGTGCTGCGCGAGCTGGAGCCGGCCGCCCGGGAGAAGCTGTCGGCCGAGGCGTACACCGCCGCCAAGTCCGCCGCGGCGATCATGGCGATGAACAACGTCTTCTACCGCACCCGCCACCTGCTCTCCGACCCGGAGTACGGGAACCTGCGGGCCGGTCTGCGGATGAACGTCATCGGCAACCCGGGCGTGGAGAAGACCGACTTCGAACTGTGGTGCCTCGCGGTCTCCGCGATCAACGGCTGCGGTCAGTGCCTCGACTCGCACGAGCAGGTGCTGCGCAAGGCCGGCGTCGAGCGCGAGACCATCCAGGAGGCCGTCAAGGTCGCCTCGGTGATCCAGGCCGTCGGCGTGACCCTCGACTCCGAGGACGTCCTGGCCGGCTGAGCCCCGCCCCCCGTGTGCCGCCCGCGCGTCGCGGCGGCCGCGGGAGCCCGTACCACCGAGAGAGCCCCGGACCGTGTGTCCGGGGCTCTCTCGGTGTGCGCGGGGGCCGGCCGCCTCAGTCCGACCCGGCGCGCGCGCCGGGCTCGGCGTCCGTGTCCCGCGCCTCCGGCGCGGTTTGCGGCTGCGGCTGCGGGGACGGCGCGGCGACGGAGGTGGCCGCCACCGCCTGCTGCGGTACCTCTCCCCCGCCGTCCACGGGCAGCGGGTGGGCCTCCCGCGCGTACTTGCGCAGATAGCCGACGACCGTGTTGAGGACGGCGACGAGCGGTACGGCGACGACGGCCCCGCCGATGCCGGCGATCATGCTGCCCGCCGCGACGGACAGCACCACGGCCAGCGGGTGCACCCGCACCGCCCGGCCCAGGATGAAGGGTTGCAGGATGTGGCCCTCGATCTGCTGCACGGCGAGTACCACGACGAGCGTCATGAGCGCCGCGAACACGCCCTGGGTCACCAGCGCCACGACGACGGCCAGCGCTCCGGAGACGACGGCGCCGACCAGCGGGATGAACGAGAACAGGAAGATGAAGACGGCCAGCGGCACCGCCATCGGCACGTGCAGGAAGTAGATCCCGATGCCGATGAAGACGGCGTCGATGAACGCCACGATCACCGTGCCGCGCACGTACGCGGTGAGGGTGTGCCAGGCGCGCGGCCCCGCCCCGGCGACCCCGGGACGGGCGGCGGCGGGCACGAGCTTGAGGCACCAGGCCCAGATCCGCTTGCCGTCGTAGAGCAGGAACAGCGTGGAGAAGGCGGCGAGCAGGATGCCGGTGAGCGCCTCGACGACGACGGTCACGCCCTCGATGCCGGCGGAGGTCAGCGACTCGGTGTTGCTGCCGATCGCCTCCCGCAGGCTCTTGGCGATGTCGTTGATCTGGTCCTCGGTCACGTGGAACGGGCTGTCGAGCAGCCAGCGCCGCAACTCCTCGATCCCGTCCTGGACCTGATCCGAGAGGTTGTCGATGTTCTCCATCACCTGCCAGACCACGAACCAGCCGACCAGCCCGATGACGATGAAGCCGAGCAGCGCGGTCAGCGCGGTGGCGAGCCCCCGGGGCACCCCCCTGCGGGTGAGCAGGGCGACGGTGGGCTGGAGCAGCGCCGTGATGAGCAGTGCGGCGACGAAGGCGAGCACGACCAGCTGGACCGCGCTGATGACCTTCATCAGGACCCAGACGGTCGCCGCCAGCACGAGCAGCCGCCAGCCGGCCTCGGCGGCGACCCGTACGCCCCAGGGCACGGCGGCCACCGGATCGGGGCGCGGCCGTACCGCGGGCGCGTAGTCGGGCGGCGGCGGCACCTGGGCGGTCGTGGCGACCACGGCGTGACCGGGTGGCGGAGGAACGTATCCGTCCTCGTCCTCGGCTCGCCGCGCGGCGGCACGTCTCTCGTCCAGTTGCTTGCCTATGTGCGTGATGCGGTCACCGAAGTGCCCCATCCAGGCCGGCGGTTTTGGCATGGCGTCCTTGTTCCCCGTTAATCGCGTGGCACCCCGAGGCCGACCCCTGACGGTACACGCCGAAACCCCCCACCGGACCGGTGAGGGGTTTCGGACGGCCAGAACGGTGAACGCCGCGGCCTCAGTACCAGCTGTTGGCCTGCCAGAAGGACCAGGCTCCACAGGGGCTGCCGTAGCGGCCGTCCATGTAGTTCAGGCCCCACTTGATCTGGGTGGCCGGGTTGGTCTGCCAGTCGGCTCCGGCCGAGGCCATCTTGGAGCCGGGCAGCGCCTGCACGAGCCCGTAGGCGCCGCTTCCCGCGTTGGTGGCACGGTAGTTCCACGAGGACTCGTGGTTCACGATGTTGCTGAAGCACTGGAACTGGTCGGCCGGC
The DNA here is from genome assembly GCF_042869355.1 of Streptomyces sp. NPDC007088. Classification (NCBI taxonomy): domain Bacteria; kingdom Bacillati; phylum Actinomycetota; class Actinomycetes; order Kitasatosporales; family Streptomycetaceae; genus Streptomyces; species Streptomyces sp. NPDC007088. Next base: position 5,145 of record NZ_JBIAFO010000031.1, read on the forward strand.
ACGATCTGCCGGGCCATCGCCTGGACCTGTGCGGTGCTGTAGGAGCCCTGGACCGGGAACGACGAGGCGTCGCGCGTCGCGGAGCGGCTGGCGGCCTGCTTCTTGGCCTCCTCGCGCTCCTTGGCGAGCTTCTCCGCCGCTTCCTTCTTGGCCTTGGCCTCGGCGGCGGCCTGCTTGACCGCCGCTTCCTTCTTGGCCGTCGCCGCTTCCGCCGCGCTCTTGCGGGCCGATTCCTCCGCCGACTTACGGGCCGCGATGTCCGCGGCGTCGGCCTGCGCGTCCGCCTGCTGCGTCAGCGTGGCCGTCTGGACCCGGGCCTGCTGGCCCGAGGGAATGTCTGCGAGGAGGGTCGCGTCACCTGCCGAGGCCGCCTCGAAGTCGTTCGAGGGCTGCTGCTGACCGGTGTCGCCCGCGGCGACACCGACTACGGCTCCGACGGTGGTGACCGCGGTGGCCGAAGCCACCGCGAATCCCCGGACCGAGATCCGGCTCACACGGTTTCCTTCCAGCGTCGCCCGCATAGGTGACCTCGCGGGCGCGATCTTGCCCCTGGCGCTGGCCTCCCTCGCTCGTGGTCACGGGAGGCACGGACCCGATGGGCGCCTCCACCGCGTCCTCGCGAGGAAACCGCCCCCTGTCGCACGGGTGGCACACAGCCGTCTCTGTGAAGTTGGGGGGCCCGTGACGCTCGTTCCGCTGGTGGGCGGGGGGAGATTCACGTGCCGTTTGAGGCAGTTGCTGTGTGCGGGGCCTGACGGCTGAAGACTCTGCCGGAAGCAGACGCCGGTAGGCAATTCCCCGTTGCGTGGGATAGGTCACACGCAGTTTGCGGCGTGTTTTTCCTGGATACGGGGGCGCAACACGAAGCCGCCCGGCTAGGCTCTTTGCCTTTTGCCGGGCGGCTTCTTCAACTGCTGTGGCCGGTACGGGAGTCGTCGCTCCCGCCGGGGCCGGTCAGATCCGGTTGTCCTCCAGCATCTCGGTGACCAGCGCGGCGATCCGGGAGCGCTCCGAGCGGGTCAGGGTGACGTGGGCGAACAGCGGATGGCCCTTCAGTTTCTCCACGACGGCGACCACTCCGTCGTACCGGCCCACCCGCAGGTTGTCCCGCTGCGCCACGTCGTGGGTGAGGACGACGCGCGAGTCGGCGCCGATCCGGGAGAGCACCGTGAGCAGCACGTTGCGCTCCAGGGACTGCGCCTCGTCCACGATCACGAAGGCGTCGTGCAGGGAGCGGCCCCGGATGTGGGTGAGCGGCAGCACCTCCAGCATCCCGCGCGCGACGATCTCGTCGATGACCTCACGGCTCGTCACGGCGGACAGGGTGTCGAAGACGGCCTGCGCCCACGGGCTCATCTTCTCCGACTCGGAGCCGGGCAGGTAGCCGAGTTCCTGCCCGCCGACCGCGTACAGCGGGCGGAAGACCATCACCTTCTTGTGCTGCCGGCGCTCCAGTACGGCTTCGAGGCCCGCGCACAGCGCGAGCGCGGACTTGCCGGTGCCGGCCCGGCCGCCCATCGAGATGATGCCGATGTCCGGGTCGAGGAGCAGGTCGAGGGCGATGCGCTGTTCGGCGCTGCGCCCCTTGATGCCGAAGGCCTCGCGGTCGCCGCGGACCAGGCGCACGTCCCCCTCGGCGGTGACCCGGCCGAGGGCCTTCCCGCGCTCGGAGTGGAGCGTGAGCCCGGTGTGCACGGGCAGGCCGGCGGCCTCCGGGACGTGCACGGTCTCCTGTTCGAAGAGGAGGTCGACCTGTTCGGCGGGCAGGTTCAGCTCGGCCATCCCGGTCCAGCCGGAGTCCGTGATGGCCAGTTCGGCGCGGTACTCCTCGGCGAGCAGACCGACCGAGGACGCCTTGATGCGCAGCGGGAGGTCCTTGGAGACGACGGTGACGTCGTGCCCCTCGGCCTGGAGGTTGCGCGCCACGGCGAGGATGCGCGAGTCGTTGTCGCCGAGGCGGTAGCCCGAGGGCAGCACGGAGGGGTCCGAGTGGTTCAGCTCGACCCGCAGGGTGCCGCCGATGTCCCCCACCGGGAGGGGGGTGTCCAGCCTTCCGTACCTGACCCGGAAGTCGTCCAGCAGGCGCAGGGCCTCCCGGGCGAAGTAGCCGAGTTCCGGATGGTGCCGCTTGGCCTCCAGTTCTGTCACCACGACGATCGGCAGCACGACTTCGTGCTCGTCGAAGCGGTGCACGGCGTTGGGGTCGGCCAGCAGGACGCTGGTGTCGATTACATAGGTGCGCCGGTCGGGCTTACGGCGCTGCGTGCTGGTCACCACGGAAGGACATACCCCCTCGGACGAGGACGGGGAGCGGGAGCACCGCGGTGAGCGGCGGCGGGCGTGCGTGGGCACGGCGCGGCCGTCGTGGGGCTCCCGTGGGAAAGGGGACCGGAGGGCGCCGCCTGGGCGCGGGTGGGGCGACCGGCCGGCGCGCGGCCGGCTGTGAGAGTGAGCACCGCTCGGTCGTCCTGGCGCAACGGGCCTCCCGGGCGGACGGCGCGGTGCCGCCCGCTGAGATCCGGTGTCCGTGGGTCGGATACCGGCCTGGGGGAGCTATTCCCGGCGCGGAGCCCGGTCATGCGCGACGGGCTGACGGCGCGTGGGTGAACGAGTGATGTCCGGGCGCGCTCGGGTGACGTCTCCCCGGGCCGGTACGGCGGCCGGGGGAACCGTGAGGGGAGGTTCGGGGAGGGGCGCGGGGGCTCAGCCGCCGTAGCGGCGGTGCCGGGCGGCGTAGTCGCGCATGGCGCGCAGGAAATCGACCTTGCGGAACGCGGGCCAGAAGACCTCGCAGAAGTAGTACTCCGAGTGGGCGCTCTGCCAGAGCATGAAGCCCGAGAGGCGCTGCTCCCCGCTGGTGCGGATGACGAGGTCGGGGTCGGGCTGGCCGCGCGTGTAGAGGTGCTCGGAGATGAGGTCGATGTCGACGGCCTCGGCGAGTTCCTCGAAGGTGGTGCCCTTGGCGGCGGCGTCCAGCAGGAGGGAGCGCACGGCGTCGGCGATCTCCTGGCGCCCGCCGTAGCCGACGGCGACGTTGACCAGTATCCCGGTGTTGTCGTGGGTGGCCGCCTCCGCCTCCTTGAGGGTGGTGCGGGTGCGGTCGGGCAGGACGTCGAGGGTGCCGACGTGGTGGACGCGCCAGCGGCCGTCGGCGGCCAGCGCCCGTACGGTGTTCTCGATGATGCCGAGCAGGGGGATCAGCTCGGACTCGGGGCGGTCGAAGTTGTCCGTGGAGAGCATCCACAGGGTGACGACCTCGACGTCGGTCTCGGCGCACCAGCCGAGGAACTCCTCGATCTTCTCGGCGCCCGCCTGGTGTCCCTGGGCGGTGGTGCCGCCGGACGCCTTGGCCCAGCGCCGGTTGCCGTCGAGGATGAGCCCGATGTGCTTGGGGACCTGTTCGTGATCGAGCCGCCCTCCCACCCGGCGCGCGTAGAGTCGGTACACCAGGTCGCGCATGTTCACGTCTGTCAGCCCCTCCGTGCGGCATGCAAAGGCACTCCCGAAGGCGACACCCTACCGCCGTTCGAAGGGGGTCAGGACGTCGGGTGCCGGGGCCCTGGCTTAGGCTCCCCGCATGTCAGACAACGCTTTCTATCGTGCGGCTGAAGGCCGGTACGACTCCATGCAGTACCGTCGCACGGGACGTAGCGGGCTGCTGCTGCCCGCCGTCTCCCTGGGCCTCTGGCACAACTTCGGCGACGACCGCACGCTGGACTCGCAGCGCGAGATCCTGCGGCACGCCTTCGATCTCGGCATCACCCACTTCGACCTGGCGAACAACTACGGCCCGCCGCCCGGTTCGGCCGAGCTGAACTTCGGCAAGCTCTTCGCCCAGGACTTCGCGCCGTACCGCGACGAGCTGGTCCTCTCCACCAAGGCCGGCTACCGGATGACTCCGGGGCCGTACGGCGAGTGGGGCGGCCGCAAGTACCTGCTCAACTCCCTCGACGCCTCCCTGAAGCGCCTGGGGACGGACTACGTCGACATCTTCTACTCGCACCGCTACGACCCGGACACTCCCCTGGAGGAGACGATGGGCGCGCTGGCCACGGCCGTCCAGCAGGGCAAGGCGCTGTACGTCGGCGTGTCCTCGTACAGCGCGGAGCGGACCGCCGAGGCGGCGCGGCTGCTGAAGGAGATGGGCGTGCCCGCGCTCATCCACCAGCCGGCCTATTCGATGATCGACCGCTGGACCGAGAAGGACGCGCTGCTCGACACGCTGGAGACGGCGGGGATGGGCTGCATCTCCTTCGTGCCGCTCGCGCAGGGGCTGCTCACCGGCAAGTACCTGAACGGCATCCCGGAGGGCTCGCGGGCCACCCAGGGCAAGTCCCTGGACCCGGCCACCCTCAACGAGGAGCGGGTCGGCAAGCTGCGCGCGCTCGACGAGATCGCCCGGGGACGCGGGCAGTCGCTCGCGCAGCTCGCCCTGAGCTGGGTCCTGCGGGACGGCCGGATGACCTCCGCGCTGATCGGCGCGTCCAGCACGCGGCAGCTCGACGAGAACGTCGCGGCGCTGTCGGCGCCGGAGCTGACCGGGGACGAGCTCAAGAAGATCGACGAGCTGACGCTGAGCTGGTGACGCCGGCCTGGTGACGGCACCGACCGCCTGAGGCCGCGCGAGGGCAGGACCTCGGGGGCGTCGCGGAGTGCCGCCCCCGGGCGACGGTGACGGCGGCGGCAGACGAGCGGAGGGCCGGACCCCGATGCGGGGTCCGGCCCTCCGGCGTGCGCCGGGCACCGGTGCGCCGGGCACCGGTGCGTACGAACGCGGAAAACGCGCGGATGCGGATGCGCGTGGACGCGGATGCGCGTGGACGCGGATGCGCGCGGACGCGGATGCGCGTGGATGCGGAACGCGACCCCGGTAAAGAAAACGGGCCGGTCCGTGGGGGGGTACGGACCGGCCCGAGGGGGGGTGTTCCACCATAACCCTTCGTGAGGGAAGACGGGGACATCGACACCCGGGAACTACTCTCCGAGTTCGCCCGACGACCCCGGGCTGTGCGTTTCGCGCCGTTCTCAGCCCTTACCCGCACGTTTCTGCCGTTTTTCCGCCACATGGCCGCCGCGGAGCCCCGGCGCGCCGTCCACGCACCCACACGGGGGACCGGAGGGCGTCCGACTTGACCGAAGCGGCCGCCGGGGGCGCGCCGGGCTCGCTACGGTCGCCGCATGACGAGGAGCACGGACGGCGGCGGACCGTCGGGCGCCGCGACGGAGGGGACCCTGCGCGTACGGCGGGTGTCCGGCGCGGCGGGCCCGCTCGTCCCGCTGGAGATCGCCGCGAGCCCCCGCGCCCGCGCCCGCGGACTGCTGGGCCGGGACGGGATCGACGGCGCCCTGCTGCTGAGCCCGGCCCACGGGGTGCACACCCTGGGCATGCGCTTCGCGATCGACGTGGCCTTCCTGGACGCCCACCTGCGCGTCCTCGCCGTCCGCACGATGCGTCCGGGCCGCCTGGGCCTGCCCCGCCCGGCCGCCCGCCACGTCCTGGAGGCGGAGGCGGGCGCGATGGCGGTCTGGGGACTGGAGCGGGGGGCGAGTGTGGAGATCGCGGGTGGTCTGAACCTATGAGGTGCCGGGGCCCGGGGGAAGGGGGCGGGACAACGATGAGACATCGGTGCGGTGGCCGGGACCCGGGCGCGGCGCCGCTCCGGGGCGGCGGGCTCAGACGTGCGGTTTCCTGGCCTCGATGAGGAACCGCGCGCTGTACGCGACGAAGGGCCCTTCGCGCTCGATCAGCTCGTGCATGTCGCGCAGGCGGGACCGGTACCGCTCGACGGTGAAGCCGGGCACCATCCAGACGACCTTGCGCAGGAAGTACACGACGGCGCCGACGTCGGAGAACTCCATGCGCAGCCGTTCGGACCGCAGCTCCACGACCTCCAGCCCGGCCGCCTCCGCCTCCCGCCGGGCCACCCCGGGATCGCGCGCCTCGCGTACGCGCGCGGGCTGGGGCCCGAGGAAGAACTCGACGACCTCGAAGGCGCTGGCCGGCCCGACCTGTTGCGAGAAGTACGTACCGCCGGGGGCGAGCAGGCGGGCGATCTCCGTCCAGTCCGTACTGACGGGGTGCCGCGAGGTGACGAGGTCGAAGGCACCGTCCGCGAACGGCAGCGCGTGGCGGTCACCCGAGGTGCCGACGACGGTGACGCCCAGGGGGTGGAGCCGGGCGGCGGCGCGGGCGAGGTTCGGCGGCCAGGACTCGGTGGCGACCGCGCGGGGCGGGACGGCGGGCGCCGAGGCGAGCACCTCTCCCCCGCCGGTCTCCAGATCGAGCGAGGTACCGGCTCGCGCCAGCCGCTCCCCCATCAGCCGCGCGTACCCCCAGGACGGCCGCGCCTCGGTGGCCCGCCCCTCGAACCACGAGAAGTCCCAGCCGTCGACGGGCGCGGCATCCGCCTCGGCGACGAGGCTTTCGAAGGCGCGGGAGGAGGACGTCGCCGGTGTGGGCGCGGGTGGCGGTGCGGGGGTCCGTGCGGGCGTCGGTGTCGGTTCGGCCATGGGGCCATGGTCACACCGGGCGGTTCCGGGCTCCACCGCTTTCCGGGGGGCCGCCGGGGCCCGCCGGGGGTCGGAGGGTGGCTGAGGGTGGCTGAGCGGTGAGCCGCCGCCGCGCGCTCGTCCGGACCGCTTCGCACTCCTCGCCCGTGAGTGGTGCCGGATCGCGTCCCTCCCCCTCCTGGACGGACGGTTCCTCGGTGATCCCGTACCGGGTCCCGTGATCGGCGGGGGAGGCGGCCGCGACCGGAGGCCGTCCGGGGCCGACGCCGAAGGCCAGGCGAAACGCCTGGCCTTCGGCGTCGACCTCGAAGTGGGACGAGACGTCACCTCGGAGGCAGCTCGGAGGCAGGCGGCTGCCCGCGCGTCCCGGGTGAGGCCCGCCGGTCCGCGTCGGCGGTCAGTCAGCTGCCGGGGCCCGCCCCGGCGCCGCCGCGCGGGAAGGAGACCTCGACCCGGCGGTTCTTCTTGCGGCCCTGCTCGGAGGAGTTGTCGGCGATGGGGTAGTCCTCGCTGTAGCCGCGGACCTCGAAGGTGACGTCGGAGCCGAGATCGGCGGCGAGTTCGTCGTGGACGACGTCGGCCCGGCGTTTGGACAGGACCTTGCCGTGCTCGTACGAGCCGAGGTTGTCGGTGAAGCCGAAGACGCGGATGGTCCGGGCCCGCTGGGCCTTGGCCTCGTCGGCGATGGCCTGGATACGTCCCCGGGCGGCCGGGTTCAGATCGAACTCGTCCTTGTCGAAGAGGACTTCGGCCTGGAGCGCGAACTTCACGTCGGTGTTGGTGTCCTCGCGGCGCTCCTCACCGCCGAGGTCCTCGACCACCGACTTGATGTCCAGCACCTTGGCGGGGGCGAGGGCGGCCCCGTCGGCGAGTTTCAGCCCGGGACTGTGCCCGTCGACCTTCGGCGGCGGGGAGGTCGTGGTGCTCCCCGGGGGGACGCTGGGACCGTCGTCGGCCACGGCGAGCGGGGGGACGGAGAGGGCGAACACGGTGACCGCAGCGAGGAGGGTCACTCCGCCGGCCTGCCTCATCACTGCGCCTCGGTGAGGGGGATCTCGGCGGGGGGCATGGCGCCGACCTGGAAGGTCACGGTGGTGGTTTCTTTGGGGGGGGCGGGGAATTGGGCGTACCAGTCGGTGGTCCTACCGCGAAGAAGCCCTCCGGTGAACTTCGTGCACAGGCACCTTCCCTCGGTATCCCGAAGTATGAGGTACCTCTTCTTCTCAGCCCCGTCCACCAGGCTGGCGCCCGCCATCGACCCACCGTTGTTGACGAGTTCCTTCTCGTCCCCGGTCCAGTTAGCGCCAGTCCACCCCCTCCCGGTGCCGTTGGCGACTGAACCTGAGACCGTGACGAAGCCGGAGTTGTCCCTAGTCGCTGCGGTGATCTTGAGGGTAATCCCGTTCTCACCCCGGACCTCAGCCAGAATGTTGTCCCCGGTTGATTCTGACGGCGTCTCCGACGGCGCGCCCTGTTTTCCACTGGCAGCCGAAGAAGAAGGCACAGTTGATTTCTCCGCTCCGCCGTCGCTGTCGCCGGAGTCACCGCAGGCGCCGAGCGAGAGACTCATCGCGGCGGTGAGGGCCGCCGCCACGAGCGCAGTGTTGCCGGACTTCCTCCTGTGCCTTTTCATGACAATCCTTTTCCTGTCCAAACACAATTCATTCAGCAAGGTGCACCGCAAATATAGTGGATGCATCGGGGAGGTCCTCTGGATCAAATTTCCGGGGGTCAAAAGAAAAAGACCGGCCTCCAGTACAGATGAAACTCAGCGAGTCCGTGCCCTCCTTACCCCCACCCACTGCACAGCGAGGCCGGATCACAGCAGTAGCATGCGCTTCGGCGTACTTACTCTCGGTCCCGGGCAAAATCGTGCGCCCAACCGACTTCAGCGATCGAACGGCTACCCGAAACCCGGGAGAACCGTCGACTGCGACTGCCCCGACATCAGTAACCTTTGAGTTATTGGTAGCGGCCAATGATTGCGCGGCCCGCTCGGCCCCGGCTCCCGTTAGGCCGTCCCCCGCCAGCCAGTCCTGCAATGGGGCACCATCAACTACATCGATAAAATCGTCCATCAGTTCGTCACGGCCCTCTTGCGCAGCGGCAAGAGCAGCCGCGTCGGCCGCCGACTGAGCGGAGTTACGGGCAACAGCGGCCTGAGCAAAGACAAAGAACGCGAAGGCGACGAAAAGAATGGCCCCAGCCACCCACACATACAAGGGCAGAACCTGGCCCTCGTCCTTGGGTCCGCACCTCATCAGCCTCCAACGACGCTGCTCACCGCGTCGAGAATGGCGCCGGAGATCATCCCGTCCAGCCCCAGCCCGTCGATCAGCACGAAGATCCCCGCGATGATGATCAGAAGGCCGGCGTACTCGACGAAGCCCGCGCCGTCGTCTCGCCTGAGGCGGGTCAGGAGGGTGAGGAGCCAGAGGGTGGGTCGCTTCATCGGAGGGGCCTTCCGGTGTGCTTACGGTCATGGCACCGTGACCGTAAGTGCCGGGGGTGGGGGTCGGGGAGGGCCCGTGGGCCCAACCGGAGGTGTCAGGCATGGGGGCCTCCCAGGGCCGGGTGCGCCGTACCCAGCCAGCGGGCGATCGCCTCGCTCCTCGTTGACGTCTGCAACTTCGCGAAGATGCGGTTGATGTGGTTCTTCACCGTCTTCTCGCTGATGAAGCAGGTCGCGGCGATCTGGCGGTTGTTCATACCGGCCGCGATCAGGTCCATGACCTCCTCCTCCCGCGCGCTCAGCTGCCCCACGAGGGCGGGCCTCCCGATTCCGTACGAGAGTCTCATGGGGCGTTGCAGGTGCGAAGGGTTTGGAGGGGGGGTGGGGGGAGTCGAGACGCCTGGCCTTCCGGGGCGGCCCGGCTGCGGACGGATGTGCGTCAACTCTCGTACTGCGGCGACCAGTTGGTCCACGGTGAAGTCTCCGTGCACCAGGCAGCCGGCGGCTCCGCGTCGTACCGCCTCCGCGTGCAGGGCCGGTTCCCTTCCGAAGGTGAGGATGAGGACGGGGGCGACCCGGGCCAGTTGGGGCAGGACCGTCAGGCCGTCGACCACCGGCATGCGGAGGTCGAGGAGTACGCCGTCGGGGCGGTGCGACGTGGTCACCGCGAGGGCCGTGCGGCCGTCCGCCGCCTCCGCCACCACCGACAGGTCGGCGCGGCCCTCCAGGAGAGCCTTGAGGCCCGCCCGGACCACGGGGTTGTCGTCGGCGACCACGATGCGCAGCGGGCCGCGCCCGTCGGGGGCCGCCGGGTCAGGGGCCGGGGAGCGCATGGGCCGCCTCCTCTCCCGGGGGAGGAAAGCGGGCCGGGCCTGGTACCGGGACGGGGAGTTCGACGTGGATCTCCGTTCCCGGGCTGTGGGCGGGTTGCCCGGGGCGGCCGGCCCGGAGGGTCCCGCCGAGCGCCTGCGCGCGTTCCGCCATGCCGAGCAGGCCGAAGTGACCGTGCCCTCGGGAGTCCTTCAGGGACAGTCCGGGCGGCAGGCCCCTCCCGTCGTCGCGGACGGTCAGGGACAGGACGCCGGTCGCGCTCAGGCCGTACGCGATCTCCACCCGGGTCGCCGAGGCGTGCCGGTGGGCGTTCTCCAGCCCTTCGCCGGCGATCTGGAGGAGTTGCCTCGCCGCCCAGGCCGGGAGCGGCGGGGCCGGTGCCTGGAGGGTGAGGGTCGCGGGCGTACCCGTGCGGTCCGTGAACTCGGCGAGCAGGAGGGACAGTTCCTCGCCCACGTTGACCTCGGCGTACTCCGGGTGGTCCCCTGCCGCGCCCGTGCGGCGGCGGAGGTCGGCCAGGAGGGTGCGGGACTCGGTGGCCGCTCTGCGGGCGGAGCGGGCCACCAGGGCCGCCTGGCGGCGTACCGTCGCCGGGTCGTCCGTCCTGGCGAGCGCCTCGGCGGACAGGGCCACTCCGTGCAACGTCTTCGCGACCGTGTCGTGCATCTCCCTGGCGAGGCGCGCGCGTTCGGTGGACAGGGCCTCGGCCACGGCCAGGCGTTCCCCCGTCTCGGCGAGGGCGGCGGAGGCCGCCACGACCCGGAAGACCAGGGTGCGCAGGGTGGCTCCGAGGACTCCTGAGGCCACGCAGAAGCCCCCGATGAGGAGGGTCGCGGAGACGGTCACGGTCTCCGGGTCCCAGGCGCGGAACACGGTCAGCAGGATCGCGAGTTGGGCGCCGGTGAAGGCGGCGGCCCAGCGCCAGCCGTACAGCAGGCCCGCGAGCAGGGGCGTCGCCACCGTCGCGTAGCCGAGCGGCGAGTCGGGCGAGGCGGTGAGCAGGAGGACCGAGGCCAGGGCCAGGTCCAGGCCGAGGAGGGTGGGGTGGCGCAGGACGCGCGGGCCCACGCGCTCCCAGTCGCGCAGTACGGCGTAGGAGCCCATGAGGCTGAGGACGGAGGCGGTGAGCACCAGGGCGCGGGGCAGCCCGTCCGTCGCGTGCCGCAGGGCGAACGGGACCCCGATCGCGACGACCACGAGCCGGGCCCCGATCACCTGCCGGCACAGGGACTGCAGGGCGTTCGTGCGCACCCGCAGGCTCGGGGCGGGCGGTCCGCTCTGCTCGGGAGCCGCGGTCCGGTCACGGGGTGACGTGCCCGGTCCACCGGGGGGCGCGGGCCGTGCCGGGCGGCGCGGTGCCGGTACGCCGCCGGTCCGGGGGGTGCGCGGGGGCGGCGGTGTCGTCCCGGTGCGCGGGCCCCGCTCGTGGGTCGTCTTCATGCTCGTCTCACCCGCCGAGGATCGATCCGAGGTCGGAGCCGGAGCCGAGGAACATTCCGGCGGCGATGAGGACCATGGTCGCGGGGAGCATGAAGACGAGGGTGGCCATGGTGGCCTTGGGGATCGTCTTCGCGGCGCGGCGGCGGGCGTTCTGCGCGTCGGTGCGGCGCATGTCGTTCGCGATCTGGATGAGCGTCTCGGCGATGGGCGAGCCGAGTTCCTCGCCCTGCTGGAGCGCCGAGACGAACTGGGCGACCTGTTCGGAGCTGTTGCGGCGGCGCAGTTCCTCGAAGGCGTGGCGGCGGCTGACGCCCATGTCCATCTGGCGCAGGGTGATGCGCAGTTCGTACGCCCACGGGCCCTCGTACTTCTCGGCCACCCGGTCCAGGGCCTGCCGGAAGCCGAGGCCCGCGCTGACGACGACGGCGAGGACGTCGAGGAAGTCGGGCAGGGTGCGGTCGATGACCTCGCGGCGTTCGCGTACCGCCTGCCAGATCGTGGCGTCCGCCGCGAGGAGTCCGAAGCCGAGGGTGAGGAGGGCGAAGAGCGGGGAGCCGTAGGTCGCGAAGACAGCCGCCATGAGGAGGCCGAAGACGCCGTAGACGGCGCGGCGGGCGGCGTACCGGTCGATGGTGAGCCCGCCCGGGTTGCCCGCCATGTCGATGCGGCGGCGTTTCGCGTCGACGCGGCGCGGTCCCATGAGGCGCAGTACGGTCGGCGCGAAGCGCATGCCGAGGCGGTCCACGGCCGATTCGGTGGCGCGCACCCGGCTCGCGCCGACCTCCAGGGCCACCGCGAGGTCCTCGGGGAGTTTCGTCTCGGCCCGGTACATGCGCAGGCCCAGCAGCATGCCGCCGACGCCGGCGGCCATCAGGACGGCGAGCAGGAGGCCCGTGGTGGCGGTGCTCATACGTCGATCCTTCCGAGGCGCCGGATCACGAAGAAGCCGACCGTGTAGAGGCCGAGGGACAGGAGGATGAGTACCTGCCCGATCGCGGAGCTGGTCACGCGGTGCAGGGCGCCGTCGTTCTGCGAGTTGATCAGGAGCAGTGAGCCGAGGCCCAGGGCCGGGACGGTGAAGGCCGTCGCGTTGACCTCGGACAGCATCGTGCGCACCTCGCGGCGGGTCTCCTTGCGCTCCTCCAGGGTGACCGTGAGGTTGCGCAGTGAGCCGACCACCGTGCCGCCCGCCTTGTTGGACAGCACGAGCGTCGTGACGAGGACGACGAGTTCGCGGGAGGGCAGTCGTCGCGCGAGTTCGTCCAGGGTCTCGTCGATGGAGCGGCCCAGGGACAACTGGTCGGCGACCCGGGACAGTTCCTCGCCCGCCGGGTTCTCCAGTTCCTCGGCGGCCATCGCGAGGGCGGTGCGCAGGGCGAGTCCGGCCGCTGTCGCGTTGGCCAGCAGGCGGGCGACCTCGGGGAGCTGGTTGATGAACGCCTCGATGCGTTTGGCGCGTTGCCAGTTGAGGAAGGCCATCGCCGCCCACGCCCCGGTCAGCGCGGCGATCGGGCCGAAGAACGGGGCGAGGACCACGGTCGCCGCGAACCAGAGGACGGCCAGGGCGAGCACTGTGTAGAGCACGAACTCGCCGGTGGAGAGGGGGAGTCCGGTCGCCGACACGCGCCTGTGGATCGAGCGGCCGGGGCGGGTGCGGCGTACCGCGCGGTCGAGTCCGGCCAGGCGCCGGGAGCGGGCGGGTCCACCGCCGAGGTGAGAGTCCCCGGCCAGCCGGTCGACCAGGGCCTCGCGCCCGGCCCGGCCGCTCGCCCAGGTGTGCAGACCGGCCACGGCCAGCGCGCCCGCCGCGGCGGTGGCGCCGAGCGCGAGCAGCACCGTGGGATCGCTCATGCCCCGGCCTCCCTCGTCCCGTCCGGCGTGAGGCGGTGGCGTGCGTCCTCGCCTGGGCCCGGTGCGTTGTCCTCGGCCACGCCGAACGGTGGCGGGAGGGGCTCGCTCGCCAGGTAGAGCTTGTCGGCGACGGCGCGGGGCACCGGGAGGTGGTAGTAGGTGCCCCGTACGATCCGGTCGGCGGCGAGGGGGTTCGGTACGAAACGGGCCACCGTGGTGGTGCGGAAGGTCTCGCGGCCGTGCGAGGTGAGCAGCGCGATCTCGGTGATCTTGCGGGAGCCGTCGGCGAAGCGGCTGAGCTGGACGACGACGTCGACGGCCGAGTTGATCTGGTCGCGCAGCGCCTCGAAGGGGATCTCCACCTCGGACATCGAGCCGAGGGTCTGGAGCCGCATCAGCGCGTCCTCCGCCGAGTTGGCGTGCACGGTGGCCAGCGAGCCGTCGTGGCCGGTGGACATGGCCTGGAGCATGTCGAGGGTCTCGCCGCCGCGCACCTCGCCGACGATGATGCGGTCGGGGCGCATGCGCAGCGAGTTGCGCACCAGATCGCGGATGGTGATGCGGCCCTTGCCCTCGACGTTGGGCGGCCGCGATTCGAGGCGGATGACGTGCGCCTGCTGGAGTTGCAGTTCGGCGGAGTCCTCGATGGTGATGATGCGCTCGTGGCTCGGGATGAGCCCGGACAGCGCGTTGAGCAGGGTCGTCTTGCCGGTGCCGGTACCGCCCGCGACGATGACGTTGAAGCGGGCGCGCACGAACGCGGCGAGCAGCAGCAGCATGGGTTCGTCGAGCGAGCCGAGGCCGATGAGTTCGGGCAGCGTGTAGACGCGCGGGAAGCGGCGGATGGTGAGGGTCGCGCCGGTCAGGGACAGCGGCGGGATGATGACGTTGACGCGTTCGCCGCTGGGCAGCCGCGCGTCCACCATGGGGTTCGACTCGTCGACGCGCCGGTTGACGGTGGAGACGATGCGCTCGATGGTCTGCATGAGCTGGTCGTGGGAGGCGAAGCGCAGCGGCAACCGCTCGACGCGGCCCGCGCGTTCGACGAAGATCGCGTCGGGCCCGTTGACCATGATCTCGGTGATGGAGGCGTCTTCGAGGAGTGGTTCGAGGACGCCGAGGCCCAGCGCCTCGTCCACGACGCGGCGGATGAGCTGCGCGCGTTCCGAGGTGGACAGGACCGGGCCCTCGCGGCTGATGAGGTGGCCGAGGACCCGCTCCAGGCGGACACGGCGCTCCGCGGCGGACAGCGCCGACATCTCGGCGAGGTCGATCTCCTCCAGCAGTTTCGCGCGGTACCCGGCTACCAGATGGCCGTCCTCGCGTCCGTTCTGTTCCTCCGGTACGGCGATCCTGGACCGCAGGCTCATGGTCCGCCCACCTCCCCCGCGTCGTCGTTGGGCATGGTCGCCGAGCGGGTCACGGTCCAGCCCTTGCCGACGAACGGCAGCAGGGTCGGGACGTGCACGGCGACGGTGTACGTCGTGGTGTCGCCGCCGCCCCCCGGGCTGACGTCGGCGTTGATTCCCGCGCTCATCGCGGCGTGCGCGGCGGCCACACCGTCCCCGCCCTCGGCCTGGGAGGCGACCCGGGCCCCGGCGCGCGCACCGGTGCCCGCCTGGTTCACCGCGTAGCCGACCAGGCCGAGCTGGATCGCGGCGAGGCCCAGCAGGAGGAGGACGGGCAGGAAGCCGGCGAACTCCAGGATGGCGCTCCCCGCGTCGCGGGCGCGCTCCTCGGTGGCCCGGCGGCGCGCGACCGCGAGGGGCCCGCGGGCGGCCGGCCCCGGCTCGCGCGTCCCGCGCCGGGCCGCCCCGCGCGCGGTGGCCCGGGGCGTCCCGGCGCGCCCGTTCACCGCTCCCCCTCGGTGGCCGCGCCCGCCGAGCCGTTGACGGTCCAGCCGCCGTCGACGCCGGGGAAGAACAGGGGCACCTTGGCCTTCACGGTGGCCTTGTAGACGTCGCCGGAGCCGCCGCACGTGATGCTCGCGCCGCTCCAGGCGCCCGGGAGGTGTCTGCGGGCGGCGGCCTGGCAGGCGCCCGCGCCGTCGCCGGCGGAGGCGGCCGCGGCGGTGCCCGCGCGGGCGCCCTCGTCGGCGGCGTTGCCGACCAGGCTGTAGGTGTAGCCGTACAGGGCGCACTGCCACATCAGGCCGATGACGACGAGGACCAGCGGGAAGATGCCCGCGAACTCCAGGGTCACCGCGCCCCGGTCGCCCTTGTCGCGGCGGCGGGCGACGGCGGTGGAGCGTTCGCCGTGGCGGCTTCTGCGGCGCCCCTCGGGGCGTTCGGGGGCCTTGACGAGGCCCAGCTCCCCGGCGAGCGCCCACAGCCCCTGGCGGACGGTGCTCTTCGCTTCGAGGTCGTGGACCCGGCCCGCGTCCACCGCGCCCTGCAACTCCTTGTAGTGCGCGGGGACGGTGGTGCGGGCGGTGCGGGTGCCGGTGATGCGCTCGACGAGGGCGGGCTGTATCTCGGTGCCGCGGCTGTGCCGGTTGATGACGGTGAGGGTCTCCTCGGCCTTGCGGATCTGGAGCCGGTCCCACAGGCGTACGGCGCGTTTCGCGGCGCGTACCGCCATGACGTCGGGGGTGACGACGAGCAGCGCCTGGTCGGCGAGTTCGACGGCGGCGGCGCCCGCGGCGGTGAGCTGGGAGCCGCAGTCCACGACCACGAGTTCGAAGCGGCTGCGCAGCGCGCCGATGATCTGGCGGGCGGCGCGGTCGGTGACCTCCTCGCCGCGCTCCCCCTCGGCGGGGGCGATCAGCAGGGAGACGCCGCTGGGGTGGACGAACATCGCGTCCTGGAGGACGCGCGGGGTGATGTCGGCGATCCCGGCGAGGTCGACGGCGGAGCGCCGGAACTGCACGTCGAGGTAGCCGGCGACGTCCCCGCACTGGAGGTCGAGGTCGAGCAGGGCGACGTTGCGCCCGGAGGCCTGCGCGGCGAGCGCGAGGTGCACGGCGGTCAGGGTGGTGCCGACGCCGCCCTTGGCTCCGGTCAGGGTCACGAGCCGGCCGCCGCTGCCGCCGTAGGGGTCGCCGCCGCTGCCGAGGTGGCGGCGCATCCCGGCGGACCAGTCGGCGGCGGCCCGGACGCGTTCGGCGAGGGCGTCGTAGGTGAGCGGCAGCGGGAGGATGCCGCGGGCCCCGGCGTCCATCGCGGCGGTCAGGACGGCGGTCCCGGTGTCCGCGGTGACGAGGACCACGCCGATGGCCGGAAACCGCCGCACGACGTCACGGATCAGGTCGAGTGCGGGGACCGGCCCGACGCGTGCGTGGACGAGGACGACCTCGGGAAGTTCTTCGAGGGACTCGGCGGACAGCCGGGCGAGCGTGTCGAGGAGCGCCGTGGTGTCCGGGACGGGCAGCGCGGGTTCGACCTCGGGGAGCTGGCTCAGCAGGGAGACGAGGGAGCGGGCGACGTCCAGGTCGCCGACCACCGGCAGGATGCGCACACTCATGGCCGTCGCCTCACTTGTCCTTGTCCAGGGTGTACGTGCGGTCGCCGGTGGGGCCGGGGGCCCCGGCGGCGCCCTGCCCGACGAGGGCGAGCCGCACGTGGGTCGCGAAGGACTCCGCGTAGGCCACGCGCTGGGTGTCCTCACCGGCCAGCGCGAAGGTGATGGGGACGGCCTCCGTGGCCTGCCTGCGGCCCCGGTCGTCGTTCTGCGGGTCGAGCGGGGTGAGCTTGCCGACGTCGAGGACCTTCGCGTTCTGGACGATCAGCCGGGACTCGTCCTTCTGCTTGTCGTTCTCGGCCTTGAAGGTGGCGTAGATGTTGACGGCCGCGCCCGGGTCGATCTTGCCCGCGACGCCGGTCGCCGCGTCGATCATGATCGCTATCTCCTGCTGGCCGGCGGCGAGTTCGGGCCGCTTGACGATCATGTCCTGCTGGAGCAGGGAGCCCTTGCGCAGCTGGGTGACCGCGATCTTGCCGCGGATCGCCGCCAGGTCGGTGACGGCGGTCCCGGAGAGCCAGCGCTCGGGCATCGAGATCTTCTCGAACTGGCCCTCGCTCAGCTCCTTGTACGGGGCGATGTCGGTCCTCAGCCGGTACGCGGTCGTCTCGGGGCCCACCTTGCTGTTCACGTCGCGGACCACCGCGAGCACCCCGGCGAGGGCGCCGAAGGCGCACAGGGCCGACAGGACCAGCAGGACGACGCCGCGACGCTGACGTGAGTTCATGGGCCGGGGTACCTCGTTCGGGGGCGGTGCGGTGGACGGGGGCGGGGTCTTCGGTCGGGGTGCGGCGGGCCGGGCCCGGGGGCGCCCCGTACGGCTTCAGTCCCCGTTCGCGCTGAGGCGGGCGGGGGTCAGACGGACGTGCGAGGGCTGCGGCGGGGTCACCGGGGCGAGCGCGGGGGCCGGTGCGCGGCCCGTGGGGAGGGTGCGGGGGACGTCGGCGCGCGGGGCGCTGTGCGTACGCGGCGGGCGCTGGTCGGCGGGGAACAGCGGGGAGCCGCAGAACCCGCAGCGGTCCCCGAGGAGTTCGAGGCCGCACCAGTGGCACTGTTCGCGGCGCACGGAGGACACGAGCTGGTAGAGGACGGAGATGTCGGGGATGCCGGCGGCGAACTCGGTGAGCTTCGCGGTGCCCCACCAGCGGGCCGAGTCGGCGGGCAGCGGGACCTCGGTGACCGACTGCACCTGCCAGCCCCCGGCCAGCACCTCGCCGAGCCACGCGGAGGGCTGTCCGCCGTGGGCGAGGAAGAGGCGGGTGGCGAAGTCCGGTCCGGTCAGGGTGGCTTCGGGGCCGACCCGGACGATCTGGGGCCGGGGGTGGGCCTGTACGGCGAACTGGGTGCCCGGCATCCAGGACCTGGCGTGCGAGGTGAGGGAGACCGGGACCCGGTCGAGGCGGGCGACCGAACCGAGGACGGCTCCCGCGTGCACGTAGTGCGCGAGCAGCCGGGCCGCCGAGGCCAGAACTCCGGGGGTGAAGTCGCAGCTGGAGAGTTGACGCAGTTGCAGGGTGAGGAGGGCGACGCCCAGCGGCGGCAGGTCGAGACCGACGAGGGTGATCCGGTCGGCCTCCAGGACGGCGCGCGCGGTGCGGACGCGGCGCACGGTCTCGGGGTCGGCGCTGGTGGGGTACAGCACGACGACGTAGCCGTGCTGTTCGAGTAACCCGTGCAGTTCCTCCAGGGACTCGGCCAGCGGCGCGCCGGTGGCGGCGCGCAGCGCGACGGCCCCCGGGGTGTGCCGGTCGGGCGAGGGGAGCACCAGATCGGGGCTCGTCACAGCGATGGCCGTGGTCACTCCACACCCCCACTTCCCCGGGCAGCCCGGTCTCGTACGGCTGTGCGCCGTTCTCTCGCCCTGCACCATATCCAGGCGCCGCTCCCTCAACACCCCACTTCGCAGGGTTCGTGGGCCTTGACCACGACACAGGGTGAGGACGGACGTTGGTCGGATCTTGGCTGGAAAAGGCCGGTAAGTGCACTGGTTCAGGCCGGGGTTCGGGTCTCCGGGAGACGCGACGGAACCCTTGACAAGGCTATTGGTCTGGACCACCTTGTACGCCAGCGGTGGCCACCCGCTCCAGCACCTCCTTCACCCCCCGAAAGCTCGGAGGCAGCAGTGGATCGCGCACCCCAGTCCCCCGCCCGGCCGCACAGACGCGGCTCCTGGAAGGGCGGCGCCCTGACCGTGGCCGCCGCCACCGCGCTGGCCCTCACCGGCCTGGGCGGCCAGGCCCAGGCGGCCGACGTCAACGTGGCCAAAAACGCCGGATTCGAGTCCGGGCTGAGCAACTGGACCTGTTCCGCCGGCAGCGGCACCGTCGTCTCCTCCCCGACGCACGGCGGCTCCGGGGCGCTGAAGGCCACGCCCTCCGGCCAGGACAACGCCCAGTGCACGCAGACCGTCGCGGTGAAGCCCGGTTCGGCGTACAAGCTGAGCGGCTGGACCCAGGGCGGTTACGCCTACCTCGGGGTGAGCGGCACCGGTACGACGGACGTGTCGAACTGGTCGCCGGGGTCGAGCGGCTGGCAGCAGCTGAGCACGAGCTTCACGACGGGCCCCTCGACCACCTCGGTGACGCTGTACACCCACGGCTGGTACGGGCAGAGCGCCTACTTCGCGGACGACATCTCCCTGGTCGGCCCGGACGGCGGCGGCGGGAGCGACCCCGGCCCCGTGGTGCCGGGCACGCCCGGCAGCCTGGCCGTGGGCGCCACCACCGCCAACTCGGTGACGCTGAACTGGAAGGCGGTGTCGGGGGCGACCGGCTACACGGTCTACCGTGACGGCGCCAAGGCGCAGACGGTCAGCGGCACTTCGGCCACCGTGACCGGGCTGACCGCCTCGACCTCGTACAGCTTCCAGGTGAGCGCGACCAACGCGGCGGGCGAGTCCGTGAAGTCGGCGGCGGTGACCGCGAGGACCGCCGCGAGCGGTGGGGGCGGGGGCGGGGGCGGGGGCGGCGGTCTCGTGCCCAAGCACGCCCTGACCGGCTACTGGCAGAACTTCAACAACGGCGCGACCGTGCAGAAGCTCTCCGACGTGCAGGCGCAGTACGACATCATCGCGGTCGCCTTCGCGGACGCCACGAGCACCCCGGGCGCCGTCTCCTTCACCCTCGACTCGGCGGGTCTGGGCGGTTACACGGAGGCGCAGTTCAAGGCCGACGTGAAGGCCAAGCAGGCGGCCGGGAAGTCCGTGATCATCTCGGTCGGCGGGGAGAAGGGCGCGGTCGCGGTCAACAGCGCCGCCTCGGCGACGGCCTTCGCCGACTCGGTGTACGCGCTGATGCAGCAGTACGGCTTCGACGGGGTCGACATCGACTTGGAGAACGGGCTCAACTCGACGTACATGTCGCAGGCCCTGCGTTCCCTGTCGCAGAAGGCCGGCAGCAAGCTCGTGGTGACGATGGCCCCGCAGACCATCGACATGCAGTCCACGTCGAACGAGTACTTCAAGACGGCGCTCAACGTGAAGGACATCCTCACGGTCGTCAACATGCAGTACTACAACAGCGGTTCGATGCTGGGCTGTGACGGCAAGGTCTACTCCCAGGGCACGGTGGACTTCCTCACCGCGCTGGCCTGCATCCAGCTGGAGGGCGGGCTCGCGCCCGGACAGGTCGGCCTCGGTGTCCCGGCCTCGACGAGCGGCGCGGGCAGCGGCTACGTCGCGCCGTCCGTCGTGAACAACGCCCTGGACTGCCTCGCGAAGGGTACGGGCTGCGGCAGCTTCAAGCCCGCGAAGACGTACCCCGACATCCGGGGCGCGATGACTTGGTCGACCAACTGGGACGCCAAGGCGGGCAACGCGTGGTCCAACGCGGTCGGCCCGCACGTGCACACCCTTCCGTAACGGGCCTCCGGGCCTCCCGGGGTCCGTCCACGGGTCGAGGACCCGGCAGCGCCGCCGCTCCCCCGGCGGCGCTGCCGTGCGTCCGGGGCCGGCCGGGATACGCCGGCCGGGGCGCGTCTCACCAGGGCAGGTCGCGCACCTGCTGCACGCACAGCACGACGAACAGCAGTCCCGAGACGGTGAGCAGGGTGTTGCTGAGCAGCCGGTTGCGCCACTCCTCGGGCGTACCGCGGGAGTTGAGCAGCCACAGCAGGGTCAGGGCGAGGAAGGGCATGAAGAAGGCCCCGAGCGCTCCGTAGGCGATGACGAGGCCGAAGGGCTGGTCCAGGAAGAGCAGGCTGACCGGCGGGAGCGTGAGCCACAGCAGGTAGCCCCGGAAGGCCCAGGACCGCTCCGGCCTGCTCGCCGCGAAGGCCACGCCGGTCTCCCCGGCGACGGCACCGGCCTCCCCGGGAACGGCACCGGCCCCCTCGGGAGCGGCACCGGTCTCCCCGGGAGCGGCACCGGTCTCCCCGGGAACGCCACCGCTCTTTCCCCCGGCCCGCGCGGCCTCCTCGCTGTCGGGTGCCTGC
Source organism: Streptomyces sp. NPDC007088 (assembly GCF_042869355.1). Lineage (NCBI taxonomy): Bacteria > Bacillati > Actinomycetota > Actinomycetes > Kitasatosporales > Streptomycetaceae > Streptomyces > Streptomyces sp. NPDC007088. Next base: position 26,119 of record NZ_JBIAFO010000031.1, read on the forward strand.
CGGGCGAGCAGCCAGGGCCTCACGAAGTCGGCGAACATCAGGCTCACGCCGTGCCAGACCCCGATCAGCGAGGAGAAGGAGGTGGCGAAGAAGCCGACGAGGAAGAGCCGGGCGGTCGCCGCGCCGAAGCGGTCCTCCAGGACCTGTCCGAGGTCCACGAGCCCCCGGTCGCCGGTCGCGAGGGCGATGCCGGAGGAGTGCAGGAGTTCGGCCCCGACGATCAGCATCGCGACGACGAAGACCCCGGTCGTGACGTAGGCGACGCGGTTGTCGACCCGCATGACCCGCATCCAGCCCGCCCCGGTCCAGCCCTTGGCGTTGACCCAGTACCCGTACGCCGCCATGGTGATCGTCCCGCCGACCCCGCCGACGATGCCGAGCGTGTAGAGCAGCGAGCCGTCCGGCAGGACGGGCAGCAGTCCCGCGAAGGCGTGGCCGAGGTCGGGGGCCACGCGGACCGCCACGTAGACGACGACCACGAACATGACGCCGATCAGCACGGTCATGACCTTCTCGAACACGGCGTACTGGTTGAACCAGACGAAGAGCAGGCCGAGCAGGCCGGTGATCACGCCCCAGGTCCTGATGCCGGGGCCCTCGGGCCACAGCGCGGCGAGCGGCAGGGCGCTGGAGGACATGGCGGTCGCCCCGTACACGAAGCCCCACACGACGACGTACACCGCGAAGTACCAAGTGGTCCAGCGGCCGAGGGTGCGCCAGCCCTCGAACAAGGTGTGCCCGGTGGCCAGATGCCAGCGGCCGACGGCCTCGGCGAGGGCGATCTTCACGACGCAGCCGATGACGGCGGCCCACAGCAGGGTGTAGCCGAACTTGCTGCCCGCGAGCAGCGTCGCGACGAGGTCCCCGGCCCCCACCCCGGTCGCGGCGACGACGATGCCGGGCCCGACGTGTCTCCAGTGGGAGGCGCGGGCCGGCGGGCCGGCGGTCGTGGCGGCGAGCGGACCTGAGGTGGTGGGGGCACCCGGGGTATCGGCCATGGCGACCAAGAAAGCGTAAAGGGGCCGGGGACACAAGGGGGCGCCCGTCGGCCGGGAGCGGCCCCCGGCGTGTCCGGCCCCGGCGCCGCGGGCCGGGGGGGGGGGGGGGGCGGCGCGGCGGGTCAGCCCCGGTGGGCCTCGGTGTCGCCGTTGACCGTGCGGAGGGTCAGGCGGTGGCCCGCGTCGCCGGGCGCGGCGGCCGGGAGATCCACCGTGGAGCGGCCGTTGACCGTGGTCGCGTCGGTCGCGTACGCGGGGGCGCCGGCCGGCAGCGTGACGCGGGCGGAGCCGTTGCGGGTGACGCCGTCGAGGGCGGCGGGCGAGTTGAGGCACAGCAGGTCGACGTCGCCGTTGACCGTCTCGGCGCCCACGGTACGGGCCTTGAGGCCGGTGGCGCGGACCGAGCCGTTGCGGGTCACGAGGTGGTGCTCGGCGCGGTTCGCGCCCGAGTCCTGCACCGTGACGTCCCCGTTGACGGTGCTCAGCGTCAACGCGCCGGTGACGTCGCTGACGTCGATCCCGGCGTTGCGGGCCCGTACGGTGACCGAGGTCCCGGCGGGGACGTGGACGAGCGGCATGGAGCCGCAGTTGTCCCGGGCCCGTTCGTCGCCCTCGTCGCAGGGCAGGTCGAGGGTGCGGGTGCCGCCCTCTCCGTCCCAGTGCGCGAGGGTCGTGTCCTCGACCCGCACCACGTCACCGCTGGTCCCGGTGACGCGTACGCCGCCCTGCGTGGTGATCACGAGCCGGGCGCCGGAGGGCAGTGCGGCCTGCCGGAAGTCCCGCTCGTGCCCGGCGCGTTCGTCGTGCCCGTCGTGCCGCGTCCCGGACACCGGCCGCCCCGCGAAGCTCCCGTCGCGGGCGTCGTCGGCGCCGTCGTGACCGCAGGCGGTGAGCGCGAGGAGCGGCAGCAGGGCGCAACCGGCCCCCGCCACGAGGCGCGAACGGCGGGGCACCCGTCCGCGATCCGGCCGGCCGGTCCTGTTCCTGTCCCTCGAAGACGTCGTCCGCATGGGATGCGTGTGCCCCGGAGGGGGCGGGTTCACCGCGCGGCGGGCGGCGGGCCGGCGGGCGGGACGGTGCCGGGGCTACTCCTCCTCGAACCACGCGTCGAGCGCCGCGTCCAGCTCCTGGGTCCAGCGTTCCAGCGTGGCCTTGTCGGGAGCCTGGACGTCGGTGGGGTACCAGCGCTTCTCGGGGGTGTGCACGGTGACGGTGAGCCGCTTGCCCCAGCGGGAGGTGCCGTACTCGACCGCGCCGATCTCGTCCCAGCGCCACTCGGCGGCCTGGTCGTCGAGGGTGAAGCGGACGCCGTCCCGGTCGACGGCGATCGTGCCGCGCCGGTCGGAGGCGGTGAACTCGGCGTCGGCGGCAGCCCTGTCGGCGGTCTCGGTGGCCTCGGACGCCGGGTCGTCCGGCGCGTCCGGCGCGTCCGGCGCGCCCGGGTCGTCCGGCCCGGCCGGGGAGTTCTCCGACGCCTCGGAACCCTCGGGGCCCTTGGTCCTTTCGGAGCCCCCGGAAGCCTTGGCGGGCGGGGCGTCCTCGGGGGCCTCGGGGTCCTCGGGGTCTTGGGAAGCCTCGCCGGGGGCCGGCTCCGGCTCCGGCTCCCGTCCGGCCGCGCCGGCCGGCTTCCCCGTCTCCGGCTCCGTCGCCGTCGCGGGCTCGGCCTCCGAGCCGGACTCCGGCTCCGTCCGTGGGGCACTGTCACCTCCCTCGCCTGGTCCGGGCAGCGTCAGGCCGGGGATGAACGCCGGATCGGCGGCGGCGCCGATGGGCGGAAGGTTCGGTGCTGTCTGCTTCTGCTCCACGGGGCGCAGTATGGCGGACGTCTCTGTGGAACGCAGGTTCGGGTGTGTCACGCACACAGTTCCCGCACGTCACACGGCCCGGCCCCGTGGGCGGGGGCCGGGCCGTGCGACGTGCGGGACGCGGGTGGGCTCAGCCGAGGACGGCGAGCGCGTCGATCTCGATGAGCAGGCCCTTGGGCAGCCCGACGTACACCGTGGTGCGCGCGGCGGCGGCCTCCTTGAGGCCCTGCTCCTCGAAGTACTGGTTGTAGATCTCGTTCAGCTCGGCGAAGTGGCCGGTGTCGGTCAGGTAGACGCGCATCATGACCACGTCGTCCCAGCTCGCGCCGCCCTCTTCGAGGATCGCCTTGACGTTGGCGAAGGTCTGGAGGGTCTGCTCGCGCAGGGTAGGGCCGGCCGGGGTGGGCGCCTGGCCCTCGACGGCGGGCAGGAAGCCGACCTGGCCGGCGACCTGGAGGATGTTCCCCTTCCTCACCCCGTGCGAGAACTTCGCGGGCGGGGTGGTGTGCGTGGAGGGGGTGAGAGCGGTCTTCGCGGTCGTGGACATATGCGTCAGGCTTCCTTGATCTGGGTGTGCTGGGTGTTCAGGGTGTTCTGGGTGTTCTGGGTGTTCTGGGTGATGGGACGGTGGGCGGCCGGGGCCTCGGCCGGGCCCGGGGTGCCCGCGTACTCGCGGCTCACCGTGTCGGCCGTACGGCGGACGAGGGGGAGCAGCGCGAGGAGTTCCTCGGTGGTCACGACGACGTTCGGGGCGGACACCGACATGGCGGCGACGACCCGTCCGTCGGCGCCCCGCACGGGCGCCGCGACGCAGTTGATGGACTCCTCGTGGCCACCGAGGTCGGTGGCCCAGCCCTGTTCGCGCACGGTCGCCAGCTCCTTGAGGTAGGCGGCGGCGTGCGGGGTCGAACGGGGCGTGTACAGGGGGTAGTCGAGGCGTTCGACGACGGACCGGCGCTCGCTCTCCGGGAGGTCGGCGAGCAGCAGTTTCGCGACGGCGGCCACCGACATCGGCACGGTCTTGCCGACCCGCGAGTACATCCGTACGGGGTAGCGGCTGTCGACCTTGTCGATGTAGAGGACCTCGCCCTCCTCGTACACGGCGAGGTGCACGGTGTGCCCGCACGTCTCGCCGAGCCGTACGAGGTGGGGGTGGGCGATCTCGCGGACGTCGAGGTGTTCGACGGCCTCCTGGGCGAGCGCGAACAGCCGGGCGCCGAGCCGGTAGCGCCCGTCGCCCTGCCGGTAGACGAGGCCGTGTTCGCCCAGGGTGCGCAGCAGCCGCAGCGCGGTGGACTTGTGCACGTCGAGGCGGTCCGCGACGCCGCCGAGGTCGGCGGGGCCCTCGGCGAGCAGCGGCAGGATGCTCAGCGCGCGGTCGACGGTCTGGCTCACGGGGCGCCCGCCTCCGTCCCGTCGACGGCCGGGGCCACCGCCGTGTCCGCGCCGGTGCGCTGCGCGGGTACGGGGGTCCAGCCGGGCCCGAGCCGCAGCGCGGCCCAGTCCCCGGCGTCGAGGGCGACGAGCCGGTCGGCGTGCTCGCGCACGGGCGGACGGCACAGGTCGGCGGGGACGGTGAGGACGGCGGCGGCCATGAGGTGTCCGTGCCGTACGCGTTCGGCGAGCGGCAGTCCGCGCAGGGTGCCGGAGAGGTAGCCGGCCGCGAAGGCGTCCCCGGCGCCGACGGGCGCGACGACGTCGACGCGCGGCGCGGGCACGTGCAGCACGAGGGGCGCGCCGCTCGCGGCCGCTCCCCCCTCGTCGCCTTCCCCGGCCCCGGCGGCGCCCTCCGTCGTGAAGACGGTGGCCCCGGCGGCGCCCTGTTTGACGACGAGGGTCGCGGGTTCGGGGAGCGCGGCGCGCACCGCCTCGGGGCCGCCGGTGACGCCCCACGCGCTCTCCGCCTCGTCCTCGCCGACGAACACGAGGTCGGCGCCGCGCGCGAGGCCGAGCAGTACCTCCCCGGCGGCGCGCTGGTCGCTCCACAGCCCGGCGCGGTAGTTCACGTCGAAGGACACGAGGGGGCGGCCGGGGCGCCGGTCGGTGAGTTCGCGCATGAGGCCGAGGCAGTCGGGGGACAGCGCGGCGGTGATCCCCGAGACGTGCAGGACCCGGGTGTCGCGCAGCACGTCGAGCGGCACGTTGTGCGCGGTCATCGCGGAGGCGGCCGAACCGGCCCGGTAGTAGACCACCTCGAAGGAGGCGTCGGCGTCCCGGTCGGCGGCGGTGCGGAAGTAGATGCCGGTGGGGCGGTCGGCGTCCCGGCGTACGGCGGAGGTGTCCACGCCGTACGCGGCTATCGCCTCGACCAGATGCTCGCCGAAGCCGTCGGCGCCGACCCGGCTGACCCAGCGGGCCGTGTGCCCGGCGGCGGCCAGGGCGCAGGCCACGTTGGACTCGGCGCCGCCGATGCCGCGCGCGAAGGAGGGGACGTCGGCGAGCCGGCCGGGGGTGGAGGGCACGAAGGTGACCATGGACTCGCCCAGGCACACGACGTCGCTGCCGGGGCCGTCACCGGGACGGCCCGGGGCGGCTGCGTTCTCGGTCACGCTCACGGTCGGCCTTTCCTCGTGCCTGATGGGGGTCTCGGTGTGCCAGACGGGGGTCCCGGTCACTGCCGCGCCCGCCGCGCTCGCCGTACTCGGCCGGCTCGCGCGTCCGGAGGCGCACAGGTCCCGGTCCGCTGCGGGCGGGGGCGTCATTGACCCCGCCTTGTCCCGGATGTTAGACACCTGGGAGCGACATATGCAATGAGCGTTGCGTCCTGCGCAACACGGCGCGCCGCACACCGGGTGCGGGGCACGGGTGCGGGCGCCGCGCTCCGCACCTGCCGTGTCCCCTACCCGCGACCTGCCCTGGGAGTCTCGATGACCGCCGGCCACACCCGCCCCGCCGCTTACGACCGGCTGGCCACCGAGCGCGTGGACAGCCGTTTCAAGGGGCTGCCGCCGGACGCCGAGGGCCTGACCGTGGCCGAGCTGGCGGGTCAGCGCCGCAACCTGTTCACGGGCGGGTTCACGACGCCCGTGCTCGCGCTGTCGGCCCCGGCCCTGGAGCACAACCTCGCGCTCATGGAGACGTACTCCGAGCGGCACGGTCTCGACTTCGCCCCGCACGGGAAGACCTCGATGGCCCCGCAGTTGTTCGCGCGCCAGCTGGAACGCGGCGCGTGGGGCATCACGCTGGCCGTGCCGCATCAGGTGCGGGTCGCGCGGGCCTTCGGCGTACCGCGGATCTTCCTCGCGAACGAGCTGGTGGACGCGGCGGCGCTGCGCTGGATCGCCGGGGAGCTGGCCGCCGACCCGGAGTTCACCTTCGTCTGTTACGTCGACTCGGTGCGCGGCGTCGAGCTGATGGACGCGGCCCTGCGCGCGGCGGCCGGGGCCTCGGCGGGCGGCGTCGCGCGCCCGCTGGACGTGGTCGTGGAGCTGGCCGCGGGTGAGCAGGCGCGTACCGGGGCGCGCACCGAGGAGGAGTGCGCGCGGGTCGCGGAGGCCGTCGCGGCGACGCGGACGCTGCGGCTGGTCGGGGTCGCGGGCTACGAGGGCGAGGTGCCGGAGGCCGATCCGGAGCGGGTGACGGCCTGGCTGCGCGGGCTCACGGCGCTGCTCGCGGACTTCGACGCGGCGGGCCGGTTCGCGGGGCTGGAGGAGATCGTGGTGAGCGCGGGGGGCAGCGCGTGGTTCGACGCGGTCGCCGAGGTCTTCGCGGGGATTCCCGAACTGTCGGCGCCGGTACGGAAGATCCTGCGCTCGGGCGCGTACGTCTCGCACGACGACGGGCACTACAAGCACCTCACGCCGTTCAACCGGGTGCCCGAGGAGGGCGCGCTGCACGCCGGTTTCCGGCTGTGGGCGCAGGTCGTGTCGCGCCCCACGCGGGCGCAGGCCTTCGTCAACGCCGGTAAGCGGGACGCCGCCTACGACCTGGACCTGCCGAGCGCGCAGGTCGTGCGGGACGCGCGGACGGGCGAGGTGCGGGCGGCCGGGGGCGTCGAGGTCTCGGGCCTGTCCGACCAGCACGGCTGGGTGCGCACCGCGCCGGGGACCGCGCTGGAGGTCGGCGACTGGCTGGGCATGGGCCTGTCGCACCCGTGCACCTCCTTCGACAAGTGGCAGCTGATCCCGCTGGTCGAGGCCGACGGCACGGTGACGGACTACATCCGCACCTTCTTCTGACCCGGGCCCCCCTGCGGGCCGAACAGCCCCCGCACCCACAGCAGTCGAGCAGACCGAGCAGACCGAGCAGACGGAGAAGCCGAGCACCATGTCCAGCAGCGATGGCAACGATCTGGTTCTCCGGGACGCCCGGGTGGTCGACGGCTCCGGGGGCCCCTCGTACCGCGCGGACGTCGCCGTCCGGGCGGGCCGGATCACGACGATCGCCCGCGAGGGGGAGCGACGGCCGGGCGCCGCGCGGGTGGTGGACGCGGCGGGACTCGCCCTGTCCCCCGGTTTCATCGACATGCACGCGCACAGTGACCTCGCGCTGCTGCGCGATCCGGAGCACCTCGCGAAGGCCGCGCAGGGGGTGACGCTCGAAGTGCTGGGCCAGGACGGCCTGTCGTACGCCCCGGTCGACGACCGTACGCAGCTGGAGGTGCGCCGGGCCATCACGGGCTGGAACGGCGGCGCCCCCGAGGACGACTCGCTGGACTTCGACTGGCGTACGGTCGGCGGCTACCTGGACCGGCTGGACCGTCAGGGCATCGCGCTGAACGCGGCCTATCTGATCCCGCAGGGCACCGTCCGGATGTACGCGATGGGCTGGGAGGACCGCCCGCCCACCCCCGAAGAGCTGGCGCGGATGCGGCAGTTGGTCGCGCAGGGCATGGCGGAGGGCGCCGTCGGCATGTCCTCGGGGCTCACCTACACGCCCGGCATGTACGCGAAGGACTCCGAACTCACCGAGCTGTGCCGGGTGGTGGCCGCCTTCGGCGGCTACTACTGCCCGCACCACCGCTCGTACGGGGCGGGCGCCCTGGAGGCGTACGAGGAGATGGTGGCGCTGACCCGGGAGGCGGGCTGCGCCCTGCACCTCGCGCACGCCACGATGAACTTCGGCGTCAACAAGGGCAAGGCGCCTGATCTGCTGACGCTGCTGGACGCGGCGCTCGCGGACGGCGCGGACATCACGATGGACACCTATCCGTACACCCCGGGTTCGACGACGCTCGCCGCGATGCTCCCGTCCTGGGCGAGCGAGGGCGGGCCGGAGGCGACGCTCGCCCGGCTGCGCGACCCGGAGACGGCCGCCCGTGTCCGGCACCACATGGAGGAGATCGGCGCGGACGGCTGCCACGGTGTGCCGATCGAGTGGGACACCATCGAGATCTCGGGCGTCGCGAACCCGGCGTTCACCGCGTGCGTGGGGCGGACGGTCGCCGAGAGCGCCCGGCTGCGCGGCGAGGCACCGTGGACGCTGGCGCGGCGGCTGCTGCTGGAGGACCGGCTCGGCTCCACGATCCTCCAGCACGTGGGCCACGAGGACAACGTCCGCGAGATCATGCGCCACCGGGTGCACACCGGCGGCAGCGACGGCATCCTCCAGGGCCTCAAACCGCATCCGCGCGCCTACGGCACCTTCCCCCAGTACCTCGGGAAGTACGTGCGGGAACTGGGGGTGCTGACGCTGGAGGACTGCGTCGCGCACCTCACCTCGCGTCCGGCGGCCCGGCTGCGGCTGCCGGACCGCGGGCTGGTCCGCGAGGGATACCGCGCCGACCTCGTCCTGTTCGACCCGGACACGGTCGCGGCCGGCTCGACCTTCGCGGCGCCGCGCACCCCGCCCACGGGCATCCCGCACGTCCTGATCGACGGCAGGTTCGTGATGGAGGACGGCAGGCGCACCGACGTCCTGGCCGGACGGTCGGTACGGGGGCCGGGGACCCGGATCGCGGCCTGAGCGGGCGGGCGGCGCCCGCTGCGGCGGACCGAGCGGGCCGGACCGTTGGACGGACCGCGTCGGCACGACCCGTACGGGCCCGCTGACCTGCGGAAGGTGCCACCGGCCCCGGAAGGGCGGAAAAAACTTCCCGGAATCCGTGAACTTTCCCGTCCGTCCGCTCATCGCACCAGTTGTCAGCATGAACAGCGGGACCCGCGACGTGACCGGTCGCGGCGGAGAGAGGATGACGGACATGGCGAAGCAGCAGCTCCACACCACCGGCACCACCGAGGCGTACGGCACGGGGACGCCGGCTCCGCGCGGCCGGCGGGTGCGCAGGCTGGCCTTCCCGGTCGCCGCCGCGGCGGCCCTGTTCGCCACGACGGGCGCGGTGACCGTGGCACAGGCCGCGTCCAGCGGTACGAGCGCCACGCCGACCTGCGCGACCTCCGGGCTGTCCGCCTCGCTCGGCAAGAGCCTGGGCGGCGGCATGATGCACGAGGGCACCGTGCTGAAGCTGAAGAACACCACGAAGCACACCTGCCTGCTGCGCGGCTACCCGGGCCTCGGCCTGGAGAACGCCTCGCACCACGCGCTGACCTCGAAGACCACGTGGGGCAGCACGTACTACGCGAAGGACCCGGGCAAGAAGACGCTGACCCTGAAGGCGGGCCAGAGCGCCGAGGCGGTCATCGCCTGGACCCACGCGAACACCGGCACGAGCGACGCCACCCACGCCCGCTACCTCGTGGTGACCCCGCCGGCCTCGAAGACCCACAAGAGCGTCAAGCTCGACACCTGGGTCGACAGCGGCCGGCTGAACGTGACCTCGATGGCGTACAGCCTGAAGGTCGTGAGCTGACCCGGGCGGGCCCCGGGCCCGTTCGAGCCGCGAGGGAGGCGGCGCGCCGACGACGGCGCGCCGCCTCCCTCGTCTTCGCGCCACCCCTGCCCCCCCCCGGCCGGCGATCAGCGCGCGCCGAGGGGACGACGGGCCCGCTCGCCGCCCACGACACGACACGCCATGTCCGATATCTTGATAATCGCGACAATCGCACACTTCGTGACTCCGCCAGACGACCGCCGGAGGGACCTTTGACGGGAGACCGGGGAGACCGGGGAGACCAAGGCGACCGGGAGGACCGGGGCGGCCGGGAAGAGCGGGAAGCCCGGGACACCCCGCGGAGGCAGAGCGACCGGGCGGCCGAACTCGGCAGGCAGGACGCGCTGCGGCGGGCGGGCCTGACCGCGGCGGCGGACGCGGGTATGGACCGGTTCGCGAGGCTGGTGGCCCGGTTCCTGCGGACCCCGGTCTCGCTGGTGTCCCTCCTGGAGGCGGACCGGCAGGTCTTCCCCGGCATGTTCGGCCTGAAGGAGCCGTGGGCGCGCCGCCGGGAGACGGCGCTGAACCTGTCCTTCTGCCAGCACGTCGTCGCGAGCGGGGAACCGCTCGTCCTCAACGACACCCGCAAGGACCCGCGCAGCTGCGAGAGCATGGCGATCCCGGAGCTGGGGGTACTCGCGTACGCGGGGATGCCGCTGACGGACGCCGACGGACACGTCCTGGGCTCGCTGTGCGCGATCGACTACCGCCCCCGCGAATGGAGCGAGGACGAGCTGCACGACCTGGCGGACCTGGCGGCGGCCTGTTCGGTGGAGCTGCGCCTGCGGATCGCGAAGGAGCAGTTGCGCCGCGACCGCGACCAGGCCGATCTGCTGCTGCGCGCCTCGGTCGAACTGGCCCGCGCGCACGACCTCACCGACGTGGTGCGCCGGCTGCGCGACCTGTTCGAGGGCCCCGCCAAACCCTCGTACGTGGGCCTGCTGCTCGCCGACGGGCCGGGGCTGCGGCGTGTGGTCGACCCGGACCGTACGCGACCGGTCGAGAGCGCGATCGGCGGCATGGCGCTGAACGAGGGTTTCCCGAGCGCTCAGGCGATGCGCGAGCAGCGCACCGTATTCGTCCCCGACCACGCGGCGCTGACCGCCGGGTACAGCCCGCAGGCCGTGGCCGGGTACGAGGAGCTGGGCCTGTCCTCCGCGCTGTGCGTCCCGCTGGCCCGCGACCGCGGGGTCCTGACATGGTCCTGGAGCGGCCCGCACACCCTCGGGCTGACCGAGAAGGCGGTACTCACCGCGGTCGCCGGGTACGTGAGCCAGGCGGTGGAGCGCACGCTGTTCGTGGAGAACCGGCTCAGCGCCGCGGAACGGCTCCAGGCCGCGATGCTCACCGAACTGCCCGTCGTACCGGGCCTGGAGATGGCCGCGCTGTACCTGCCGGCCGCCGACCAGGACATGGTGGGCGGCGACTGGTACGACGCCTATCTCGTGCCGCACGGCGCGGACGGGCGGGACGCGGCGCTCATGGTGTCCGTCGGCGACGTCATCGGGCACGACATGCGGGCGGCGGCCGTGATGGGGCAGGTCCGCAGCATGCTGCGGCAGGCCACGCTCGGCCATCCCACGCACTCCCCGGCCGCCGCGCTGACGGCGGTGGACCCGGCCTTCGCCGTCCTCCCCCTGGGTCCGGGCGGCACGGTGGTGCACGCGCGGCTGGACGCCCACGAGCACCGCTGGCGGCTGACGTGGTCGAACGCGGGTCACCCGCCGCCGCTGCTGCGCCTGCCCGACGGCCGGGTCTCGGCGCTGGAGGAGCACGACCTGCTCCTCCTGGACTCCGCGACGGGCCTGGAGCGCCACGAGCACGCGTGCGAACTGCCCGCGGGCAGCGTCCTGGTGCTGTACACGGACGGCCTGGTGGAGCGGCGCGACAGCGACCTCGACGTGGGTATCGGGCGGACGATGGCCACCCTGTCCGAATGCGGCGACCGTCCCCTGCCGGGCCTGCTCGACGCGCTGTCGTACGGCGTGAAGAACTCCGCGCAGCGCGACGACGTGGCGGTCCTGGCGCTGCGGGTGACCGGCGGCCCCTGAGGGGCCGGCGGCCCTCGCCGGGGAAGGTGCGGCGGGCGGGCCACCGGCGCGTCTCCCGCGTGTGCGCCCCCGGCGCCCGCCCGCCTAGGCTGGCTCCCGGACTCGATGATCAAGGAAGAGGGAGGCGGCGGGCGCATGGGTGAGGGCGAGGTTCTGCGCTGGAGTGACTACCGCGTCATGCCGTGGAAGAACGGCGGCGGCACGACACGGGAGGTGGCGTCCGGTTCCGTGCGGGCGGGGTCCGCCCCGGCGCCCTCGGCCCCCGTCCCGCCCGCCGACGGGTTCGACTGGCGGGTGAGTGTCGCGGACGTGGACGCGGGCGGCCCCTTCTCGGCGTTCCCCGGGGTCGACCGGGTGATCACCCTGGTCGAGGGTTCGGGCATGGTGCTGACCGTGGACGGCACATCCCGGCCGGTCGGGCCGCTGAGCCCCTTCGCCTTCCCGGGCGACGCGGTCACGGACTGCCGCCTGGAGGCCGGGCCGGTCCGCGACATGAACGTGATGACGCGCAGGGACCGGGCCTCGGCGGACGTACGCGTGGTCCGCGTCACCGACGGCGACGGCGACGGCGACGGCGACGGTACGGAGCTGACCCGCGCCGAGGACGAGGTCCTGCTCGTCATGGCCACCACGGAGGGCCTCGTCCTCGGCGCGGCGGACAAGCGCGGGGACGGCGACAGGGACACGGGCGAGGACGCGACCACGCTCGGCCGGCTCGACTGCGTACGCGTGGGCCACGCGGGGCCCGGTTCCGTGTTCCTGCGGGGCGAGGGCACGGCGGCCGTGATCCGCGTCGTCGCGAGGCGCTGAACCCCGCCCCGGGTGGAGCGGCGACCGGCGGTCGCAGCCCCGCCCCGGGTGGAGCGGCGACCGGCGGTCGCGCGGCACGACCGACAAGGACACGACTGGCGAAGGGGAGGCCAGTCGAAGGACACGGCTGTCGGGGCACGACTGGCGAGGGCGTCACGGTCGAGGGCACGACAGCCGAAGGCACCCCCTCCCCCTCCAAGGCGCGGCAGGCACACCCCGCCAAGGCGCGGCAGTCGGCCCCAAGGCAGAGACCGGCCTCCGTCCTGAGGACTACGCGCGCCGCGCGGGCCAGACCTGGGAGGGGCGCGTATTCACGCCCTGAGGCCGACCGCCGGGGCGTCCGGCGTGCCGAGGATGAGAGGGAAGAGGAGCGCTCCCGTCCGCGTTCCCGTCCCCACCCCTGGAGCCGTCATGTCGACGCAGGCAGCCGCCGCCCCCGTCCCCGCCCCCGCTCCCCCGGCGGCCGCCCGCGCCACGGGGCTGAGCAAGGTCTACGGCGAGGGGGAGACCCGGGTCGTGGCCCTGGACTCCGTCTCCGTGGAGTTCGGGCGCGGCCGGTTCACCGCCATCATGGGGCCCTCGGGTTCGGGCAAGTCGACGCTGATGCACTGCATGGCGGGGCTCGACTCGGTGTCCGCCGGTTCCGCGCGGATCGGTGACACGGAGCTGTCCGGTCTGAGCGACCGGCGGCTCACCCGGCTGCGCCGGGACAGCGTCGGTTTCGTCTTCCAGGCGTTCAACCTGCTGCCCACGCTGACGGCGCTGGAGAACATCACGCTGCCGCTGGCCATCGCGGGCCGCAGGCCCGACCGGGAGTGGCTGGACACCGTCGTGACGACGGTCGGCCTCTCCGGACGGCTCGGCCACCGCCCCGCCCAGTTGTCGGGCGGCCAGCAGCAGCGGGTCGCCGTGGCCCGCGCCCTCGTGACCCGGCCGGAGATCGTCTTCGCGGACGAGCCCACCGGCAACCTGGACTCCCGCTCGGGCGCCGAGGTCCTGGGCTTCTTGCGGTACTCCGTGCGGGAGCTGGGCCAGACCGTCGTCATGGTCACCCATGACCCGGTGGCCGCCGCCTATGCCGACCGGGTGGTCTTCCTCACCGACGGCCGGGTCACCGACGAACTGCACGCGCCGACCGCCGACACCGTCCTGCACCGGATGAGGCTGCTGGGCACCGGCTCCCCGGTCACCGCGGGCTGACCCGCCACCGTCTTCGGCCCGGACCCCCGTCACGTACCCCTGGAGTGGGAACACCTTGCTGCGTACAGCCCTGCGCAACGTCTTCGCGCACAAAGCCCGGTTGATCATGACGGCCCTCGCGGTCATGCTCGGCGTCGCCTTCGTCTCCGGCACCCTCGTCTTCGGCGACACCGTCGTCCAGGCCCTGCGCGGCGCCTCCGCCAGGAACCTGGAGGGTGTCGCCGTCTCCGTACAGGCCGAGTCGCACACGGAGGGCGACGCCGGGCCCGGCGAGGGCCGGACCACGGCACTGACCGGCGAACTGGCCGACAAGGTACGTGCGTTGCCGGGGGTCGCGTCCGTGCGCGCCGTCGTCAACGGCACCGCGACCCTCGCCGCGAAGGACGGGCGGCCGCTGAACGCCGACAACACCTGGCAGAACCTCGCGACCAACTACGCGCCCGACCCCGACAAGGGAGGCCGGGACGGCCGTTACCCGCTCAGCGCCGGACGCGGTCCCGTCTCGGACGGCGAACTGGCCCTGGACCGCCGCACCGCCGAGAGGGCCGGGTACTCCCTCGGGGACACCGTCCGTCTCGCCACCGACGGCCCGGCGCTCACCAAGAAGCTGGTCGGTACGGTCGACACCGACGACCCGCGCGTGACGGCGGGCGGCACCCTCGCGCTCTTCGACACCCGGACCGCGCAGCGGCTCTTCCTGCGCGACGGACGGTTCGACGAGCTGGCCGTCGGCTCGGCGCCCGGCACCGACGAGCGGCGACTCACCGAACGGGTACGGCGGGTGCTGCCCGGCAAGGGCGTCGAGGTCACCGGCGGGACCCGGCTCGCGGAGGAGCAGGCGAAGCGGATCGCCGAGAACACCGGTGCGCTCACCCAGATGCTCCTGGTCTTCGCGGGGATCGCCCTGTTCGTCGGTGTCTTCATCATCGCCAACACCTTCACCATGCTGATCGCCCAGCGCGGCCGGGAGACGGCCTTGCTGCGCGCCGTGGGCGCCTCGCGCCGCCAGGTGGTGCGCGCGGTCCTCGTCGAGGCCGGGCTGCTGGGGCTCGGCGCCTCGGCGGCCGGGCTCGCGCTCGGGCTCGGCATCGCGACCGCCCTGCGGCCGCTGCTCAACGCGGGCGGCGCGGGCCTGCCGGGCGGCCCGCTGGTGGTCTCCCCCGACACGGTCCTGTGGTCGCTGGTGACCGGTGTCGGTGTCACCGTGCTCGCCGCGTGGCTGCCCGCCCGCAGGGCGGCGGGGATCGCGCCGGTCGAGGCGCTGCGGACGGTCGACCAGGCGCCGCGGCAGCGTGCCCGGGTGCTGCGCGACACGTGCGGCGCCGTGCTCACCGGCGCGGGGGTGCTCACCATGCTGTACCTCACCACCCGCGAGGGCGACAAAGACACCGGCCTCCTGATCGCCATGCTGGGCTCGGCGCTCACCCTGACGGGCCTGATCGTGCTCGCGCCGCTGCTGTCCCGGCCGCTCGTCTCGGTCGCCGGGGCGGTCACCACCCGGGTCTTCGGCATCACGGGGAAGCTGGCGAAGGAGAACGCGCTGCGCAATCCGCGCCGTACCGCCGCCACCGCGTCGGCCCTGATGATCGGGCTCACCCTGATCACCGGACTGAGCGTGGCGGGCGTCTCCACGGACGAGGCCCTGAAGGAGGCGGCGACAAGCGGCCTGACCGCCGACTACAAGGTGTCCGACTCCGGTCACCAGGGCATCGAGCCCGCGCTCGACGCGAAGGTCGCGGCGGTCGCCGGGGTCGCGCACACCGCTCCCCTCGCCTCCTCCTCACTGGACGTCCGCGGCGAGTTCACCGTGCTCACGGGCGCGGACCCGGACCGGCTCGGCGAGGTCACCGACCTCACGTTCACCAGCGGCTCACTCGCCGCCCTCGGGCCGGGCAGGGTCGCGCTCTCCGACGAACTGGCGGAACGGACCGGCCTGTCGACGGGAGACACCTTCGAAGGCTCTCCGGGGTACGGCAGCGAGACCGGCACCGGCGGGAAGCGGCGGCTGACGGTCGCCGGCGTCTACGAGAAGACCCGCGTGGTGGGCGACACCCTCGGCACCCTGGACGACGTCCTGCCGCACGCCGACGGCGGGACGCTCGACAGCATCCTGGTCAAGGCCGCCCCCGGCGCGAGCACCGGCGCCCTCGACCGGGACATTCGCCAGGCCCTCGGCGACAGCCCGCTGGTGCGGGTGCAGAACCAGGAGCAGTTGACGAAGGCCGAGTCCGGCGCGATCGACTCGATGCTCAACATGATGTACGGCCTGCTCGGCATGGCCGTCGTCATCGGGGTGCTCGGCGTCGTCAACACCCTCGCCATGTCGGTCGTCGAGCGCACCCGGGAGATCGGTCTGCTGCGCGCGATCGGCCTCGACGGCGGGGGCGTCAGGAGCATGGTGCGCCTGGAGTCGGTGGTCATTTCCCTGTTCGGCGCGGTCCTGGGGATCGGCACCGGCGTCTTCCTGGCCTGGACGGGCGGCAGCCTCACCGGCTCCTCTCTTCCGGCGTACGAGACGGTCCTGCCCTGGGCCAGGCTCGGCGTGTTCCTGCTGCTCGGCCTCGCCATCGGCGTCCTGGCGGCGATCTGGCCGGCCCGCCGGGCGGCCCGTCTCGACGTACTGGGGTCGATCACCGCGCAGTAGCACGGCGGGAGTCCGTACCCCGGTACGCCGAGGCGGCCACGGGTCCTCAGCACGCCGGATCTTCCGGACGGCCCGGGACGGTACCGCGTCCGGAGGAACCGGCGGGCGGGTCACGGGGGCGCGGGAGGACACCCGGGAGGACGGTCTCCCCTTACGGCAGGAGGACGATCCGTCCCCCGGCGTGGCCCCCGGCCTGGAGGGCGTACGCCGACCGCGCCTCCTCCAGCGGGAAGGCCGCCTCGATCTCCACCGTCAACTCCCCTGCCGCGGCTTGTCGTACGAGACCGGGCCGGGCGGCCGGGCGGACACGCTCGGTCTCCCCGCCCGGACCGATCGTCCGGGCCCCGGCGGCCTGTGCCGCCGCGTAGTTGACCATCGTGACGACCCGCCCCGGCTCCGGCACGAGCGCCAGCGAGACGGACAGGGCCTCGTCGGTGCCGGCCGTGTCGACCGCGGCGGTGACCCCGCCGGGCGCCAGCGCGCGGACCCGCTCCTCAAGGCCCTCCCCGTAGGCGACCGGCGTCACCCCGGAGGCCCGCAGGCGCGCGTGGCGCGCGGCGGAGGCCGTGCCGATCACCTGCGCGCCGCACAGGAGGGCGAGTTGGGCGACCATACCGCCGACGGCCCCACCCGCACCGTGCAGCAGGACGACATCGCCCTCCCCGGCGCCGACGGCCTCCAGCGCGTGCGTGGCGGTCGTGCCGCTGCCGAGCAGCGCGGCCGCCTCGGGGAAGCCGAGCCGCGGCGGCTTCCGGAGCAACACCCGCGCAGGTACGGTCAGTTGCTCGGCCTGCGCACCGGGCAGCCAGTGCCCGAGCACCTCGTCGCCCACCGCGAGCCGCTCCCCCTCGAAGCTCACGGGACCGGGGCCCACGGCGGTGACGACGCCCGCCATCTCGTTGCCGAGCCGCAGGGGGAGCGCGCCGGGGTCGCGGCCCAGCAGCCCCTGGGCCCGTTTCACGTCGAAGGGGCTGACGGCCGTGGCCCGTACGGCGACGACGACCTCGCCCGGTCCGGGCGGTACGGCGGGCACATCGGTGAGCCCGATGACCTCGGCCCCGCCCCAGGCGGTGGCCACGACGGCGCGCACCACGGCGCTCAGAAGCCCACGGCCTGGCGGACCAGGACCACGTCGGCGCGTCCGGGGAAGACCTCGCGGCCGTAGACGAGGATCTTCGAGACGACGCTGCGGGCCCCGTAGGCGGCCTGGGCGCGGACGTCCTCCTTGGGGTAGGAGTACGTCTCGATGCGGCGCAGCGCGGTCGGCAGGTCCGGTACGACCTTCTGCGCGCCGACGACGAAGACGGCCCGGCCGGCCCCCGAGGCGTACGGGGCGAGCTGGGAGCCCGAGGCGGAGGCGATCACGAGCTTGCCGTCCTGGGTGACCGCGTGCACGCTGCCCACGACCACGTCCGGCGCCGAGCGGGTCACCCGCACCTCGTCGGCGCGCTGCGCCAGGTCCCAGTCGCTCTGCTCGGCCCGCACGCTCTTGAACCGCCCGGACTCGTCGATGTCCGCCGCGATACCGCTCTCGCGCAGCGTCTCGCTCGTGGCGGTGAACACGGAGCGGTCGGTGGGGAGCAGGGCACCGACGGTGGCGCGGGCCTCGGCCAGGGTGTCGACGACCGACACGGTGAAGCCGTTCGCGCGCAGCGCCTCGGCCGCGGCCTGGACGTCGGCCTCCGGGGCGGGGCGGGCGAAGGACTCGTCGACGGGGAGGACGTCGGGGACGGTCTGGGCGGTCTGCCGCTGGTCACTCATGGGGAAACAGAACCTCTCGGGCTTCTCGTACGCGGGGCAGGGGAGACGGGTGATCCCTAGCCAGTCATTCAGTAACTAGCTACATACTATCCAGTTATTCACCTGCCGCAAGCGAGCCCGGCCCGGCCCGCCGGCGCCTCCGCCGACACGACCGGGCGTACGAGCGAGGCCCGCCACTCCACCGGGAGCGACGGGCCTGGGAACAGGGGGCTTGAGGGGTTAGGGGGGGTGAGGGCTTGAGGGCCTTGGGTCTAGAGGGGGCGCGGTCCGGGGCCGCCGACCGGTCACGCCGGACCCGGTGCGACCGGTCACGCCGGACCCGGTACGGCCCGTCACGCCGACCCGGTGCGGCCGGTCGCGTCACCGGCCGCGCCCGGTCACGTCAGGCCGGCCGCTCGCGCTCCGCGCAGGGCCGGGGCTCCGGGGCCTCGGGGTCGACGCGCGTGACGTGCTCGGCGAGCACCCCCAGGCCGCCCGGACCGAGCGGTCCGGCGACGCGCTCCTGAAGGGCGTCGGCGAGCGTCAGGGCGGCCTTGGTCGCCGTCGCCCGGCCCCGCCCGGTGAGGCAGGCCAGGGTCACGCGGCGGTCCACCGCGTGCGGCCGCCGCTCCATCAGCCCGGCCTCGCTCAGCCGGTCGGCCACCTTGGTGGTCCCGGCCGTCGTGAAGCCGAGGGTGCGCGACAACTGGCCCATCGGGGCGGACTTCTCCGGCGCGTTCAGCAGGAACCACAGCACCTGGAAGGACGAGGGGGCGAGCCCGGTGGCGCGGTGGACGTCCTCCAGGACCTGTTCGTTCAAGCGGCGCAGGCCCGACTGCACTCCGTCCCACTGCCGCAGCAGCTCGACCTGCTCCTCGGACGGGCAGCTCGCCGCCTCGTCCTGGCCGGCCGGGGCGGCCTTCGCCCGCGCACTCCCCGCCATGGCGGACTCCTCTCGCCTCACACGTCCGTCCGGCTGCCCGATCCGGAACCGGGACGCCTGCCCACGCCGGTTATTATCTCACCAGCTACCTAATAGCGGAACATGCGGGGTGACCTGGGCCGTGCGGCAGGCGCACGGGCCCCGAGCTGTGGAGCGCGGTGAGTCTGCGGGGGAATGCCCCCAGGATCGTCCCCCGTCGCGCGGCCGCCGCCTCCGGCCCCGCCGCCCCGGGCGTTACGTGGTCGGCGGGGGGAGTCTGGCCGCCACGGCGTCGAGGACCCAGTCCAGGCCGGTCGCGAAGGCCGTCCCGGCGTCCACGTCGGCGGCGTCGTGCACGACCTTGGACAGCGTCGGGAAGCGGCCCGTGGCCAGCATGTTCATCACGTGCGGGCCGGAGGCGCGCTGCCAGTCCTCCTCGGACAGGCCCGTGGCGCGCTCGGCCCGCAGGTTGGCGATCTCGCGCCTGATCGCGCCGGTGGAGTAGGCGCTGACCGTCTCCACGGCGCGCATGACGGTGTCGATGTCCGCGAGGCCGTCGAGAGCGGCCAGCGTGGCCTCGGTCACCGCGAGGCCGTTCGGGCCGAGGGCCGGGCGGCCGCCGAGCAGGTCGGCCAGCCACTCGTGGCGGAGAGCGGCCCGCCTGGTGCGGTGGGCGAGGCCGCGCAGCGCCTCCCGCCAGTCCTCGGGCCGCTTATCGGGGAGGATCTCGGCCTGGACCTCGTCCACCATGAGGTCGAACAGCTCCTGCTTGGTGGCGATGTACCCGTACAGCCGCATCGGGCCGGCGTTCAGCCGGGCGGCGACCTTGCGCAGCGACACCGCCTCCAGCCCGCCCTCGTCGGCCAGCGCGACGGCGGCGGCGACGATCCGTCCCCGGTCGAGCGGCACGGGGCGCGCCGGCGGCTCCGCCCGGTCCCACACAGTCATGGTCACACCGTCCTTGTCCCCTGCCCCCGCCTTGCCTGCCTTGCCTTGCCTGCCTTGCCTGACGACGTCCCTTGCCCCGCCCTGCCTCGCGACCGTCGTACTCCCCCGGCCCGATTGTCGCCTCTTCACGACCGTTGCCTTGCGTCGCGATCGGAAATACAGTGTATCGGCATGAGACACCGTATCGCCGTGGTCGGCAGCGGGCCCGCGGGCCTCACCTTCGCCCGGGTCCTGCACCGCCACGGCCACCCGGTCACCGTTTTCGAACGCGACCCCTCCCCGGACGCCCGCCCCCCGGGCGGCGCACTGGACCTACAGCAGGGGCTGGGGCAGCTCGCGCTGGACAAGGCGGGACTGCTGGCCGCGTTCCGGGCGCTGGCGCGCCCCGAGGGACAGGCCATGCGCATCCTGGCCACGGACGGGACGGTCCTGCGCGACTGGCACCCCGGGCCGGAGGACCGGGCCAATCCGGAGATCGACCGGGGACAGCTCCGCGATCTGCTGCTCGGCCCGCTCGACGTCGGGTGGGGCCGGGGCGTGACGCGGGTGGTGCCGGGGACCCGGGACGGCGTACTGGTCCATTTCGCGGACGGGCGGAAGGAGACGTTCGACCTCGTGGTCGGCGCGGACGGCGCCTGGTCCCGCGTCCGCCCGGCCCTGACACCGGTGACGCCGCACTACACCGGCGTCACGCTGGTCGAGACCTCGCTCGACGACGTGGACACCCGTCACCCCGGCCTCGCCGCGCTGGTCGGCGAGGGTTCCCTGGCGGTGTACGGCGTGAACCGGGCGCTCGTCGCCCAGCGCAACAGCGGCGGCCACGTCAAGGTGTACGCCCAGTTCCGCGCGCCGCTGGACTGGCACACGCACCTCGACCTGGCCGACACCGCGGCCGTACGGTCGAGCCTGCTGGCCCGGTTCGACGGCTGGGCCGCCCCCGTCCTGGACCTCCTCCGCCACGGCGCCGCGTTCGCCCACCGCCCCCTCTACGTCCTGCCCGTGTCCCACACCTGGGACCACGTCCCCGGAGTGACGCTCCTGGGCGACGCCGCCCACCTGATGCCCCCGCTGGGGGCGGGCGCGAACCTCGCGATGCTGGAGGGCGCCGAACTCGCCGAGTCCCTCGCCACCGGCACCGGCGATCCGGACGAGACCGTCCGCGCCTTCGAGGAACGGATGTGGGCACGGGCCGGCCGGTGGGCGCGGATGACGGCGGCCGGCCTGGAACGCCTGGTGAGCCCGGACCCCGCCGAAGCGATCGCCGTCTTCGATCAGGTCCAGCCGTCCTGACCACCGGGCCGCGAGAGCGTCAGGCGGCGCACGCGAGAGCGTCAGGGCCGGTTCGGTGCGCCACGGATTCCCGGGACGGCACGGAACCGGCCACCGCCGCCGTGTCCCGGCCCCCCGGCCGGTGAGGGGCGGGGGGCCGGAGGCTCGTCACGGGGTCCCGGAGGGCGGGTCGGCCGGAACACCGGAGGCGCTCTGCGGGACTCCGGCCGCTTCCCCGTCCGGCGACCGGCTCGCCCGGGACGGCTCCGCGGAGGGGCCGGGCGACGTCTGGGCCGGGGCGGGCGTGGCGACCGACGGGGACGGGGACGGGGGTGCGGACGGGGGCGGGGTGTGCGCGGGGGCCGGGGCGAGGGGACGCTGAGGCTGCGGGGCGGGGGAACCGGTACCGCCGTGGAAGGGCAGCGCGATGAGCAGCGCGGCCGCCGTGGCGAGCGCGGCACCACCGGCCGTACGGACGAGCCGGCGCCGCCCGGCCCGGCGGCGCACGGCGGTGTACTGGCCGGGCGGCAGCGGAAGCCGGCCGGCGTCGGTGGGACGCAACAGCCGCACCAGCGGGTCGTCGGCCTCCCCCCACTCGTCGCCCTCGTCGTCAAACCGCGTGGTCAACACTCCTCCTCAGGTGGGCGCGCAGCAGTTCGCGGGCCGCGTGCAGGTCCGCCTTGACAGTGCCCTCCCTGCGCCCGGTGCGGGCCGCCACCTCACGTACGGGCATGTCGGCGTAATAGTGCAGCAGGATCGGCACCCGCAGTCGCTCGGGCAGCGACTGGACGAGCAACCGCACGGAGGGATCGGGCTGTCGCTCCGGTGGGCGCACGACCGCCTCGTTCGTGGCCCGCCGCACGGCGCCGCGTTCCCGCTCCAGGGCGCGCCAGTGGTCCCGTACGAGGTTGGCGGCGGTCACGTAGAGGAAGCCGCGCGGCTCGTTGACGGAGGTCCAGCGCGCCCAGAGCCGGGTGAACGCCTCGGAGGCGACCTCGTGGGCCGTCTCGTCGTCGTCCACGAGCCGCCGCACCCACCCCGCGAGCCGGGGGTAGAGCGCGGCGAACAGCTCGGCGGCCTCCCGCTCGCGCCTCACGGGGCCCCGGCGAGGTGCGCGAAGACGATGAGGTTGGCGTCGTACCCGGCGGACGTGCGGTCACCGGCGCAGGTGATGAGCCTGAGTTGCGCGTCGGGCACGTCGCCGTACACCTCTTCGGTGGGGAACTCGTCCTTGTCCACGGTTCGGAGCCGGTCCACGACGAATTGGGCGGAGGAGCCGTTCTCCAGGCGCACCACGATCCGCGCCCCGCGTCGCAAGGTCCCGAGCCGCCGGAACACGCCGTCGCGGTGCGGTCCGGTGGTCACGTGCCCGAGCAGCACGGCGGGCCCCTTCTCCCCGGGCGTCGGCCCGTACCGGTACCACCCGGCGACATCGTGCGCGAGGGCCGGCGGCACCTGGACGGTCCCGTCGGCGGCGAGGCCGAGGGACATCACCGGGGTGTCGACCCCGGCGCCGGGGATCAGCAGCCGCGCGGGCGCGTGCCGTCCGCTCGGTGACCCCGGCGCGTGGGACGCGTGCGGAGTGGGGGACCGGTGGGACGCCTGGGACGTGTGGGACGGCCGGGCGGCGGCGTGCGGGGCGGCCGGGGTGGACTGCCCGCAGGCCGTGAGCAGCGCGCCGAGCCCGAGCACGCAGCAGAGGGCGCGCCTGGAGAACAACCTCATGCGGTGGCGCCCCGGCGCCTCCGTACGATCACGAACCCGGCCCCGCCCGCGAGCACCACGGCGGCGGCGGCGCCGCCCGCCACGGTGGTGCCGTGGCCGTCCTGGCTCCCCGCGCCGGTGGCGGCGGCACCCTTGGGGACGACGCTCACCTGGGCTCCTGAGTCCTTCTTGGCCGGAGCCGGGGCCGGGGAGGCGGCCTCTTCCTTGCCCTGGGAGGGCGCGGAAGTGGGCGCCTGGCTCGCGGCCGCCGAGGGCACGGGGCTGGCGGCCTCGTCGTTCGCCTCCGGGGCGGCGGGACGGGGGGTGCCGGAGCCGGGCACCGGGCTCGGCGCGGAGTCGGCGAACGCGGCCGCCGGCGCGGCGAGTACGGCCGCGCAGGCGAGGGCGGCGGCTCCGAGAACAGTACGACGCACGTTTCTTCCTTCGCTCTGGGAAGGCCCGCCCCGGATGCGGCGGGCCACGTTCCCCGTCCGGCCGGTGGACGCCGGGCGGGCGTCGGCGGCGGGGAACTGATCACAGAGACGGAGGCGGGTGCGGCCGGGTTGTAAAGAGAAGGCAAACTCGCGCGGGGCCGGCGCCATGGCGTCACACGCGGCATCACATGTCCCTTGCCAGGGCGACCGGGCCGTCGGAGGGACCGCCGAGGGGACCGACCGGACCGCCGGGAAACGACAAAGGCAAGGAGAACACTCTCCTTGCCACTCTCAACTTATAGCGCGACGGGGGGCTTGCCGCAAGGCCCCCAGGAGGGCGCACAATCGTCGGCCGAGGCCACGACCAGCGGAAATGAGGGACACGACGTGCGTGTGTCGGCGTCAAGGCACGAGGGACGCGAAGACGTCGGTCCAGGGGGCGGGCCGGCCGCGCGACGGAGGGTGCGAGGGCCCGGCGCCGCGCGGCGGGGGAACGCGCCCGCCCCAGAGGCCCCGAAGGTGCCGCGATGAGAGAGACGACGGACACGACGGAGACGGACGCGGCGACGGAGACGGACGCGGCGGCTGAGACGACTGAGGCGGCGGGGACGACTGAGATGACGGGGACGACTGAGATGGCCGACCGGCGCTACGTGCTGGATCTTCGCGAGGTCGACGGGACCCGGATCGCGCTCGTCGGCGGCAAGGGCGCGCACCTGGGCGGGCTGTCGCGGATGGAGGGTGTCCGGGTGCCGGGCGGCTTCTGCGTGACGACGGAGGCGTTCCGGCGGGTCCTCGACGAGGCGCCCTCGTTCGGCGGGCTGCTCGACGAGTTGGAGCGCCTGGACCCGGAGGACGGGGAGGCGGTCCGCGCGCTCAGTGCGCGGATGCGCCGGACGATCGAGGGCGTCGCCGTCCCGGACGAGGTGGCGGCGGCGGTCACCGGCGCCCTCGCCCGCTTCGGCGAGGAGGCGGCGTACGCCGTCCGGTCCAGCGCGACGGCGGAGGACCTGCCGACGGCCTCCTTCGCCGGACAGCAGGACACCTACCTGAACGTCGTGGGGGCGGCGGCGGTCCTCCGGCACGTCAGCCGGTGCTGGGCCTCGCTGTTCACCGAGCGCGCCGTGGCCTACCGGCAGCGCAACGGCGTCGACCACCGTACGGTCCACATGGCCGTGGTCGTACAGCGCATGGTCCTCCCGTACGCGGCCGGAGTCCTGTTCACGGCGGACCCCGTCACGGGCAACCGGAGGACCGCCACCGTGGAGGCGGGCCTCGGTCTCGGTGAGGCGCTGGTCTCCGGCCTGGTGAACCCGGACGTCTACAAGGTGCGCGGCGCCGAGATCGTCGAGCGGGCGATCGCCACCAAGGAGCGTGCCGTTCACGCCCTGCCGGACGGCGGTACGCGGGACGTCGCGGTCGACGCGGACCGGCGGCGGGAACCGGCGCTGACGGACGCGCAGGTCCTGCGGCTGGTGGAGCTCGGGCGGCGCGTCGAGGCGCGCTTCGGCGGTCCGCAGGACATCGAGTGGTGTCTGGTGGACGGCGACTTCGAGATCGTCCAGAGCCGGCCTGTCACGACGCTGTTCCCGGTCCCTGAGACCGACCCGGAGGCCGTCCCCGAGAACCGTGTGTACGTCTCCGTCGGTCACCAGCAGATGATGACCGACCCCATGAAGCCCCTCGGGCTCTCCATGTGGCGGCTGACGGCCATGGTGCCGATGCACGAGGCCGGGGGGAGGCTGTTCGTCGACGTCACCCGGCGCCTGGCCCCGCCCGCGAGCCGCGCCGGTCTCCTCGACGCCATGGGGAAGGGCGATCCGCTGGTCAGGGACGCGCTGGAGAGCGTCCTCGACCGGGCGGACTTCGTCCTGTCGCCGCCGGACGCGACTCCCGGCGGACCGGCGGCCGGCGGACCGGCGGCCGGCGGCCCCCCCGCCGGTGGCGTCCCCGCCCCGGTCGAGACCGATCCGGCCGTCGTCACCGAGTTGATCGAGCGCAGCCGGGCGTCCGTCGCCGCCCTGGAGCGCGACATCCGGACCAAGACCGGCCCGGCGCTGTTCGACTTCCTGCTCGAGGCCTTCGAGGAGCACGGACGAGTCCTCAGTGACCCGTTGAGCATTCAGGCGATCATGGCCGGGATGGAGGCCAGCTGGTGGCTCGACGACAGGCTGTGGGAGTGGCTGGGCGAGAAGAACGCGGCTGACACGCTCACGCTGTCCGCCCCCGGCAACGTCACCTCGCAGATGGGGCTGGCGCTGCTCGACGTCGCCGACGCGATCCGCCCGCACCCGGAGGTGGTGGCGTTCCTGCGGGACGTCGGGGACGCGGCGGACGACGCCTTCCTGGACGAGCTGCCGAAGCTCGCGGGCGGCGCCGGGGCCCGCGCGGCCCTCGACGCCTACCTCGACCGGTACGGCATGCGCTGCGCGGGCGAGATCGACATCACGAGGCCGCGGTGGCGCGAGCGCCCCTCCGCACTCGTACCCGCGATCCTCGACAACGTCAGGAACTTCGGTCCGGGCGCCGCCGGGCGGCGCTTCGAACAGGGGCTGCGGAAGGCGCGCGAGAAGGAGCGGGACGTGCTGTCCCGCCTGCGGGCCCTGCCGGACGGGGACCGGAAGGCCGACGAGACGCAGCGCGTGATCGACCGGGTCAGGACCTTCATCGGGTACCGGGAGTACCCCAAGTACGGCATCGTCTGCCGGTACTTCGTCTACAAGCGGGCCCTGCTGGAGGAGGCCGGGCGCCTCGTGCGGGACGGTGTGCTCCCCGAGAAGGAGGACGTCTTCTACCTCACGTTCCAGGAGTTCCACGAGGCCGTGCGCGCGCGGGTGGTGGACGAGGGGCTCGTCCGGCGGCGCAAGGAGGCGTTCCGGTCATACCACGCGCTCACCCCGCCCCGGGTGCTCACCTCGGACGGTGAGGCGGTCAACGGGGCGTACCGGCGCGAGGACGTACCGGCCGGGGCCCTGACCGGTCTGCCGGTCTGCGCCGGGACCGTCGAGGGAAGGGCCCGCGTCGTCCTGGACATGGGCAAGGCGGACCTCGAAGCGGGCGACATCCTGGTCACGACCTTCACGGACCCCAGCTGGTCCCCGCTGTTCGTCGGCGTCGCGGGCCTGGTCACGGAGGTGGGCGGCCAGATGACCCACGGCGCGGTGATCGCCCGCGAGTACGGCCTGCCGGCCGTCGTGGGCGTGGAGGGCGCCACCCGCCTCATCCGCGACGGCCAGCGCGTCCGCGTGCACGGGACGGACGGGTACGTCGAGATCCTGTCCTGACGGGCGGAGCCGCGCTCGCAGGACTCGCCTCGTGGGTCGCCCTGACATGGAGAGGTGACGACGGCGGTGCCGCGCCCTCAGCGTCGGCGGCCGTCCGCGGCGTCCAGAGCGCGGACCGTCTTCCCCCGGGGGACGGACGGGACGGCTTGACGGTCACGGTTTCCAGGGCGCCGAAAGAGTACGCGTGACGTATTCGTCGACCTCGCGCAGTCGGGTCTCGGGGACGTCCGGTACGACGAAGTCCGCTTGCAAGGCACGCTCCACGAATTCCCCGGGAAGGCGTAGGGGGTAGTTCGCGAGGTAATACGCGAGGTCCGCCCGCCATACCCACGTCCCATCGGTGTACACGCTTTCCGCGTCCCCGATCCAGCGCCCCCGCGTCAACACGTCCGGTGCTCCGCCCGCCACGACGATGATTTTGATCCCGCCGCGCAGATACCGGATGAGCTCGTCCCGGTGCTCCGGAGGGCCTTCCAGCAGCGCATCACGGATGCTGTCCTGAAAGGACGCCGGGTTGAACCCGATCTCGCGAAAGAAACCCACGAACTTCGCGCGCTCAGTCAATGCTGTCCCAATCGAGTGTGATCCGTCGATGCCCTCGTAGACGCCCCCGTCCACTTTGACGATCAGCCCATCGGCATTACGGGTCAGCCGGCTCTCGCTGATGGTTTTCAGGAGCTTCGTACCCCGGCCGGCAGCCGGGAGGTGCGACGTCTGGAAGCCCTGCCGGGCACGGATCGCGTCGCGCAGTCCTACCCGAAGGTTCCGTGAGCACCGGCGAGGGCGGTGGTCCGGGGTTGCTGTTCCTCCCCGTACCCGAGTACAAGACGGTCAAGAACCGGCTGCACCTGGACCTTCAGCCACAGGACCGCTTACGGGACGAGGAGGTGAAACGGCTACTGGCCCTGGGTGCCGTGCTGATCGAGGACTTCCGTAAACCGGACGGGACGGGGTGGGCGGTGATGGCCGACATCGAAGGGAACGAGTTCTGCGTAGAGCGCAGCCCTGCGGAGCGGATCGCGATCGGGGATTCCTGAAGCGACGACGGGCAGGGACGCGCTTCTTCCCCCGGCCTGCATGGCGCGGCTACTGCGGCCGGGCGTCGCCCGACTGGCCGCTCACTCAGCCCGCTCATTCCACGTGGAGCCGGATGCGGGCGCCGTCCGGCAGGTCGCGCACCTGCTGGGCGACCGGACCACGGATGCGCATTGCCTGAGCCGCGTCCCGGGCGACAAGGTTGTCGAAGTCGTATCCGCCACCGGTGACGAAGAACCGCAGGGGCAGCAGTCGTTGGTCCGCCTCCAGCGGTCCGTTTCGCTCCTGCCAGGCGTACGCCAGGTTGGCGGTCGCGTGGACCGCCGGGTCGGCGAGCAGCCAGGCGCTCCAGTCCTCCAGGCTCGGACCGATCGCGGCAGCCTGGGCGGTCTCCGGGTCGACTGCGACGACCGTGGTCCCGCCGACGATGGCGAACTGCGTACCGAGGATGTCCTGCCCGAAGCAGAAGAAGCCGTCGGCCAGGCCCCCGTAGGCCGGCTTCCACGACTCCTCGCCGTTCCATTCGAGCAGGTCGGGCCCGAGCCCCTCCTCTCCCGCGCGGAAGACCTGGACCCCGGCGTCGAAGGCGAAGAAGCCGTTGGTACGGGTCAGCAGCGTCGCGAGTTCCGCGAGCGGGCCCTCCTCAACGCCGAAGTCGAGGTCGACGCGGGGACCGAGCGGCCCACGGGCCCGCCGGAGCAGTTCTTCGAGGGAAGAAGTCATCGACCAAGCCTAGTAAGGGAGGGGCTGGTGGAGGTAGGCGTCCACGACACGGGGGGTCAGGGCCTGCCGCAGCAGGGGCTGTAGCGGCGCGACGGGCGGAAGGATGTCCGAGTAGTCCAGCGGGGTGAACAGTTCTCGTGCGGACAGGAGCGATTCCTCCGCGCCGGCCAGGTCGTCGCAGTCGAGGTAGCAACCCGCCAGCCACATGGCGGCCGTGAAGTCCCGGGGCGCGTCCTGTTGGTGCAGCCCGGCGGCGAGGTCGAAACGGTTGGCACGTTCCAGGCCCAGCCAGAGTGAGCGCCGGTCAGCCGGGCCGAGCGCGCTGTAGGGGGAATCGAGCAGCCGCGTCTCACGGTCGGTGAGCGACCCCACCGGCTTCCGGCAGGTCGGCGGACCGGGCAGCAGTTCGGGCAAGGGCCGCTCGGTGACCGCGGTAGCCAGCCACTCCAGTCGCTCGGCCAGGGGACTGTCGGACGGGGTGACGGCACTCAGACGCCCAATCCCCGCGTGCGGGACGATCCCCGCATACTGAGCGGCCGCCAGGGCGGGTACGTCGAGCCAGAGGTTCAACCGTGCAGGGCCATGCTTCGCACGGCCGTGCAGACGCAGCACCGTCTCGACCAGATAGAGGGCCTCAAGGAACTGGTCCTGCCAGTACATGATCTGTACGGCACCGGCGGCCGCGTGCGCGGCCTCCTCAGCCCCGGCCAGCGGATCGGTGGCCTCCGCGACCAGATCGGGCAGGACGGTGCGACGGTCTTCGCGGCGGGCTCTGGTGAGCAGAGAGCGGCTCATGGCATTCCTGGCAGATCAGTGGGCGTTATCTTGACTCTCGCTCCGTCAGGAAGGCCCCGGAGACGGTTGCCCATACTGGAGCCCGCGCCCGAGTTGTCGCCGGACCTGACGTACTTCACACTCGCACCCGTGCCTCCCTCACGGAACATGGCCGGCGGGTACTCGTCCCGGTCCAGGTCGTCCGCGCCGCGCGCCGCGATCCCCCGGAGCGAATCGGCTCGGTGATCGTCGGCCAGAGCCCGGTCAATGGTGAGGACGTCCGGCTTGGCCGGTCCCGCCTGCGAGACCCTACCGCGCCATATCGTGCCGTTCTGCGCCTCATCTATGTGCTGGGCCGACTCGGGCCAGCGCTTCGCGGTGAGCTTGATCTCCTTCACGTAGGACGCCGTGCCGCTCTGGAACGCGGCCACCCGGGAAACAACACCCATACCGCCGCCTCCGGCCATCGCGAACACGCCCGGACCTGCGGGCACCAGGCCCGGCGCGGGAGCGTTCGCGGCTGCCCGCAGGCCGTGCAGGAACCTTCCTCCTTCGTAGGAAACGCGGTTGCCGATGCTTCGAAGAGAGTTCGCGGTGTTCTTGAGTCCGCCGCCGATGCCTTTGAGTGCCCCGCCGCCCAGCGCCCGGAGTCCGCCCGCTTTCCAGAGTTTGCCGAGTTTGGCGAGGCTGGTGAAGCCTTTGGTGGCGGGGACGCAGTCGAGGGCGGCCCAGATGAGGTCGCTCCAGCCGGCTTCGCCGTTGATGACTTTTCGTATCGTGTCCGCCATGACGACGAGGGCGGCGGCGA
>NZ_JBIAFO010000032.1:0-50267 GCF_042869355.1 Streptomyces sp. NPDC007088
GCGGCCGGTCCCGCCCCCGCCCCCCCGGGGGGGGCCCCCCCGGGCGGGCCGGGTCCCCCCGCCCCCCCCCCCCGGCCACCCGGGGGGGCGGGCCCCCCCGGGGGGGGCCCCCGGCCACCGGTGTTCGCTCAGTGGGCCGCGCTGTCGCCGGTGGACACGTGCACGTAGTCCACGACGAGTTCCTGCGGGAAGGACGTCGAGCCGTCCGGGTTACCGGGCCAGTCCCCGCCCACGGCGAGGTTGAGGATGATGTAGAAGGGCTTGTTGAACACCCACTCGTTGCCGTTCACGTCGGCGGGGGTCCGCTCCTGGTAGACGTTGCCGTCCACGGACCAGGAGATCTTGTCCGGCGACCAGTCGATCGCGAAGGTGTGGAAGTCGTCCGCGAACGCCTCTCCGCCCGGCAGGCTGTAGCCCGCGCCGATCCCGCCGGCGCCCGAGTAGCCGGGTCCGTGGATCGTGCCGTGGACGGTGTTGGGCTCGAAGCCGACGTTCTCCATGATGTCGATCTCACCGGAGTTCGGCCAGCCCACCGAGCCCATGTCGTCGCCCAGCATCCAGAACGCGGGCCAGATGCCCTGTCCGCGCGGGATCTTCATGCGCGTCTCGACGTGCCCGTACTGCGTCGTGAACTTGCCGGACGTGTTCAGCCGGGCCGAGGTGTACTCGCAGGTGCCGTACCAGCACTGGTAATTGTTCGGGTTCTCCTTCCTGGCGGTGATGACCAGATGGCCCTGTCCGTCGAGCGAGGCGTTGTTCGTGCCCGCCGTGTAGTACTGCCCTTCGTGGTTGTTGACGTTGTCGCCCGTCTCGGTCTGCCACTTCGACCCGTCGACCCCGGACCCGGCCGGGCCGTCGAAGTCGTCGGTGAAGTTGGCGGCCGCCGCCCGCGGGGCGGGATCGGCCGGGGGACGTGCGGCCTGCGCGGCGGTCGGGGCGAGTACCGCCCCGCAGCACAGGGCGGTGGCCAGCCACACGAGAGGCCGGCGACGCAGGGACGCGTGCATGGAACACCACATCACTTTCGGTGGGGGGACATGCCCATGACAAGGCATGCCGAAAAGTGAAGCCATGGAACGGGGTGCGTCGTGCGCTCCGTTCAATTGTTGATTTAAGAAGCGCTTGTGACGCACGTCAAGACATGCGTCAGGACCTCTTGTCCCGGTCAGGTACGGTCCGCCGACCCGTGCGGCAGGACGTGGGTCACGTAGTCCTTCGTCGCCGCCTCGAAGCCGACGTCGGTTCCCGCCTGCTCGGACAAGTACCAGCGGTGTTCGAGAAGTTCGTGGTACACCTGCGCGGGATCCGCCTCCCGCCGCAGTTCGAGCGGCACGGCGCGCACGGCCGGGCGGAAGACCTCCCGTACCCACCGGTGGGCGAGCACCTCGGTGCGCGCGCCCGCCGGATCGCCCGGCGCGTAGTCCTCCTGGGTCGCCATCCAGGACTCCAGGTCGTTCAGGAGTCGGCGCGCCTGGTTCTCCTCCGCGTCCAGCCCGGTCAGCCGCAGCAACTGCCGCTGGTGGTGCCCCGCGTCGACGACCTTCGGCAGGAAGGTGATCCGCTCCCCGTCGGAGGTCGAGCCGATCTGCATCTCCGCGACGTCGAAACCGAGCGCGTTGAGCCGCCGGATGCGCCGGTCGATGTAGTGCCGCTTGTCCGCCGGGTACACCGACTGCCGGGTCAGCTCCGTCCACAGTTCCTCGTACCGCGCGGCGAGCGCCGCCGAGAACTCCACCGGGTCCACCGAGGGGTGCAGCGCCCCGGACGCCTCCAGGTCCAGCAGCTCCCCGGCGATGTTGACCCGGGCCAGATCGATGTCGTACTCGCGCTGGCCGCGGCTGAGCCGCTGGTGCGTCTCCCCGGTCTCGGCGTCCACCAGATAGGCCGCGAAGGCGCCCGCGTCCCGGCGGAACAGGGTGTTCGACAAGGAGCAGTCGCCCCAGGCGAAGCCGACGAGGTGCAGCCGTACGAGCAGGACCGCGAGCGCGTCCATGAGCCGGTTCATCGTGGTGGGGCGCATGGTCGTCTCGAACATGGAGCGGTACGGCATCGACCCGCCCAGGTGCCGCGTGATCAGCGCCGTCTCCAGCGGATCACCCCCGGGCGTGGTCCGTCCGGTGACGACGGCCAGGGGATCGACGGCCGGGATGCCCAGCCGGTCCAGGTCGCGCAGCAGCCCGTACTCGCGCTCGGCGGGGCGCTGCGCGAGTTCCTTCACCGCGAGCACCTCGTCACCGGCGCGCGCGTAGCGCACCACGTGCCGGGAGATGCCGCGCGGCAGCGGCACGAGATGGCGTTCCGGCCACTCCTCCAGCGGCAGTTCCCAGGGCAGGTCCAGCAGGAGCGCCGGATGCTCCGGATTGGTCGCGCTGATCTGTAGCGTCATGCCTCGCCTCGGCTCGTCGCGGGGGTGCGCTGTGCGACGTCGGACAGCAGTGCGATCGTACCGTCGCGCGCGCGGTCCGCGGTGGGGTGGCCGCCCCGGACGGGGCGAGCGCCGGGCCGCCTTCCACGGGGCCCGGTGCTCGCACGGGAGGCGGCGGGCTCAGTGCCCCGCTACCGGATGCGGCGTGTAGGCCGCCTCCAGGCGCTCGGTCTCCGTGTCGTCCAGGGACAGCTCCACCGCCGCGAGCGCGTCCGACAGATGCCCCGGCCTGGTCGCCCCGACGATCGGCGAGGTCACGCCCGGACGGTGCAGCAGCCAGGCCAGCGCCACCTGGGCCCGCGACACACCCCGCTCCTCGGCGACCCGGCCCACCGCGCCGACGATCTCCCGGTCGCCCTCGGCGTAGAGCGTCTTGCCGAACTCGTCGGTGCGGGTCCGCTCCGTCTCCGTGTCCCAGGCGCGCGCCAGCCGTCCGCGCGCGAGCGGGCTCCAGGGCAGCACACCGACGCCCTGGTCCGCGCACAGCGGCAGCATCTCCCGCTCCTCCTCCCGGTAGAGCAGGTTGTAGTGGTCCTGCATCGACACGAACCGGGTCCAGCCGTGCTCCCGCGCCGTGTACTGCGCCTTCGAGAACTGCCAGGCGTACATGGAACTCGCCCCGATGTAGCGCGCCTTGCCCGCCCGGACGACGTCATGCAGCGCCTCCATCGTCTCCTCGACCGGGGTCGCGGGGTCCCAGCGGTGGATCTGGTAGAGGTCCACGTAGTCGGTGCCCAGCCGGGCCAGGCTCGCGTCGATCGCCGTCATGATCGCCTTGCGCGAGAGACCGCCGCCGTTGGGGCCCGGACGCATCCGGCCGTGCACCTTCGTCGCGATGACGGTCTCCTCGCGGCGGGTGAACTCCTTCAGCGCCCGCCCGACGATCTCCTCGCTCGTGCCGTCCGAGTACACGTCGGCCGTGTCGAAGAAGTTGACGCCGCCGTCCACCGCCTGCCGGATCAGCGGCCGGGAGTGCTCCTCGTCGAGGGTCCAGGCGTGGTTGCCGCGTTCAGGGACGCCGAAGCTCATGCACCCCAGGGTCACCCGGGAGACGTCCAGACCGGTCGAGCCGAGTTTCACGTACTGCACAGAGGACTCCGTAAGTCGTCGGAACCCCGGCCGTCGAGCCGGGGTCCGCACCGGTGTGCGGATCTGTCCCCCATGATCCTCTTCGTCCCTCCGTCGCGTCGACGCCGTTCCGCATCGTGAACCGTCCACACCCGCCACCCCCGGGGTCTTGCTAGCCTGCACCCGGGGCCGTGACTGGCGCTTACGTGGAACCGACCACGAGGAAGCGGCCCCGACACGGGCGGGCCGGACCCACCCGGTGTGCGGTCGTGCGCCTGGGCCACTGACACTGACCTGGGAGACCGTTATGTCCGTACCCGTGACACCCGAGCAGCTCGCCCCCACCGCCTCCTCCGCCTTCCGCGACGCCCTCGACGTGGTCCGCTCCGTCGAACCGCGGATCGCCGACGCCATCGGCAGGGAGCTCACCGACCAGCGCGAGTCGCTCAAGCTCATCGCGAGCGAGAACTACGCCTCGCCCGCCGTCCTGCTCGCCATGGGCAACTGGATGAGCGACAAGTACGCCGAGGGCACCGTCGGCCGCCGCTTCTACGCGGGCTGCCGGAACGTCGACACCGTCGAGTCGATCGCCGCCGAACACGCCCGCGCCCTGTTCGGCGCCGACCACGCCTACGTCCAGCCGCACTCCGGAATCGACGCGAACCTCGTGGCGTTCTGGTCCGTCCTCGCCCAACGCGTCGAAAGTCCCGCTCTGGAGCGGGCCGGGGCCAAGCACGTCAACGACCTCACCGAGGAGGACTGGGCGCAGCTGCGCCGCGCCCTGGGTGATCAGCGCATGCTCGGTATGTCCCTCGACGCGGGCGGCCACCTCACCCACGGCTTCCGGCCCAACATCAGCGGCAAGATGTTCGAGCAGCGCAGCTACGGCACCGACCCGGTCACCGGCCGCATCGACTACGAGGCCGTGCGGGCCGCCGCCCGCGAGTTCCGGCCGCTCGTCCTGATCGCCGGCTACTCCGCCTACCCGCGCCTGGTGAACTTCCGGATCATGCGCGAGATCGCCGACGAGGTCGGCGCGACCCTCATGGTCGACATGGCGCACTTCGCGGGCCTCGTCGCGGGCAAGGTCCTCACCGGCGACTTCGACCCGGTACCGCACGCCAACATCGTCACCACCACGACCCACAAGTCGCTGCGCGGACCGCGTGGTGGCATGGTGCTGTGCGACAGCGCACTCGCCGAGCACGTCGACCGCGGCTGCCCCATGGTGCTGGGCGGTCCGCTGCCGCACGTCATGGCCGCCAAGGCCGTCGCCCTCGCCGAGGCGCGCCGGCCCTCCTTCCAGGACTACGCGCGGCGGATCGTCGAGAACGCGGGTGCCCTCGCCGAAGGGCTCAAGCGGCGTGGCGCCAAGCTCGTCACCGACGGCACCGACAACCACCTCGTGCTGCTCGACGTCTCCGGCTACGGTCTCACCGGCCGACAGGCCGAGTCGGCGCTGCTCGACGCCGAGATCGTGACCAACCGCAACGCCGTCCCGCAGGACCCCAACGGCGCCTGGTACACCTCCGGCGTCCGCCTGGGCACCCCCGCGCTCACCACGCGCGGCCTGGGCACCGCCGAACTCGACGAGGTCGCCGACCTCATCGACACGGTGCTGCGCGGCACCCGTCCGGGCAGCACCGCCTCCGGCAAGCCCTCCAAGGCGCAGTACACCGTGGAGGACGGTCTGCCCGCCAAGGTCGCCGCCCGCGCCGCCGACCTGCTCGCCAAGCACCCGCTGT
Source organism: Streptomyces sp. NPDC007088 (assembly GCF_042869355.1). Taxonomy (NCBI): domain Bacteria; kingdom Bacillati; phylum Actinomycetota; class Actinomycetes; order Kitasatosporales; family Streptomycetaceae; genus Streptomyces; species Streptomyces sp. NPDC007088. Next base: position 5,239 of record NZ_JBIAFO010000032.1, read on the forward strand.
ACCCGGGCATCGACCTGGCCTGAGCCGTTCCGGCCCGGCGCGGCGGCCCCCGGGGGACGCCGCGCCGGGCCGGGGGAGGGGGGCCCGCGCGACGTGGTCGCCGGCCCCGTTGCTCAGTCCCGGGCCCCCGGGGCCGCCTCGGGGCTCTCCTTCTCGGTGTAGCGCCCGCGTGCCCACAGCGGCAGCCCTATCCAGCACAGCAGGTACCAGCCGACGACCGCCGCCACGAGCCACGGGACGAAGGAGTCGTGGACCGCGACCCGCAGCACGAGGAACAACGCCGAGGTGAGGGTCGCGATGAGCAGGAGCAGCCCGAGGAAGGTCATCCGGGCCGCCCAGCGCACCGCCTGCGCCTTGATCCGGCGCCCGGACACGAGGCGGTGGAAGGGGACCGGGGAGATGAGGGCGCCGGTCGCGGTCGCGCCGAGCACCACCGTCAGGATGTAGATGTTCTTGTCCGTCTGCGACAGGTCGCCGAACAGCGGCGTGAAGACCACGGTCAGCAGGAAGCCGAAGAGGATCTGCACCCCGGTCTGGGCCACGCGGACCTCCTGCATGAGTTCACCCCACTGCCGGTCAGCGCGTTCGACCTCGGTCTCCTCACGCCCCGCCCCTGACGCGCGCGCCGACTCGCCGGCATCGTCCCCGCCGGTCTGGTCCGTCGGTCCTGCGATGGTGTGCGAGGCCATCTGCCCTCCCCATTCATGGAGCCCCCGGGCCGACCGCTGCCGACCGGGGGCTCGCTCGTTTGTTCTCACCGCCTACCCGTGTTTGCTGTTTGTTTGCCTTTCCGGCGGGGTCTTCGATGACGGGGCGCCGAGGGGAACGCCGGTCTCGCCGCGCACCTGACTCGTGAGTAACATCGGTGCCGTCCCTGTGCCACGGCCTCCGGAGGAACCATGTCCCGCACCGCGCCCGATCGTTCCGCCGCCCTGCTGGCCGGAGTGCTGCTCGGGGCCGGGGCGCTCCACTTCCTGCGGCCGGGCCCCTTCGACTCCATCGTCCCCAAGTCCCTTCCGGGACGGGCGCGTACATGGACCCGGCTGAGCGGACTCGCGGAATGCGCGGTGGGTGCCGGCGTCGCGCTCCCGGCCACCCGCAGGATCGCGGCCGGCGGGGCGGCCGCCCTGTTCGTGACCGTGCTGCCCGCGAACGTCCGCATGGCCCTGGACTGGAACGACAAGCCGGCGCCCCTGCGGACGGCCGCCTGGGTCCGTGTCCCCCTCCAGGCGCCGCTCGTCCTGTGGGCCCTGAGGGTCCGCGACCGCGCCGAAGGCTGAACCACGCCGCCCCGGCCGGGCACCGCCCCCGGGCCCGTACGAGGCGCAGTCGCGCCCCCGCCCTTCCCCGGGGGGCGTGCCGGGGCGATGCCCTAGGCGTGCTGTCCCGGCACGCGTGTCACCAACGTGCCGGGACGACACACCCGGCGCGGCACCGGACGGAGAAGTCCGCGCGCGGTGAAACATTCCGTGCCCCTCGCCGCATCAGTGAGGTGTGAAGCCGAGTAGAGCACGATCAACAGGGGGCACGGGGTGATGGGTACCCGGCAGTCGCGCGCCGAGGAGTTCCGGGAGTTCGCGGTCGGCAGGGCGGGCCAGCTCTTCCGTTCCGCGTCCCTGCTGACGGGGGGCGACGCGCATCTCGCCGAGGATCTGGTCCAGGAGACGCTGGCCCGTATGTACCTCGTGTGGGGCCGGATGCACCGGATAGACAACCCCGCGGCCTACGCCCAGACGGTCCTCGTCCGCACCTTCCTCGCCCACCGGCGCAAGTTCTCCTCGCGCGAGCGCCCCGTCGACACCGTGTCCGACGCGGAGTCCCCGCAGCGGGCGGGTGATCCCGCCCTGAGGGTGGCCCTGCTCGACGCCCTCAGCCGCCTCGCTCCCCGGGACCGGGCCGTCGTGGTGCTGCGCTACTGGGAGGACCGCAGCATCGCGGAGACCGCCGCGGTACTGCACGTCAGTTCGGCCGCGGTGCGCACCCGGGCGAACCGGGCGCTGGCCCGTCTGCGCGAGCAACTGGGAAGCAGCATCACCGAACTGGCGGCCTGAAGCCGACGGCGACGCGTGCCGCCCGGGTGCCGGGGGGCACCGCGGTCGACGCGTCGCCCGTCCCGGGCCTCCCGGCCCTCGCGCCGCACCTGCAAACCTCGAACCGCCGTTCCAGAAAGGAACGCAGCATGCCCGTACCCGAAGACCACGGCAGCCCGCACACCGGGCCGCACACCGACGAGGACTTCGCCCAGGCGCTCGAACGAGCCCTGCGCGAGACCGCACCGGGACTGGAGCCCGCACCCGGCCGACGCGCCGAACTCGCCGAACGGGGCCTGGGCGCCGGCCGGGTCCGCCTGCGCAGGCGCCGCACCGCGGCCGTGACCGGCAGCGTGCTCGCCCTCGCCCTCGTCGGAGCCGGTGGCGCGCTCGCCACAGGACTCGTCGGCGGCGACGGCCCCGCGGCGACGGCCGGACCCGCCGCCGCCCCCGCCACCCCGGCCACACCGACACCCACCGCGCACAAGTCGTCCTGGCCGAAGGAGGGCGGGAGCGCGGCGGAGCGGCGAAAGCAGCAGAAGAGCCCGGTCTCCGGTCAGCAGGTCCTCGCGGTCTTCGAGGACCTGCTGCCCGAGGGCTCCGTCACCGGTCGCACCCACTCCGGCTCCTACGGCCCCCCGGCCGCCTCCCTCGTCTTCGACGACGGCAAGGGCAAGGCCGCGATGGGCGTCGACCTCAACCGCTATGCCAAGGACGACGCGCAGATCAAGGAGAGCACGACCTGCCCGTCCAAGGTCTACGTCCCCTTCGACCGGTGCACGGCCCGGACCCTGCCCGACGGCACCCGCCTCATGACCATCGCCGGCTACGAGTACCCCGACCGGCGTGGCGACAACAAGAGCTGGGACGCGTACGTCGTGACCCGCGAGGGATACGCGGTGCACGTCAACGAGCACAACACGCCCGCCGAGAAGGACAAGCCGGCCACCCGCACCGATCCGCCGCTCTCCCTCGACCGGCTCGCCGCCCTGGCCCGGTCCGCGCAGTGGCAGCCACTGCTGCACAAGCTCAAGACCCCCAAGGAGTACAAGATCACGGAGGTCCCCAAGGGGCCCGCCGCCCGCGCCGACATCACGAAGATCGCCAAGTCGCTCCTGCCGGCCTCCCTCACGGTGCGCGAGGCGAAGGACTACAAGGGCTACGGCTACCTCGTCGTGGACGACGGCAAGGGGGCCGGACTCGTCGAGATCAACGCCGACAGCGGGTTCAGCCCGTCCGACTTCGAGGACGCCGGGGAGGAACTGCCCGACGGCACCTTCGTCACCGTCCGTCAGGGCCCCGCCGAGAAGGGGCGTGAGGGAGTGGTCGACTGGAGCGTGCAGGTGCTGCGGACGGACGGCCGCCGCGTCGTCGTCAGCGCCTACAACGCGCCGGGCCACCAGTCGGCCCCCAGCAGGCAGAAGCCCGTCCTGAGCCTCGCCCGGATCCGCGCCCTCGCGCTCGACGCGGCCTGGACGTCCTGACCACGGCGCCCCCGCGCGGACCCGGGCCGCGCCCGCCAGGCCACCCGGCCCGCCTCACCGACGCCGTCCCGCCCCCCCGCCGATGGGGACGGGACGGCGTCCCCGGCCGATCCTCCCGGTATTGGCCGGGTCCCGACAGGTTCGTTCGGCGCGATCCGGGTCAGCCGTACCTCATGGACCTGACCAGCAGTGGTGACGAGAGCATGACGGCGCGGCGAGCGGAGGCGGACGAAGCGAAGAAGTCGGGGAAGGAGCGGGCACGGCACGGGAGCCCCGATGCGGGTGACGGCCCCGACGGGCCACACGAACTCGGCGGTTCCTCGTGGTGGGCGATCCTGCGCCGGACCGCCGGCGAGTTCGTGGAGGACCAGCTCGCCGACCGGGCCGCCGCCCTCACGTACTACAGCGTGCTCTCCCTGTTCCCCGCGATGCTGGTGCTCGTCTCGCTGCTCGGCGTCGCGGGCCGCTCCGCCACCGACAAGGTCCTGGAGAACGTCGAGAAACTGACGCCCGGCGCCGCGCGCGACATCCTGACGAGCGCCGTGAAACAGCTCCAGGACAACGGCGGGCTCGGCTCCGTCTTCGCCGTCATCGGCCTCCTGCTGGCCCTGTGGTCCGCCTCCGGCTACGTCGGCGCCTTCATCCGCTGCGCCAACGCCGTCTACGACGTGCGGGAGGGCCGCCCGCTGTGGAAGGTCACCCCGATCCGGCTGGGCGTCACCGTGCTGCTCATGGTGCTGGCCGCCGCGAGCGCCCTCATCATCGTCTTCACCGGCTCGCTCGCCCGGGAGGCCGGCGACCTGCTCGGCATGGGCGACGCCGCGCTGACGGTGTGGTCCTTCGCGAAGTGGCCGGTCCTCATCGTCCTCGTCGTCAGCATGATCGCGACCCTCTACTGGGCCTCGCCCAACGCGAAGGGACGCGGGCTGCGCTGGATATCGCCCGGCAGCGTCCTCGCCCTCGTCCTGTGGCTGATCGCCTCGGGCGGCTTCGCCCTCTACGTCGCGAACTTCGGCTCGTACAACAAGACCTACGGGGCGCTCGCCGGAGTCATCGTCTTCCTGATGTGGCTGTGGATCACGAACCTCGCCATCCTCCTCGGCCTGGAGTTCGACTCCGAGATGGCCAGGGAACACGCCATCGCCGACGGGATGCCCGCCGGTGAGGAGCCCTACGTCGAGCCCCGGGACACCAGCGCCTGGAACGAGGCCGACCGCAAGGCCATGGGCGCCGAGGAGTGAGGGGCGGCAGGCGGGTCAGCCGCCCAGCACCCGGTCCAGATTGACCGCGGAACTGATCAGCGCGAGGTGGGTGAACGCCTGCGGGAAATTGCCCAGGTGCTCGCCGGTCATCCCGATCTGCTCCCCGTACAGCCCCAGGTGGTTGGCGTAGGAGAACATCTTCTCCAGCGCCAGCCGGGCGCTCTCCACCTCCCCGGAGCGGGTCAGCGCCTCCACCCACCAGAACGAGCAGATCGAGAAGGTCCCCTCGGAGCCCGACAGACCGTCCGGGGCCTGCCGCGGGTCGTACCGGAAGACGAGGCTGTCGGCGACCAGTTCCCGGCCGATCGCCTCGACCGTGGACAGGAAACGGGGATCGGTGGGGGAGACGAACTTGACCATCGGCATGAGCAGCAGCGAGGCGTCGAGGACCGGCCGGGGATACCGGCCCCGCGCCGCGTCCTCCTCGTCGCACAGCCGCTGTGTGAACGTACCGGCCTGCGGGTTCCAGCCGCGTTCCATGATCTGCCGGTAGATCTCGTCCCGCGTCCACGTCCACCGGTCGAGGTCACCGGGCAGGCCCCGCTGGCGCGCCATCCGCACCATGCGCTCCACCGCCACCCAGCACATCAGCCGCGAGTACGTGTGGTGCTGGCGGCCCGCGCGGGTCTCCCAGATACTCTCGTCCGTCGTGTCCCAGTGCTCCAGCAACCAGTCGACCACCGTGGACAGATCCGTCCACGCCTCGTGCGAGATGCCCTTGCCGTACTTGTTGAACAGGTAGACGGAGTCGATGAGTTCACCGTAGATGTCGAGCTGGAGCTGATCTTTGGCCCCGTTGCCCACGCGCACCGGGGAGGAGCCCCGGTAGCCCTCCCAGTGGTCGAGCACCTCCTCCGCGCGTACCGCCTGCCCGTCGATCGTGTACAGCGCGCGCAGCGGACCGGTACCGCCCGCGCAGGCGTCGCTCAGCAGCCGGGTCAGCCACCCCATGAAGGCCTCAGCCTCCTCGGTGAAACCCATGCGCAGCAGGGCGTACAGCGTGAAGGCCGCGTCCCTGATCCACACGTAGCGGTAGTCCCAGTTGCGGGCACCGCCCACCCGCTCCGGCAGCCCCATGGTGGGGGCGGCGACGACCGCCCCGGTCGGCTCGTGCGTGAGCAGCTTCAGCAGGAGCGCCGAGCGGTGCACCCGCTCGCGCCACCGCCCCCGGTAGACCGAGTGGTTCAGCCAGCCGCGCCAGAAGCCGACGGTCGCCCGGAACAACTCCTCGACCTCCTGGCCGAGGTCCTCGCTCCCCGCTGGGGTGTCACCGTCGCTCTCCAGGACGAACACCGCCGACTGCCCGGCCGTCAGGGCGAACTCGCCGAGCGCGTCCAGGCCCTCCACGGTCAGGGGTACGTCGGAGCGCAGGACGAGGCCCAGCGAGGGCCCCGTGAACCGGGCCCCGTCCGGGGTCCGGACGCTCTCGTGCCGGTCCCGCCCGTAGTTCATCCGCGGCGCGACCCGCGTCGTCATCCGCAGCCCGCCCCGTACGCACACCACGCGGCGCACCAGCCGCTGCCGGTGGCCCCGGTCCTTGGGCCGCAGCAGCGGCATGAAGTCCTGCACCTCGACGATGCCGTCCTCGGTGAGCATCCGGGTCACCAGGATGTTGGTGTCGGGGAAGTAGAACTGGTGCCGGGTCACGTCCCCGCAGGCCGCGGAGATCTCCCAGAAACCGCCGCGATCGGTGTCGAGCAGCGAACCGAAGACGCTCGGCGAGTCGAAGCGCGGGGCGCAGAACCAGTCGACGCGGCCGTCGGTGCCCACGAGCGCCGCGGTCCGCAGATCGCCGATGACGCCGTGCTCGGCGATGGGCAGGTACCGGCCCGCGACCCCGTCCTCGTCGGTGCCCGCGTGCCCGGAGGCCGCGGCCGGCTCGTCCGCCGTACCACTCGTCGCGGTGCCGCTCATGCCCTCTCCTCCCACCCTGCCGCCCGGGGCGAGCCCGCCCCGGCCCGCCGTCACGCCGGGGCGGGACCTGCCCGCTGCCGCCGCGCCCGGCACGCGGGCGTGTGACCGCCCGCAGCCGTCAGTGTCCCCCGCCCGCTCACGGCGCGCACCCCGGAACGCGTGGCGCCGGCCACGCACCCGCCCTGGTCCCGAAGATCACAAGGAGGCAGACTGGGCGCATGACCAAGCTACGGATCGGCCTGCTCGGCACCGGCTCCTGGGCCGAGCGCACCCACGCCCCCGCCCTCGCCGCGCACCCCGGCGTCGAGCTGACCGGCGTCTGGGGCCGTCGGCCCGAGGCCGCGGCCGCCCTCGCACAGGCCCATGGCACCCGCGCGTACTCGGGGGAGGGGGAGGACGGACTCGACGCGCTGCTCGCGGCGAGCGAGGCCGTGGCCGTCGCCCTGCCGCCCGATGTCCAGGCCCCCCTCGCGGCCCGTGCGGCGGCGGCCGGCTGTCATCTGCTCCTCGACAAGCCGGTGGCCACCGACGTGGCCGGGGCCCGCGCCGTCGCCGGGGCCGCCGAGGCCGCGGGCGTCGCCTCCGTCGTCTTCTGCACCATGCGCTTCGCGCCCGGCAGCGCCGCGTGGATCGCCGAGCAGTCCGCGAAGAAGGACTGGTTCACCGGTCACGCCGACTGGCTCGGGGCGCTCTACGGCCACGGCGCGGCGCCCAGCGCGGACTCGCCCTGGCGCCGCGACAAGGGCGGGCTGTGGGACGTCGGCCCGCACGCCCTCTCCGTCCTGATCCCGGTACTCGGCGACGTCACCGAGGTCACGGCGGTACGCGGCGAACCCGACCTCACGCATCTCGTTCTGCGCCACACCACCGGCGTCACCAGTTCGGCCACCCTGAGCCTGAGCGCGCCCAAGGCCGGAGCGGGCGTCGGCGTCACCTTCCGGGGCGACAGCGGCACCGCCGTCCTGCCACCCGGGGCCGACTCCGCCGTCACCTCCTTCACCGCGGCCGTCGACGCCCTGCTCAAGGCCGCCGAAACGGGCGAGCCGCACCCCTGCGACGTGCGCTTCGGTGTCCGGCTCACCGAGATCCTCGCGGAGGCGGAGGCGCGGATCGCACAAGCCTGAGCGCGGTCGCGAGGGGCGGGACGGGAGCCTGTCGGCCCCGGCCCACTCCCGCCTACCGCGTCGGCGACTCCCGAACGGCCCGGGGGTGCACCGGCACGCCAGTTCGCCCGGCGCACCCGCCAGGGCGGCGGCGCCGCTCGCGCGGCCCGTACCCGCGCTGCCGGAGGCCGGCGAGGACCGGGGGCGAGTGAACCGTGCGCCCAGAGCGCCTCGACCGGGAGCGCCCGCCCCCGTACTGCGACGAAGCGGGGCAGCTCCGTTTCCGCCTGTCCGGCATCCACCGCTGCCTCCCCACGTGGTGACCGCGGCACGACTGCGGTGCGCCTCGCCCGGCGGAAGGGACCCGCCCTCGCCCGGTCCGGTATGCCCCGGGCCTCAGCAGGTGAGACCGCGCCCCGGGCCGACCTTCAGCACCCGCGCGAACGTGCGATACAACGAGACGCGGTGCTCCATCTGGGCCGGGTTGCCGCCCTCGCACTCGGCGGTCCCGTTGAGGCTGCGGATCGTCTCCCCGAAGCCGGCCCGGCGGACCATCGCCTGGTGGCCGGTGAGCGTGCCCGGACCCGTCTGCGTGTTCCAGTACCAGAGCGCCGTCTTCCAGGCCACGGCCGCGTCCCGCTCGACGAGCCACGGGTCGTTCAGCAGGTCGAGGCCCAGGGCGTCGCCCGCCGCCTTGTAGTTGAAGTTCCAGCTCAGCATGATCGCCCCACGGCCGTAGTAGGCGGACTGTCCCGCCGGGCAGCCGTAGGGCTGGGTCGCGTCGCAGAAGACCGGGTAGGTCGACTCGTTCTGCGCCACGACGTAATGGAGCCCGCCCGTCTCGTGGCTGACGTTGGCGAGGAAGGCGGCGGCCTCCTGGCGGGCCACCCCGGGGCCGCCGTCGTGCGCGAAGCCCGGATAGGACCGCGTGGCCTCGACCAGGCCCCCGTAGGTGAAGAAGGGGTCCCGGTCCGGGAACATGCGGGCGAACTGTCGCTCACTGACGACGAAGCGGCCTCCGGGACGATGGTGTGGGGCCGTCGCCGCCCCGGCCGGCCCGGCGGGGCTCAGGACGAGGGCGCACAGCGTGAGGAACGTGGCAAGGGCGGCGGACGCGCGGGGCAGACCCGGCATGAGATCACTCCTCGGACGGAACGGTGGGGGGAGACGTTCGGAGGCGAGCGTAGGCGTCCCGGTCGATGCATGTGGGGTACATGCCAAAAATTGCGACCGGAGGGACACGGCGGGGCGGCGCCCCGCCCGGCGGGCGGCCGATCGGGTGTTCGCCCGCGACACGCCCCGCCCGGACGCGCCAGCGCCCGCACGGTTCGTGGCCGCGGACCGGGGCCGGGACGAGCGCGGCACAGGTGTGGCCACCGGGGGAGTGGGGAATCCGTGCTGCGTACCTGACCAGCACGAGTGAGACCGGCCCGGTGCGCCGGGCCGACAGGTGGCAGTGATGACGAGTTCGTTCCAGGGACCAGAGGACTACGGCCAGGACCCGCTCGGGGAGTTCCTCGCGCGCTTCTTCGGCGGCGGGACCCCCTCCTCGGGCGGCCCCCGCCCCGGACCGCGTTACTACGACTTCCTGCGCCTGATGAGCGAGCCCACCCGGCAGCTCGTACAGCAGGCCGCCAACTACGCCGCGCAGAACGGCAGCAGCGACCTGGGCACCGAGCACCTGTTGCGCGCCGCCCTCGCCGCCGAGCCCACCCGCAGCCTCGTGGCCAGGTCCGGGGCCGATCCGGAGGCGATCGCCGCCGAGATCGACGAGCACGCCGAACTGGGGCCGGCCCGCAGCTCCATCGCGGTCAGCCCGGCCGCCAAGCGCGCCCTCATGGACTCCCACGAGATCGCCCGCGCCTCCGGGTCCTCCTACATCGGCCCCGAGCACCTGCTCGCCGCGCTCGCCACGAACAAGGACGCCACGGCCGGGCGGATTCTGGACGCGGCGCGGTTCGCCCCGGACGCCGGAGGCCAGGGCCAGGAGAACGGCGGCGGCCAGTGGGCCGGCCAGGAACGGCACCCCGGCCCCGGAAACCACACCGGTGCGCGCGGGAACAGCACGACCCCCCACCTCGACAAGTACGGCCGGGACCTCACGGAGATGGCTCGCGAGGGCCGGATCGACCCGGTCATCGGCCGGGAGAACGAGATCGAGCAGACCGTCGAGGTCCTGGCCCGGCGGGGGAAGAACAACCCGGTCCTGATCGGCGAGGCCGGTGTCGGCAAGACCGCCGTCGTCGAAGGGCTCGCCCAGCGCATGGCGGACGGCGACGTCCCCGACGTCCTCGCCGACCGGCGCGTGGTCCAGCTCAACTTCTCCGCCCTCGTGGCCGGCACCCGCTACCGGGGCGACTTCGAGGAACGGCTCACCGGACTCATCGACGAGATCCGCGCGCACTCCGACGAGGTCATCGTCTTCGTCGACGAACTGCACACCGTCGTCGGCGCGGGTGGCGGCGGGGGCGGCGAGGGCGGCGGGGCCATGGACGCGAGCAACATGCTCAAGCCCGCCCTGGCCCGCGGTGAACTGCATGTCATCGGCGCGACCACGCTGGAGGAGTACCGGCGCTACATCGAGAAGGACGCGGCCCTCGCCCGCCGCTTCCAGCCCATCCTGGTGCCCGAGCCGACGATTCCGGACGCCATCGACATCCTGCGCGGACTGCGCGACCGCTACGAGGCCCACCATCAGGTCCGCTACACCGACGAGGCGCTGGTCGCCGCCGTGGAGATGTCCGACCGCTACCTCGCCGACCGCTTCCTGCCCGACAAGGCCATCGACCTCATCGACCAGGCCGGGGCGCGGGTGCGGATGAGTTCCTCGACGCGCGGCACCGACGTGAGGGCCCTCCAGCGGGAGGCCGAGCAGGTGCGCCGCGACAAGGACCAGGCGGTCGCCGCCGAACAGTACGAGCGCGCCACCGAACTGCGGGACAAACTCACCGACCTGGAGCGGCGCATCGAGGCCAGCGGGGAACGGCACCCCTCGCGCGACACGATCGCCGAGGTCACCGTCGAGTCCATCGCCGACGTCGTCTCCCGCCAGACCGGCATCCCCGTCAGCAGCCTGACCCAGGAGGAGAAGGAGCGTCTGCTCGGCCTGGAGCAACACCTGCACGCGCGGGTCGTCGGCCAGGACGAGGCGGTGACCGCCGTCTCCGACGCGGTCCTGCGTTCACGCGCCGGACTGTCCACCGGGGACCGGCCCATCGGCAGTTTCCTCTTCCTCGGCCCCACCGGCGTCGGCAAGACCGAACTGGCCAGGGCGCTCGCCGAGGCGCTGTTCGGCAGCGAGGACCGCATGATCCGCCTCGACATGAGCGAGTACCAGGAACGGCACACCGTCAGCCGTCTGGTCGGCGCCCCGCCCGGATACGTCGGTCACGAGGAGGCCGGACAGCTCACCGAGGCCGTGCGCCGCAACCCCTACTCGCTGCTGCTGCTCGACGAGATCGAGAAGGCACACCCGGACGTGTTCAACATCCTGCTCCAGGTGCTCGACGACGGCCGGCTCACCGATTCCCAGGGCCGTACCGTCAACTTCACCAACGCCGTCATCGTCATGACGAGCAACCTCGGTTCCGAGGCGATCACCAACAAGGGGCAGCTCGGCTTCGGCAGCGGCGGTGCCGACAGCGACGAGGAGGCGCGCAGGGAACGCGTCCTGCGCCCCCTGCGCGAGCACTTCCGCCCCGAGTTCCTCAACCGCATCGACGAGATCGTCATCTTCCGCCAGCTCGACGACCGCCAACTGCGGCAGATCACCGACATGATGCTCGACGAGACCCGCCGCGGACTGCGCTCCCAGGACGTCGACGTGACCTTCACCCCGGCCGCCGTCGACTGGATCGCCCAGCGCGGCTACGAACCGGAGTACGGCGCGCGCCCCTTGCGCCGCACCATCCAGCGCGAGATCACCAACGAGCTGTCCCGCAAACTGCTGCGCGGTGAACTGCCCTCGCACAGCGCCCTGGTGGTGGACGTCACGGACGACCACCTGAGCTTCGAGACCGCTCAGAACGAGGGCGGTTCCCCGCCCGGGGGCGGTCCGCAAGGCGGTACGGCCGGGGAGGGCGGCGGCCTCGTCAAGTAACGATGCCCCGGTCCGGCCCCCCCGGCGCGTGCGTCGCGCCGGGGGAGCCGGCGGCCTGTTTCAGGACAGGCGCACCACGAGCTTCCCGGTGTGCCGGTTCTCCTCCAGCCGCCGATGCGCGTCGGGCATCGAGGCAAGCCCCTCGAACTCCTCGGCGATCACCGGCCGCAGCGTACCGTCGCGCAGTCCCGAGGCAAGCCACGCGTCGATCCTGCGGCGGCCCGGGGCGCTGCCGGACAGCGCCTGGTTCGCGTAACCCCGCACCGTCAGCGGCCAGTTCATGGGCATGACCGACGAAGTGCCGTCCAGCCACCCGTACACCACGACCGTGCCGTCGACGCGCAACGCCGTCGCCAGCCCGGCCAGGCCGGCGCCGCCCACCGCGTCGAAGAGCAGGTCGGCACCGAGACCGCCGGTCAGCGCCTTGACCGAGGCCACCGTGTCCTCCTCCCCGGTCACCACGATGTGGGCGGCGCCCGCCGTGAACAGCGCCTCGCGCTTGCGCACCGTACGGGTCACCGCGACCGGCACGGCCCCGATCCGCGCGGCCGTCTGGAGCGCGGCGATCCCGACCCCGCTGCTCGCGGCGGTGATCAACACGACGTCCCCCGGCCGCAGTCCACCGGTCTCCAGCAGCCCGCCGTACGCCGTGGAGTAGGCGAGCCAGCTCGCCGCCCCCGCCACGGCGTCCACCCCGGCCGGCCGCCGCACCACGCTGTCCTCGGGGAGTACCACGCGTTCGGCGTACACCCCCTGAGCGCTCATCTCGATGCCGGGGCCGGTGAGCACCGCGTCACCCGCCCGGAAACGCGTCACCTCCTCACCCACCGCCTCCACGACGCCGGCGGCCTCGTAACCGAGCCGGGAACCCGGCAGCGTCGGCAGGTAATAGTAGCCCCCCGAACGGAACAGGGCCTCCGCGCGGTTGACGCCCAGGGCTTCGACCCGTACCAGCACCTCGCCCGCGGCAGGCGTGCGCAAGGGCAGCTGCCGCACCGACAACACCTCCGGGCCACCCAGGGCGTCGAAGACGACGGTGCCGGTGACCACGTCCCGGCCGACCGCCCCCGGCTGCCCCGCCGTCCCCCGCACGGTCTCCGCTTCCTTACCCGGCTCGTTCCTCTCCGCGTCCGCGTCCGTTCCCCGCTTTGCACCACCGGTCGTCAGGCCGGCCACACCGTTCGTTGTCATGCCGACGACGCTAGGGAGCGCCTGGGCCGCGCACCATGTCACACGCTCTCGCGTTCCTGCCCGAACGTCTCGTCCCGAACTCTCGTCGAGGTCCACGACCGCCACCGGGGGCGAGCCGACTACGGCCCACCGCCGCGGCCAAGTCGCACGCGCCACCGGCCGACTCGCCGGCTGCGGGCCCCTCAAACCCGCACCCCTCCCGTCGCTCCGGCCGCCGACCTACGCTGCCCTCATGGACGTACTGAGTGACGCCGTCGCCGCGATGCGCGTCGGCACCCCGCACGCCTCACGCAACCGCCGCGAAGGCCCCTGGGGGATTCAGTTCCCCGCCTCGCCCGGAGCCGGCGTCCACGCCGTCCTGGCGGGAACGGTCTGGCTCCTGCCACCGGGGGAGAAGACCCCGGCGCTGCGCCTGCGCCCGGGAGACCTCGTCTTCCTGGCCCAGGGCGCCGCCTACGCGCTGGCAAGCGACCTGTCGGCGCCACTCGTGCCCTTCGCCGAGGACCGGCCGAGCGACGCGGAAGACCCCGGCACCCCAGCGGAACACCCCGGTTCCCCCAAGGAGGCCGCGGGCACGCTCGTCCTGTGCGGCGCCTACCATCTCGATCGCGGTGCCGCACACCCGCTTCTCGCCGAACTCCCGGACGTCGTCCACCTGTCGACGGACGAGGGCCGGTACCCGCAGGTGCGCGCGGTCCTGGACCTGCTCGACGGCGAACTCGCCGCGCCCCGGGCCGGATCGGCCGGGGCCGTCCACGCACTCCTGGACACGCTGCTGCTGTACGTACTGCGGGCCTGGTGGCTCACCGAACGGACCCGTCAAGGGCCGCCGCCGCCCACCGGCTGGGCGGCGGCCCTCGGGGACGCCGCCCTGACCACGGCTCTGCGCGCGATGCACGAACACCCCGGCAGACCCTGGACGGTGGCGAGCCTGGCGGCGGAGGCGGGTCTCTCCCGCGCGGCCTTCGCGCGCCGCTTCACCTCGGTGCTCGCAGTCCCGCCCCTCGGCTACCTCACGTGGTGGCGCATGGTGCTCGCCGCCCGGCTGCTGAGGGGAAGTGAGGAGAGTCTGCGGGGCATCGCCCAGCGGACGGGATACACCGCGGAGTTCGCGTTCGCCAAGGCGTTCCGGCGCGTACACGGCGTACCCCCGGGCACCTACCGGCGGCGCGCCCCGGGCCGGGCGGAGCGACCCGCGTCCCTGACGGGGTCCACCCGCGGCCCCCTGCCTTGAGACGACCGACCGACCTACCGACCGACCGGCCGACCTACGGCCCGGCCGGCCGGGCCCGGAAGCGGCCCTCCTCGTCGGCGACCAGCAGCGCGCGGAGTACCGGGCGCGGAGAAAGGCCCGGCCCGCCCGAAGTGCGCCGCCCCGCCGCCCGCGCCGCCCGCGCCGCCCGTCAGTCCTCGGCGTCCGCCGCCGCGCGCAGCGCCGCCAGGTCGAGCTTCCCCATCCGCAGCATCGCGGCCATCGCACGGCGCGCGCGTCCGGAGTCCGGGTCCGCCAGCAGTTCGCCCAGGCCGACCGGTGCGACCTGCCAAGACAGCCCGTACTTGTCCTTGAGCCAGCCGCAAGGCCCTTCGGAGCCGCCCTCCGACAACTTCTCCCAGTAGTAGTCCACCTCCTTCTGGTCGGCGCAGTTGACCAACAGGGAGATCGCCTCGTCGAAGGTGAACTGCGGACCGCCGTTGACGGCCGTGTACTCCTGCCCGTCGAGACGGAACTCCACCGTCAGGACGGTCCCGGCCGGGCGGGGCCCCGCCTCGTTGTAGTAGGTCACGTTCTCGATCTGCGAGTTTGGGAAGACCGACACGTAGAACTCGGCGGCCTCCAGACCCTCGGTGTCGAACCACAGATTCGGGGTGATCCTCGGCATGGCGTCCTCCTGTGGGGTGGCGGCCGTGTGCCGCGCGCGTCCTGCACCGGTTACGACCGTCGCACCGCTCGAAACCCCTCGCATCCCGCGCACGTGCTCCGCGAGTCCGCCGCGGCGCCACCCACGAGACGCACCTCACCCACCTTCGTGACTCATTAAGACGAATCCGGGACGCGCATTCCCTAGAGTCCTGGCCGTGAGACTGACGAAGTTCACCGAGCCGTCCCTGCGCGCCGGCACGCGCCTCACCGTGGCCGAGGGGGCACAGGCCCCCACGCCCCGCGCGACGGCCGACTCGCTCGGTGTGCCGTACAGCCGTCCGGCCAAGGTCGTCATCCGGCCGCGGCACCTCGGGGTGGTGGAGGCCAGGCGCGGCCGTGGCGGTGGCCTCCGGCTCACGGCCCCCGGGGGCGGCCGTGGCGGTGGCCTCCGGCTCACGGCCCCCAGGGGCACCGCCTCCGTGGGCCGGCTGATCAGAGGGCTGGAGGGGGGAAGTGGCCGACCGCGACGGTGCCCCGTCCTGCCCGCTGCGGGACACCTGCCGCCTGCCGGGTGCGCTTCGCCGGGCCCGGCGCGCCCTCTACGAGAGCCTCGACCCGCCCACCGTCCACGACCTCGTCGCCTCGCCCACCGGACCGGCCCTGCGCGGTCCCGGGACGAAGCCGTCCTGACGGCCGGGGGACGGCGCCCCTTCGGCGGCCGGGAAGCAGGAAAAGAGAACACGCACCTCATCTACCACTTGGAGCCGTGATGCTGTCCGAGCAGTCCCTGCCCGTCGTGCGCGCCACACTTCCGGCCGTCGGCGCGGCCATCGAGGACATCGCCGCCCTCTTCTACCGCAAGCTGTTCGCGGAGCGCCCCGAACTCCTCCGCGACCTCTTCAACCGGGGCAACCAGGCGGAGGGCACCCAGCAGAAGGCGCTGGCCGGGTCCGTCGCCTCCTTCGCGCGTCTCCTCGTCGAGCAGGAGGAGATCCGCCCGGACACGCTGCTCGCCAGGATCGCCCACAAGCACGCCTCCCTCGGGATCACCCCCGAGCAGTACGAACTCGTGCACCGCCACCTCTTCTCGGCCATCGCCGACACGCTCGGCGAAGCCGTCACCCCCGAGGTGGCGGCCGCCTGGGACGAGGTCTACTGGCTCATGGCCGGCGCCCTCATCGCCCAGGAGACGCGCCTGCGGGAACAGGCCGGCGGCCCGGCCTGGCGCCCCTTGCGGATCGTCGCCCGCACCGAGGAGACTCCCGACGTCGCCTCCCTCACACTGCGCCGGACCGACGGGCACCCGGCCGGTACCTTCCGCCCCGGGCAGTACGTGAGTGTGCGGGTCGAACTCCCCGACGCAGCCCACCAGATACGGCAGTACAGCCTCTCCTCGGCCCCGACGGGAGGCGACTGGCGCATCACCGTGAAACGGATCGTCGGCCACGGCACCGCCCCCGCCGGCGAGGTGTCCACCCACCTGTGGGAGAAGGCCGCCGTGGGGGACGAACTGGACGTCTCCGCGCCCTTCGGCGACCTCGACCTCGCCCAGGGCACCGGCCCCCTGCTGCTCGCCTCCGCCGGAATCGGCATCACCCCCATGCTGTCCGTCCTCGACCACCTCAAGGAGACCTCCTCCGCGCGGCCCGTCCTCGCCCTGCACGCCGACCGCCGCCCCGCCGACCACGCCCACCGCGTCCAGCAGCGCGACCTCGTCGCCGCGCTCCCCGAGGCCCGTCTGCACCTGTGGTACGAGAACCCGGACGCCACGGACGACGAGCAGCCCCGGCCCGGTGACCGACAGCCCGGCACCGCGCCCCGCACGGCCACCGGTCGCATGGACCTCACGGCACTCGACCTGCCCGAGGACCTCACCGCCTACCTGTGCGGCCCCCTGCCCTTCATGCGGACCACCCGCGCCGCACTGCTGGCCCGCGGAATACCCGCCGACCGCGTCCACTACGAGGTCTTCGGCCCCGACCTGGGCCTCGACGCACACTGACACCCACCACGGCACGGGCCGGAGGCGCCACCTGAGCGGAAGGCACCCCCGGCCACCCCGTAGGCTCAGCCACCGTGCCCATGATCCACCGCGTGACCGCCCTCGCCCTCGCGGCCGCCGCGCTGCTCTCCCTCAGCGCCTGCGCGGCGTCGGAGAACACCCGCCCGTCGGCCACGGCCGACCACGGTGCCACGGCGGCGGCGCGGCCCTGGACCCTTCCACCGCGCGGGGCCGGCCTCGACTACCAGATCGGCGGGGCCTACCGCCCGGCCGAGGACGTGCGCGTCGTCGTGCGCGACCGGCAGGCCCGGCCCGTGAAGGGCCTCTACAACGTGTGCTACGTCAACGCCTTCCAGGCCCAGCCGCAGGAGAGCGACGACTGGCCCGCCGACCTCCTGCTGCGCGACGGCCACCGGCGACTCGTCATCGACCGCGACTGGGACGAGCCCCTCCTCGACCTGCGCACCGACGCGCTGCGCCGCCGGGCCGCCGAGCGCGTGGCCCGCTGGATCGAGGGGTGCGCCCGGTCCGGGTACCAGGCGGTGGAGCCCGACAACTACGACAGCTACACCCGCTCGCACTCCCTGCTCAGCGCCTCCGACGCCACCGCCTACCTCGGCCTTCTGACCCGCGTCGCCCACGAGCACGGCCTCGCCGTCGCCCAGAAGAACACCCCCCAACTCGCCTCCCGGCGCACCCGCGTCGGGCTCGACTTCGCCGTCGCCGAGGAGTGCGGGGCCTACGAGGAGTGCGCGGTCTACGACCGGGCCTTCGACGGCAGGGTCCTCGTCGTCGAGTACACCGCCCGCGGCCTGGGCCGCGCGTGCGCCGCGTACGGCGACCGCCTGAGCATCGTCCGCCGCGACCTCGACGTGCGCCCCTCGGGCACCGGGGGGCACGTCCGGCGGACCTGCTGAGCCCGGCCGCTCCCACCGAACCGAGTACCCGTGCTCACGCGTCGCCCACGGCCGGACGCGGACGATGAGCACGACACCCGCGACCGCCGACGCCCCTTTCACCCCGACCGGAAGGCCACCCGTGCTCAGCCACCTCGCCGACACCCTGATCCACCGCTGCGGACGGCTCACCGTCAGCAGCGAGGCACCGCCGAGCGTGCTGCCCGGCAGCATCCTCGCCGCCAACCACAGCTCCCTCGCCGATCCGGCCGTCGTGCTCGCCGCCCTGCACCGCCTGGACGTACGACCGGTCGTGCTGGCCACCGCCGGACTGTGGCGCATCCCGCTGCTCGGCACCGCCCTGCGCCGCGAGGGACACATACCCGTGCACCGGGGCGACCGCCACGCCGCCACCCGCGCCCTCGCGGACGCGGCCGACGCGCTGCGGTCCGGACGCACCGTCCTGATCTACGGAGAAGGCGGACTGCCCCACCACGCGGGGGCCGAGGAGCACGCGCCACGCGCCTTCCGCAGCGGACTGGCCCGGCTCGCCCGTACCACGGAGGCACCCGTCGTCCCCCTCGGCCAGGCCGGGGCCCGCCGCCTGCTCTCGGGAGGCCCGGCGAAGCACCTCGCCGGCGCCCTGACAGCGCCCGTGCGCCGACCCGCCCTGCACGTGCACCTCGGCGCGCCGCTCCGGCTCGAAGGACCGCTGCCCGTGGCCACCGCGGCGGCGCGCGCCGCCGTCACCTCGGCCTGGCACATCGCCGTCGCCCGCGCCGGGGCGGCGGTCACGCTGGCGGCATGACGGCGAGACGGTCCTGCACGGCCGCGTACGGCTCGGCGGCCGGCGGCGCCCAGCCGCCCCGCACCGCCTCGGCGACGTCCACCGCGGCGCGCAGCGCGGCACGGTAGGGCAAGGACCCCGTACTGACCCGTCGCACACCCCACGCGGCGAGTTGGCGCACGTCCACGCCCGCGACGGGCAGCACATTGAGCGGAACGGGCAGCGCGCCGGCCAGTTCCCTGATCACCGAGGGCTCGGCGACACCGGGCACGAAGATCCCGTCCGCCCCCGCGGCGACATACGCGCGCGCCCGGTCCACCGTCGCGCCCACCGTCGCGTCCTGCCCCGTCCAGTACGTGTCCACCCGCGCGTTGAGGAAGATCCCGGGCGCCCGCTCCTTCACGGCCGCCACCTTGGCGGCGTGCGCGGCGGGCGCCACGAGCCGTCCCGCACTGCTGTCCTCGATGTTGACCCCCACGACGTGCGGCCCCGTCTCCGCGAGCGCCGCCACCTGATCCGCGACCTGCGAGGGGTCGTCGAAACCGCCGTCCTCGACGTCCACGCTCAGCGGCACCCCGAACGGGGCGAGCCGCCGGGCCAGCCGGACGCTCGCCGCCAGCGAGTCACGTCCACCGTCGGGCAGACCACGGGAGGCGGCCACCCCCAGACTGGTCGTACCGAGTGCGGGAAACCCCGCCTCGACGAAAGCGAGGGCGGAGGCCACGTCCCACGCGTTGGGCAGCACGAGCGGGAGCTCTCCCTCGTGCAGCGCCCGGAACGAGGACCGGGCGTGGCCGGAGGACACCTCGGCGTCACGCCCAGGTGCCCCGGCACTCGCCCCTTCTTCCCCCGCCCCCGCGCCCGTGTCTCTCTCGCCCACCGTCCACTCCCTCGCCTCACGCCGATCACCGGCCCCTCACCCTACGGTCGCGACCCTTCGGCGCGGGCCGAAGCGTGGACCCCGCCCGCGAGCGGGCCGCCACGTCACCCCGGCGTGGCGAGCCGCGACAGCTTCGGCAGGATGGGGGCATGACCGAGATCCGCACCCCCCGCCTCCTGCTGCGCCGCTGGACCGACGACGACCTCGTCCCCATGGCGGAGATCAACGCCGACCCCGAAGTGATGCGGTGGATCGACGACGGCCGCGTCCGCGACCTGGAGGACACCGCCGAGGACATCGAGACTTGGGAGGAGACGTGGGACGACGAGGGCTTCGGGCCCTTCGCCGTCGAGCTTCTCGCCTCGGGCGAACTCATCGGCCTCGTCGGGCTCTCGGTACCCGAGGACCTCCCCGAGATCCTGCCGGCCGTCGGCCTCGCCTGGCGCCTGGGCCGCCCGTTCTGGGGCCAGGGGTACGCCTCCGAAGCGGCACAGGCCGTACTGGAGTTCGCCCTCACCGACCGCGGCGTCGACCGTGTCGTGAGCGTCGTCAGGATCGGCGACACCGCCTCCGAGAACGTGACGCGCAAACTCGGTATGACCCTCGACCGTGAGACCGTCCACCCGGGATACGGCCACGACCTCCACGTCCACGCCATCGACCTCAGCGAGTACGTGGCGTGACAGGGAGCGGAACGCGGCGGCGGCACCCCGCGAGTGGGGGTGCCGCCGCCGCGTTCCGCCGGTGGGCTCCGGCCCTCAGGGACCGAGCGGAAGCTGCCGCTTGTGCTCCGTCAGGCGGTAGCGGTCCACGATCCTGCGGGCCACGTCCTCGTCCACCGGCCTGCCCTCAAGGAAGTCGTCGATGTTCTCGTACGTGACCCCCAGCGCGTCCTCGTCGGCCCGGCCGGGCGACAGCGTCTCCAGGTCGGCGGTCGGCACCTTCCCGACCAGCTCGGCCGGTGCGCCCAGCCGGGCCGCGACGGCGCGCACCCGGCGCTTGGTCAGCCCGGTCAGCGGCACGACGTCCGCGGCGCCGTCGCCGAACTTCGTGAAGAACCCGGACACCGCCTCGGCCGCGTGATCGGTCCCCACCACCAGCCCGCCGTGCGCGCCGGCCACCGCGTACTGCACGACCATGCGCTCACGCGCCTTGATGTTGCCCAGCACGAAGTCCTGGTGCGCCTCGTCCCGGAAAGCGACGTCCGCGGCGACACAGGCCGCCAGAGCCGCGTCGCTCGCCGGCTTCACGTCCACGGTCAGCACCTTGTCGGCCCGGATGAAGTCCAGCGCCCGCTGGGCGTCGGACTCGTCGGCCTGCACCCCGTACGGGAGCCGCATCGCGAAGAAGGTCGCGTCGTGCCCCTCGGCGCGCGCCCGCTCCACGGCAAGCTGCGACAGCCGGCCCGCCGTCGTGGAGTCCACGCCCCCACTGATGCCGAGAACCAGCGAACGCAGCCCGGTCGACAGGAGCCGCTGTGCCAGGAACTCCGTGCGCCGCTCGATCTCCGCTTCCGCGTCGAAGGAGGCGGACACCTCAAGAGCCTGGGCGATCTCCCGCTGAACAGCGGCGACAGGACGGGACACTGTGTTTCCTCACGCTCGGTTCCGGTACCGGGCCGACTCTACGACGCGCGGCCACCACGCCGCACGACAGGTCTCCCGGCCCTCCTCCGGGCGCGTACCCGCGCGCCGTGCGGGCACGCAGGCCCACCACGCCCCCAGAGCCCGGGGGCCGCCGGGCTCAGGAGCGCCGACGTGGTTTTCCGCGACGCTGACCACTCTTGCCGCCCGCCTTGCCCGAGCCGCCCGCCCCACCCCGACCGGAGCGGCCGCCCGCGCCGCCCTTCGCCGGGCTCGCACGGCGGGCCGAGGTCTTGGCGGTGCCCTTGTCGGTCCGTGCGGCGCCCTTGCCCCGGGCCTCAAAGGCGGCGGCCGAGCGGCCCCGCGAGCTGTTGACGGTACGGCCGCGGACGATCCCGATGAAGTCCTCGACCAGATCGGTGGTCGCCTCCTGCGGCCAGGCCAGGGCGACGCGCGAGGTGGGCGCCTCCGGCACCGGCCGGTAGGTCAGATCCCTGCGGTGGTGGAGCCGGGCGACCGACTGCGGCACCAGCAGCACCCCCACCCCGGCCGCGACCAGCTCGACCGCGTCCGCCGTCGTGGCCGGACGCTCCAGCGCGGGCCGGCCGGGCAGGGCCTCCCAGCCCAGCACGTCGTCCGCGGGATGCAGCACGAGGTCCTCGGCGAGGTCCTCAAGAGCGACCTCCTCGACCGCCGTCACCAGATGGTCCCTGGGCACCACCACCACGGTGGTCTCCGTGTACAGGGGGATGGCGCTGAGATCCTCGCCGTCGACGGGCAGCCGCACGAGACCCGCGTCGGCGAGGCCCCCGCGCAGCACCGAGAACATGTCGGCCACGGCGACCGGGAGGAGTTCCAGAGGGACGTCGGGCGACCGCTCCTCCCAGACCCGCACCCATTTCGAGGGGGTCACCCCCGGCACGAACGCGAGCCGGAAGGAGGGGGACGCCGAAGGCGTGGCGGGGGAGGGGGAGGTATCCGAACCTGTCACGTCACCAGGCTACCGGCCGTGGTCGAAGGGGCGGCGCACACTCGTTACCCTGGCACCATGACGTCGCACCAGACCACCCAGACCATGAAGCCCGCGACCGCGGCGAAGAAACTGGGTGTGTACCTTGAGGCCACCCCCGCCGAGTTCCAGGAGGGTGTCGTCACGCGCGCCGAACTGAACGCGCTGCGGACGAACCCGCCGGAGTGGCTGCGCGAGCTGCGCGCCACCGGGCCGCACCCCCGCCCCGTGGTCGCGGAGAAGCTGGGCGTCTCCATCTCCGGTCTGGCACGGGGCGGCGTCACCGAGGCCCTCACCACCGAGCAGATCGAGGCGCTCGCCGAGGAGAACCCCGAGTGGCTGCGGCGGGAGCGCGACATCCAGGAGGGAGTCCGCAAGGACGCGGAACTCCTCAAGGAGAAGAGGGACCAGCAGGCGCAGCAGCGCGCGTCGTGAGCCGTCCGCCGGGCAGTGCTCCTCCCCCCTGACCACGGGGGAACACGGACGCGGGTCCGCCTTGTTCACACGACGAGCGCTCGTCGCCTTGTCGGCGGCGGCAGCAAGGAGAGGCGAGATGAGCACCGAGACCGAGAAGGCCGTCCTGGCCGGCGGATGCTTCTGGGGCATGCAGGATCTGGTCCGCAAGCTGCCCGGGGTCACGGCGACCCGCGTGGGGTACACGGGTGGTGACACTCCGCACGCCACATACCGCAACCACGGCGACCACGCCGAGGCCATCGAGATCCTGTACGACCCGGTGGTCACCAGCTACCGCGACCTGCTGGAGTTCTTCTTCCAGATCCACGACCCGACCACGAAGGACCGCCAGGGCAACGACCTGGGCCGCAGCTACCGCTCCGCGATCTACTACACGGACGAGGGGCAGCACGCCGTCGCGAAGGACACCATCGCCGACGTCGAGGCCAGTGGCCTGTGGCCGGGCCGGGTGGTGACCGAGGTCGAGCCGGCCGGTGACTTCTGGGAGGCGGAGCCCGAGCACCAGGACTACCTGGAGAAGTACCCCGAGGGCTACACCTGCCACTTCCCCCGCCCGAACTGGAAGCTCCCGCGACGCGAAGCCGCCTGAGAGCACGGCCGGCGGCAGCCACCTGCCGCGACCCTTGGCGGCCCCCTCGGGACGGCAGCGGTGGCCGGTGCCGGACGCTTAGAGCGTCCTGGCGCCGGCCACGGCCCGTTCCGGCCAGCCCCGGGCCCGGCACAGCCTCGGCCCGCGACGATCACCTGCGTCTGGCGGGGCGGGGTCGACAACGAGGCGCCGTCCACAGCGGTTCGCTTCTCACGTGCCGACGGACAGGGGCGACCGCCCCACCGCGCACGCGCGCACTGCCGGGCGGCGCGTCGGCTCGCCCGGCCCGGGACGGCCTCGCGGGCGGCGCCGTACCTCAGGCGCAGGGAGGGAAGAGACCGGCGACCACCTGTTCGAGGCTGGTGGCGGGGCGGCCGAGCACGCCGGACAGATCGCCGGTCCACCGTTCCAGGGCCCCGGCACGTACCTGGCCCTCCAGCCAGCCCTGAGCGCCCGGAGCGGGCTCCCGCTCGCGACGGACCACAGCGGTGCCGGTCACCCGGGTGAGGACCTCCGCGAGCCGGGGGAAGGTCCACGGCTCGCCCGTGAAGTCGTAGGCGCGGCCGATGTGGTGGTTCTCGGTCAGGACCCGGGCGGCCGCTTCGGCGAGGTCGGCGCGCAGGGCGGTGTTGATGCCCCGCCCACCCGTCGCGTCGGAGAGTTCACCGGCGGCGACGGCGGCGCGCAGGCCCGGATGGAGAAATGCCTCACTGTAGAAGGGGTGGCGCAACACGGTGCGGGGCACTCCGCTGGCACGCAACGCCCGCTCGGTCATGTGATGGGCCTCCGCGACCCCCGATGCCTGCGTGTCGGCGCCCAGGAAGCTGGTGTAGACGAGCGCGCCCACCCCGGCGCCGCGGGCGGCCTCGACGGCGGCCTCGTGCTGGGCGACGCGACGCGCGAGGCCGAGTTCCGGGGAGGAGATCAGCAGCAGCCGGTCGGCGTCCGCGAACGCCGCGCGCAGGGTGGCCGGTGCGTCGTAGTCGGCGTGCCGTACCTCGACGCCCCGCGCGGCGAGGTACGCGACTCGGTCCGGGCGGCGCACGGCGGCGACTATCCGGCCGGGGGGACAACGGGCCAGCAAGCGGTCGATGACCAACCGCCCGAAGGCGCCGGAAGCCGCCGAGACGACGATCACAGGCAATTCCCCCTCCACCCCGGCGGCCGCGCACGTCGGACGACGGTCCGTTCCGTACCGTCCGGAACACCCGGGAACACCCTCGAAGAGCCGGCTGCCACTGTCAAAGCGTTTTCCGGGCCGCGCCCGCGCGGCATCGCGGTTCCGCACGGCCTGGTCGGTGCCCGACCTCGCCACCGGGCCGGCGGACGCCGCACCGGCAACAGAGCCCACCGCGGGCGAGCCGGGCCTCCTGCTGCCGCCGGGGCCCGCTACGGCCCCGGCCAGTCGTCTCAGTCTCAGACCAGCGGAGGCAGATTCAGGCGCACTGTGGTGCGCTTGCCGCCCGGCACCAGGCGCGTGCGGTAGGAGTCCGCGACGGCCCGGACGATCTCCAGGCCGTGGCGGCCTACGCGTTCGGGACAGGCATCCTGGGGCTGAGGCAGCGCCGAGGAGGTGTCGGCGAACCGTACGACCACCGCTTCCGCGTCCACCGTCACCTCCAGTCGGCACGGCCCCGGAGCGTACTTGCAGGCATTGGTGATCAGCTCGCTCACCACCAGCTTCACCGTGCCCACGGTCGCCACCGGCAGGGCGGGGCTCGCCGCGGCGAGCGCCTCCGCGGCGAACCAGCGGGCTTGCGCGATGAGTTCGCTGCGGCTCTCGTCCAGGTCGGCGGCCCAGTGGGCCACCTCCTCCACGGGTGGCGCCGCCTTCGTCTCTGCCTGGTCCACCGGCCCCCGCCCGTCCTCGTCCGTCACTGCCGCCTGTTCGATTCCCCCCGATACGGCAGCCTACGCGTGGAGACGTGATTCGGGGGTACCACCCTCTCCCGGGGGGACCGGTGCGCCGGTCCGGAGCCCACCCATGCCGGTTCGCCGGGAAACCCCCACGCACGCGTGGGGGATCACCCATCTGGCGTAGGCTCTGGCTGATCGCATGCACAACTTCCGAAGAATGGGACGTGATGGCAGGAACCGGCAGCAACGAAAGACTGGTGGCCCTTCTTTCGGACCAGAGCGAGGCACTGTCGGCCCAATGGGTGGCGAAGACACTCCCCTCGGTCACCGGACGGGTCAGCACCGCCGAGGTCGAGAGGGAACTCGGCGAGCTGTACGGGGCGATAGTCGACGCCCTGCGCGGCGGCAGCCTCGACCACCGGAGCGAGACGTTCACCGAGGTCCGCGGCCTGCTGCTCGAACTGTCCCGCAACCGGGCCCGGCAGGGATTCACCCCGAGCGAGACCGCCGTCGGTATCTTCGCCCTCAAAGAGGTGCTCCAGCCCGCGCTGTCCGGTTCGGGCGCGGACATCACCGCCTTCCTGGACTTCTCGCACCTGATCGACGGACTGGGCCTGTTCACCGTCGAGGCCCACGCCACGACCCGCGAGGCCATCATCAGCGCCCAGGCGGAACAGCTCCTCGAGCTGTCCACCCCCGTCGTCAAACTCTGGGACGGCGTCATCGCCGTACCCCTGGTCGGCACCCTCGACTCGGCCCGCACCCAGGTCGTCATGGAGAAGCTGCTCCAGGCGCTGCTCGACAACAACTCGCAGCAGGCCATCATCGACATCACCGGGGTCCCCGCCGTGGACACCCAGGTCGCGCAGCACCTGCTCAAGACCGTCGTGGCGGCCCGCATGATGGGCGCGGAGTGCACCATCTCGGGCATCCGCCCGCAGATCGCGCAGACCATCGTGGGCCTGGGAATCGAGTTCGGGGACATCGTCACCAAGGCGACGCTCGCCGACGCCCTGGCTCACGCCCTGCGCCGTATCAAGGCCGTGGGTGAGGACACGGTCGAGCTCGGGGGACTGCTGTGAGCGACCGCGTGCCCATCCTGAAGATCGGCAACGTGCTCCTCGTGTCGATCCAGACGGACCTGGAGGACCAGACGGTCCTCGACCTCCAGGAGGACCTGTCCGAACGGATCGTCGCCACCGGCGCCCGCGGCGTCGTGATCGACATCTCGGCGCTGGAGATCGTCGACTCCTTCGTCGGCAGGATGCTCGCCACGACGGCGTCCGTCTCGCGCGTCCTCGACGCCGAGACGGTCGTCATCGGGATGCGCCCGGCCGTCGCGATGACGCTGGTGGAGCTGGGGCTCTCGCTCGGCGGAGTGCGCACCGCGCTCAACCTGGAACAGGGCCTCGTCATGCTGCGCCGCGCCGCCCGACTCGGTCCGGCCCTCGGATGACGCACCCGGGCCCGGCCGCGACACCGGGACAGGTCGTCGGCATCACCGGCAACAACGACGTCGTCAAGGCGAGGCAACTGGTGCGCACACTGGCCCAGGAGAGCAAGCTGTCCCTGGTCGACCAGACCAAACTGGTGACCGCGGCCAGCGAACTGGCCCGCAACACCCTCGTGCACGCGGGCGGCGGCGAGATGGAGGTCGCCAAGGTCACCGACGGGGCACGGCAAGGGGTACGGCTGGTGTTCCGCGACTCCGGTCCGGGCATCCCCGACCTGGATCTCGCCCTGACGGACGGCTGGACCTCCGGCAACGGCATGGGCCTCGGCCTGAGCGGTTCACGCCGGCTCGTCGACGAGTTCGCGCTCGACACCACCGTCGGAAGCGGCACGACAGTGACGGTGACCAAGTGGGGACGGTAGACGAGGACGCCGTCCTGGAGACCGAGGACGTGGCCTGGCTGCGGGTCGACGTGGCCCTCGCGGCCCAGGCCCGGCGCGCCGCCGCCGATCTGGCGCGGCGCGCCGGCTTCGGCCCGCGGCGTACCTCGGAGGTCGAACTCGCCGTGACCGAGGCCGCCACCAATCTCCAGCGGCACGCGGTGGACGGCGCGCTGCTGATCCGTCTTCTGCGCACGACCGACGAGGCCGCCGTCGAGTTCCTCGCGGTCGACAGCGGCCCCGGCATGACCGACGTGGCGAGCGCCCTCGTGGACGGCATGTCCAGCAGGGGCACCATGGGGGTGGGCCTGGGTACCATCAACCGGCTCGCCGACCACTTCACCATCCACTCACTGCCCGGCCGGGGAACCGTCCTCACCGCCCGGTTCTGGCCCGTCCGCGCCCGGGAGGGCGGACAGCGGCATCCCGAACAGATGGTGGCCGGCGTGACCAGGCCCATCGGCGGCGAGAGCGCGTGCGGCGACTCCTGGACCGCGCACACCGACCACGACCCGGGCCCCCTGCCGCCGCCCCGACCACGAGCGGGACGGCCCTTCGTACCCGGGGCGGCCTCCTCGGCGTTCTCCGCCATGACCGTGTCCTCCGCGGGACCGGCCCTGCTGGTGCTGATGTGCGACGGCCTCGGGCACGGGCCGCTCGCCGCCCGCGCCGGGGACCTGGCCAGGGACACCTTCCGCAGAAGCCGTGGCAGACGTCCCGACGACCTCGTCGACGAGCTGCACACCGCACTGCGCGGAACGCGCGGCGCGGCGCTCGGCGTCGCCAGGGTGGAGATCGCCGACCGCCTCGTGCGCTTCTGCGGCGTCGGCAACATCAGCGTGTTCGTGGTGGGCGACGACCGGAGGCGCGCCCTCAGCTCCGCTCCGGGCATCGTCGGACACCAACTGCCCACACTGCGCACCTTCGAGGAGCCCCTGCCACCCGGGGGCGCCCTCGTCATGCACTCGGACGGACTCACACCCCGGTGGACCATGGAGGATCTCCCCGGGCTGCTCGGGCAGAGCCCGGTGACGATCGCGGCCCAGATCCTCAACCAGGCCGCGGTGCGCAGGGACGACGCGGGCATCGTCGTCGTCAAGGTGCCCGGATGAACGGGCAGCCGCGCCCCGCGGCGGACCACGAGGTACTCCTGCGCCTGCGGATCTTCTCCGAGCAGGAGGTCTTCGCGCTGCGCAGACACGGCCGGACGGCCTGCCGGCTGCTCGGCCTCGAAGGACTCGATCAGGTCCGGCTCGTCACCTCCCTGAGCGAGCTGGGCCGGGCGCTGCTGCCGGCACCGCTGCTGCGCGTGTCGCTCGCCGTCCGGCTGCGGCCCGCCCCTTTGCTGGTCGCCGAGTTCACCTGGGACGGCGGGGAAACACCGCCGACGGGGGCGCTGGAGGCCGTCGGCCGGCTCGTCGCCCACCTCGACGTGCGTGAAGCCGACGGGGTGGTGACGGTGGGCCAGCCGTTGCCGGACCGTGGAGGGGACTGGGACGCGATGCTGGAAGGCACCCGCCGAGCGCTCGACGCCGAGGGCGGAGCCAGCGCCCAGGAGGACTCGAACGCCCAGACACGAGACCTCATCGCCGCGCTGGAGGAGGCCCGCAGCCAACAGGAGGAACTGCGGCGCCTCAACGAGGAACTGGAGAACACCAACCAGGGCGTCATGGCCCTGTACACCGAGCTGTCCGCCGAACTGGAGCGCACCAACCAGGGCGTGGTCGCCCTGTACTCCGAACTGGAGGACAAGAGCCGCCAGCTGCGCGAGGCGAGCGAGGCCAAGACGCGGTTCTGGGCCAACGTCAGCCACGAACTGCGCTCACCCGTCAACGCCGTGATCGGCCTGGCCCGGCTCCTGCTCACCCCCGCCGACGCGGCGGCCCCCGAACAGGAACTGACCGAGGAACAACGGCGCCAGGTCTCCCTCATCGCCGGCTCCGGCGCGACACTGCTGGCCCTCGTGGAGGAACTCCTCGACGTGGCCAAGGCCGAGTCCGGCCGCCTGGAACCGCAGTGGAGCCCGGTGGACCTGAGGGCGCTGCTGCTGCAGCTGCGCGGCACCGTCCAGGGCACGGTCGACCGGCCGCAGGTCACGCTGATCGTGCCGGGCGGCCCGGAGACGGCCGTACCCGGTCTGGTCACCGACGAGGTGATGCTCACCCGCGTCCTGCGCAACCTGCTGTCCAACAGCGTCAAGTTCACCGAGACCGGCGAGGTGCGGCTCTCCGTCGACACCCGCGAGACCACCGAGGGAACGCGGCTGCTCCTCACCGTGTCCGACACCGGGGTGGGCATCCCGCCCGAGGAACAGGAAAAGATCTTCGAGGAGTTCTATCAGGTGCGCGGCGTCCACCAACGCGGCCGGCCCGGCACCGGCCTGGGCCTGCCGTACGCCCGGCGCCTCAGTGAACTCCTCGGCGGCACCCTGCGGCTGGAGAGCACACCGGGCCGGGGCACCACCGCGCGCGTCGACATCCCGCTCGCCCCCGCCGGACGCCCCGCGCCCGCCCGCGAGGAGGAGCCCGACCCGCCCCGGCTCGCCCGGCTGGTCGCGGTCGACGACGACCCCGCCTTCCTCGCCGCGCTGCGCCCGACGGTCCGCCGGCTCGCGGACGAGGTCGTCGAGGTCACGGAGCCGGGCGAGGCCCTCGACACGATCCGCGCGCGACGCCCCTCGGCCGTCGTCCTCGACCTGCAGATGCCCGGACCGGACGGCTACGAGATCCTCGCCGCGCTCGCCGCCGATCCCGAACTGTCGCAGACGCCGGTGATCGTCGTCACGGCCGCCGCACGCGACAGTCTCGACCACGCGCGACTCGCGCCCGCCCGAGCCGTCCTCGACAAGGCGTCGGTGTCCCTGCCGACGCTGTCCGCACTGATTCACGGGCGGCGCTCCGCCCACGAGGGGGTGGCCGAGAGGCCATGAGAGGGGACCACACACGACCGGACACCGCCGCACCCGGCGGACCGGACCCTTCCCGCGCCCAGCACCGGCCCACCGCGTTCCCGGACGGCGTCCCGGAGGGGGGCGGCGTGCCGCAGCAGCCCGGCCGGTCGGCGAACGGGCCGTTCCTGCTGGCGCCCGCCGTGGCGACGGTCACCGAGTCCTCCGACGACGACTCGGCCGTCGTCCTGGTCGTCGACGACAGCGCGGACAACCGCTACCTCGTCGGCACCTGGCTGCGCCGCGCCGGCCACACCGTGCTGGAGGCGGCGGACGGACAGGAGGGCCTCGCCCTGCTCGCCGATCCGGCACACGGGGTCGAAGCGGCCGTCGTGGACGTGCGCCTGCCGGACATGAGCGGCCTGGACGTGTGCGAGGCAATCAGGTCGGCGCCCGCGACCGAGGGGCTGCCGGTGCTCCAGATCTCCGCCTCCGCGGTGGCGGCGGCCGACCGTACGCAAGGGCTGAGGCGGGGCGCCGACGCCTACCTCACCGAGCCCATAGAGCCGGACGAACTGGTCGCCACTCTGCACGCCGTGCTGCGCTACGCCCGCGCCCGTGCGCGCGCGGAAGGACTCGCGGAACGCCTGGCCCTGCTCAACACGTTCACCCTGGACCTGTACCGCGCGAGCAGTGCCGAGGAGCTCGCTCTGGTCGCGGCGCGCGCCGCGACCCGGCTGCTGGGCGCGCCTTCCTCGGTGGTGCTGCAGACACCCCGGGGCAGGGACGTGCAGGCGGTCGCCGACGAGGCGGGGGCCCGGCCGTCGCCGGCGCCCACGGGCCTGCTCGACGTCGTGGCGGGCCAGGCCCTCGCCGACCTGGCGGGCGGGCAGGCGTTCCTGACCCGCTCGGAGGGACTGCTGCCGGGGTTCGCGGGCCGCGACGCGGTGGTGATGACCCAGGTGAAGGCGGGCCGGGCCCCGGTGTGTCTCGCGGTGCCCGCGCAGGCGCTGCGGTCGGTGGACGACCGCCACGTACTGGCCCAGCTCGTGCACGGGTGCGCGCTGGCCCTGGAAGCGCAGCGCTCCTTCGACCAGGAGCACACGCTGGCCCTGACCCTTCAGCGCAGCTTCCTCCCGGCGAGCCTGCCACGGGAGGCCGGTATGGAGATGGCGGTGCGCTACCGGCCCGCCTCGGCGCACGCGGAGATCGGCGGCGACTTCTACGAGGCACTGGCGACGCCCGAGGGGATGCTCCTGGCGATCGGGGACATCGCCGGGCACTCGCTGGACGCCGCCATGGTCATGGGGCAACTGCGCCACGCGCTGCGCGCCTACGCGCTGGAGAACCACCCGCCGCACATCGTCCTGGAGCGCCTCGACCATCTCCTGCGCACCCTCCAGCCCGCGATGACGGCGACGCTGTGCCTCGTACTGGTCGCCCCCGACCGCTCCTCGGTGCAGGTCGCGAACGCCGGTCACCTCCCGCCGCTGCTGCGCGCCGAGGACGGTACGACGCGCTACGTGCGGGAGCACGGCACCCTGCTCGGCGTCGGGGTGCCGCAGCCACCGGCCACGACCGTGGCGGTCGAGCCGGGCACGAGCCTGCTGCTGTTCACCGACGGGCTCGTCGAACGGCGTGGCGAGGACCTCTACAGCAGCATGGAGACGCTGCGGACCGCGTTCGCCGGTGCCCCGGAGCCGGCCGAGGACATCTGCGCCGAACTGCTGGACGCCCTGCCCGCGGACGACGGCGACGACATCGCGCTGCTCGCGGTCCGCCTCGACTGAACGGACCGCGGCCTCGCGCCCGAACGGCATGGCCGGCCTGACCGGCGTCCCGCGGCCTGTGGGCGCTCGCGGGGCGGCCGTCACGCGGCGGACGCGCGCCGCCCCCGCACCATGACGGTGGTGCGGGGGCGGCGCGCGGCGGGCTGGTGCCTGATCAGCTCCAGCGGCTGGTCTGGACGTTCTCCAGGATGCCGAGGGCGTCGGGAACGAGGACCGCGGCGGAGTAGTAGGCGGTGACGAGGTAGGAGATGATGGCCTGCTCGTCGATGCCCATGAAGCGTACGGAGAGGCTGGGCTCGATCTCGTCGGGCAGACCGGTCTGGTGCAGCCCGACGACGCCCTGGTCCTCCTCGCCGGTACGCATGCAGATGATCGAGGTGGTGCGGTCGGCCGCTACCGGGATCTTGTTACAGGGATAGATCGGGACCCCGCGCCAGGTGGGGATGCGGTGCCCGTTGACGTCGATGCTCTCGGGGACGAGACCCCGGCGGTTGCACTCACGGCCGAAGGCGGCGATGGCACGGGGGTGCGCCAGGAACAGCTTCGAGCCGCGCCGGCGGGAGAGGAGCTCGTCCATGTCGTCGGGGCTCGGGACCTCGGCGTGCGGCTGCAGGCGCTGGTCGTAGGCGCAGTTGCTCAGGAGGCCGAACTCCTTGTTGTTGACGAGTTCGTCCTCCTGGCGTTCCCGCAGGGCCTCGACGGTCAGGCGGAGCTGGTGCTCCGTCTGGTTCATGGGCTGGTTGTAGAGGTCGGCGACCCGGGTGTGGACCTTGAGCACCGTCTGCGCGACGGACAGCTCGTACTCGCGCGGCGATGCCTCGTAGTCGACGTACGTGTGCGGGATGACGGCTTCGCCCACGTGACCGGCGGCGAGGTCGATGGCCGCCTCGCCGTATTTGTTGGTGCGCTGCTCGGGCACGAGCGCCGCGCGTCGCAACTGCTGCGCCAGCGAGGGGGCCCGCTCGGCG
This sequence comes from Streptomyces sp. NPDC007088, assembly GCF_042869355.1. Lineage (NCBI taxonomy): Bacteria > Bacillati > Actinomycetota > Actinomycetes > Kitasatosporales > Streptomycetaceae > Streptomyces > Streptomyces sp. NPDC007088. Next base: position 37,801 of record NZ_JBIAFO010000032.1, read on the forward strand.
AGGTTGAGGACGTCGGCGCGGCTGAGAACCAGAACGGTGCACTCGGTCTCGGCGCGCGCGGAGCTCTCCCAGACCGCCTCGTCGGACAGCAGGGCCTGCTCACCGAAGTAGGCGCCGTCCGCGAGCAGGCCGAGGCTGGTCTCGTCGCCGTAAGGGCCGGTGCCGACGCGGGCGATACGCCCGTGGGCGAGCAGGTGCACGCTGTCGACGAGATCGCCGGCCGCGGCGACGACGCTGCCGGCGGGGTAGGTGCGTTGTTCGCAGCGCCCGGCGAGTTCCTGGAGCGCGTCCTGGTCCTCGAAGTCCCGCAGAGGGGGAAGTTCGCGCAGTTCCTCGGGGACGACGCTGACCCGGTCCCCGGTCTGGACGAAGGTGACGCGGCCGTCGCCGACGGTGTAGGCGAGGCGACGGTTGACCCGGTAGGTGCCGCCCTGCACCTGGACCCACGGCAGCGCCCGCAGCAGCCAGCGGGAGGTGATCTCCTGCATCTGTGGGGCCGACTTGGTGGTGGTGGCGAGATTGCGTGCCGCCGAGGCCCCGAGACTCTGCTGGGGCTGGTCCAGTGCTTCGGATTCGGTGCGGACGGACAAAAGAATGCCTCCTCGTTAGGAAAATGCGGTGCCATTTTTACAGCCGATCGGATTTCCCGGCAGTCCTCTCCGGAGTGAATTGCCGTATGGCTGTGCGAGTGCGGCCGCCGGGTGGCGTCCCCTGTCTCACGATGCCGTGCTGACCGGGGGAAACGCGGAGGAAGGCCCAGAGGCGGGACCGGTCGGAGGATGGTTCGAACAGTGTGTACGGTTGCCCGAAAAAAGGAACGTATTGCGGGTCCGGGGATTCTCCGCGGATACTTCCCGGGTCGGTATTGCCCGCCCCTGGAATGTATTGGTCTCTCCGTGCCCCAGCCCTTTGCCCTTCCCGATTTCTACGTCCCCTACCCGGCTCGCCTCAACCGCCATGTGGCCCCGGCCCGCGAGCACGCCCGCGACTGGGCGCGCTCCATGGGCATGCTCGAAGGCTCGGGGGTGTGGGAGCAGAGCGATCTGGACGCCCATGACTACGCCCTGCTGTGCGCCTACACGCACCCGGACTGCGACGAAGACGCGTTGTGCCTGGTCACCGACTGGTACGTGTGGGTTTTCTTCTTCGACGACCACTTCCTCGAACTGTTCAAGCGCACCCAGGACCGCCAGGGAGCCAAGGCATACCTGGACCGGCTGCCCGCCTTCATGCCGGCGGACCTCGCGGAGGGCTTCCCGGAACCGCTCACACCCGTCGAGGCAGGGCTCGCGGACCTGTGGCGGCGCACCGTCCCCGCGATGTCGGCGCACTGGCGGGAGCGCTTCGCCCGCTCCACCCGCAACCTCCTCAACGAGTCGATGTGGGAGCTCTCGAACATCAACGCGGGCCGGATCTCCAACCCCGTCGAGTACATCGAGATGCGGCGCAAAGTCGGTGGCGCTCCCTGGTCGGCCGGGCTGGTGGAGTACGCGGCCGGAGCCGAACTCCCCGCTCGCGTCGCCGGCACCCGGCCCCTGCGGGTCCTGACCGACGCCTTCTCGGACGCCGTCCACCTGCGCAACGACCTGTTCTCCTACCAGCGCGAAGTCGAGGACGAGGGCGAACTCAGCAACGGCGTCCTGGTCCTGGAGACCTTCCTGGGGTGCACGACCCCGGAGGCCGCCGAAGCCGTCAACGACCTGCTCACCTCACGTCTCCAGCAGTTCGAGAACACGGCGCTGACGGAACTGCCCGCACTGAGCGCCGAACACGGCCTCGACCCGGCCGAGTGCGCCGCTCTCGCCGCGTACGTGAAGGGACTTCAGGACTGGCAGTCCGGTGGCCACGAATGGCACCTGCGCTCCAGCCGCTACATGAACGAAGGAGCGCTCACCGGCGGCCCGGACGGCGCCCTCGGCGTACTCGGGACCAGCGCCATGCACCTCGCCGCGCTCCTGGGCAAGCCGTCCCGGGCCCGGCTGCGCTCCCACACCCGCACCCCGCATCGCAGGACGGGCCCCTCCGTACTGCCCGAGTTCACCCTCCCCTACCCGGTCAGCCTCAGCCCGCACCTGGAGCAGGCCCGCACCGCCTCCCTCGACTGGGCCGAACGCACCGGCCTGCTCCAGGACATCTGGGACCGGGAGAAACTCGCGGGCTACGACTTCGCCCTGTGCTCGGCGGGTCTCGACCCCGACGCCGAACCCGAGGAACTGGAACTGAGCGCCCAGTGGCTGACCTGGGGCACCTACGGCGACGACTACTACCCCCTGGTCTTCGGACGCCCGCGCGGCCTGGCCGCCGCCCGCGCGCAACACGAACGACTCCTCGCCTGCATGCCGCTGGAGGATCCCGCCGCGGGCGCCGCCGCCGCCCAGGCCCCCATCGAGGTGTCCCTCGCGGACCTGTGGGCCAGGACCGCCGGGCCGATGGACGCCCCGCGCCGCACCGCCTTCCGGGCGGCCGTCGACGCGATGCTGGAGAGCTGGCTGTGGGAACTGCTCAACCAGGCCCAGCACCGTGTCCCCGACCCCGTGGACTACCTGGAGATGCGGCGCGCGACCTTCGGCTCGGAGCTGACGATGAGCCTGTGCCGCATGCGGCACGCCGGAGTCCTGCCCGAGGAGGTGCTGCGGAGCGGTACGCTGCGCGCCATCGAGAACGCCGTCAGCGACTACGGCTTCCTCATCAACGACGTCTTCTCGTACCAGAAGGAGATCCAGTACGAGGGGGAGCTGCACAACTGCGTCCTGGTCGTGGAGAACTTCTTCGACTGCGACTATCCGACGGCCCTGGGTATCGTCGCGGACCTCATGCGCTCCCGGCTGGAGCAGTTCGAGCACGCCGTCGCCCACGAACTCCCCGTTCTCTGCGCCGATTTCGCGCTGAAGCCGGAAGCCGTCGCGGCGCTCGACGCCTACATGGGCGAGCTGCGCGACTGGCTCGCCGGCATCCTGAACTGGCACCGCGAGGTGCGCCGCTACGCCGACGCCGACCTCCCCGGCTCCCTGCCGCACGGCGCCGTCCCCCACACCGGCGTGGTGCCACCGGCGCGCCAGCAGCTGGGCGCCACCGCGTCCCACACTCCGCCCCTGAAGGTGCCGACGGGCCCGACGCCTCTCAACTGGTCCGCGATCACCTCGCCGGAAGAGGCCCGGCTGGGAGACCTCGCACGACCCTGAACAACGACCCCGTCGGCCCCGCACGCCTCGTCAGCGTGCGGGGCCGACGCGTTGACACACGGGGGAGTACCGCTCATCCCGCTATCTCGCCCCGCGCGGACACCGCATGTGTTTCATACACAGAACATGTACGCTGCACATGCGGTCGGGTTCGCGGGTCAAGGGACCGGCTGTTTCCTCATGCCCCCACCGGTACCGCCCCCGAGGAGCCCCCACATGACCGCGTCACCGCCCCCAGCCGACCCCTCCGGCTCCTCGCCCTCCGCCGAAGGACAGGTGCCCGAGGCGGCCCCGGTCGCACAGGAACTCGCCGCGGCACGTGTCCGCTACCGCACGGAGCGGGACCGGCGGATGCCCACCGGCCCCGGCCGCCGGTACACGCGCCTGACGGGAGAGTTCGGCTACTGGGACGAAGACCCCTACGCCCCGCCGGAAAAAACGCGCCAACCCCTGCGCGACAGCGTCGAGGCGGTCGTGATCGGAGGCGGGTTCGGCGGTCTGCTCGCCGCCGCGCGGCTGCGCCAGCAGGGCGTCGGGCCGGTACGGGTCATCGAGAAGGGATCCGACTTCGGAGGCACTTGGTACTGGAACCGCTATCCCGGCATCCACTGCGACATCGAGTCCTACGTGTACCTGCCGCTCCTGGAGGAGACCGGCACCGTTCCGGGCTGGAAGTACGCGCCCGGCGAGGAGATCCGGCAGCACGCCCGCGCCGTCGGACGCACCTTCGACCTCTACCGCGACGCCTGCTTCCGCACCCAGGTCACCGCACTGCGCTGGGACGAGGAGACAGCCGTCTGGACGGTGTCCACGGACCGCGGCGACCGCGTCCGCGCCCGCTACGTCGTCAGCGCCACCGGCACCCTCAGCGAGCCCAGACTGCCGGCCATCGAGGGCATCGAGACCTTCCGCGGCCACACCTTCCACACCAGCCGCTGGGACTACGCCTACACCGGCGGCGACGCGAACGGAGACCTCACGGGCCTGCGGGACAAACGTGTGGGAGTGATCGGCACGGGCGCCACCGCCTTGCAGTGCGTGCCCCATCTCGGGGCGTCCGCTCACCAGTTGTACGTCTTCCAGCGCACGCCCTCGTCCGTCGACGTACGCGCCAACCGGCGCACGGACCCGCGGTGGGCGGCCGGGCTGGCCCCCGGCTGGCACCGCCGTCGCCGGGACAACTTCCTGACCCTGGTCACGGGCGGCAGCGTGGAGGAGGACCTCGTCGCCGACGGGTGGACCGGCACCGCGCGCCTGCAACAGAAGCTCATCGCCAGCGACGCCTACCGCGACCTCCCCGACGGCGTCCGCGAGGAGACCGAGGAACTGGCCGACCTCGCCAAGATGAACGAGATACGGGCCCGGGTGACCGAAATCGTCCAGGACCCGGCGACGGCCGGACTGCTCCAGCCCTGGTACCGCTACATGTGCAAGCGGCCCGGCTTCAGTGACACGTATCTGCAGACCTTCAACCGTCCGAACGTGCACCTCGTCGACACCGCCGACACCCAGGGCGTCGAGCGCTTCACCGAACGCGCCGTGGTGGTCGGCGGTGTGGAGTACGAAGTGGACTGCCTCGTCTTCGCCACCGGTTTCGCCGTAGGAGTCTCCGGACTGGCCTCCGGACTGTTCCCCGCCTACGGACGCGGCGGCACCACGCTCACCGAGGCGTGGGAGGAGGGCCCCCGGACCCTGCACGGCCTGACCACCCACGGCTTCCCCAACCTCTTCCAGCTCGGGTCCCTGCAGAACGCCGCCAGTGTCAACTTCCTCCACGTGCTGGACGAGCAGGCCACCCACGTCGCCGAGATCGTCGCCGCCGCACGCAAGCGCGGCGCGCGGTACGTCGAGCCGACCCGGGAGGCGCAGGACGCCTGGGTGGCGACCATCGAGGAGAAGGCCGCCGATCAGCACGCGTTCCAGGCCGAGTGCACGCCGGGCTACTACAACAACGAGGGGATGCCCCGCAGGCGCGCCAACGGCTACGGCGACGGGCCGGTCGCCTTCCACCGCCTGTTGCGGGAATGGCGCGAGGGCACCGGGATGGACGAGGTCCTGGTGCACGCGGAATGAGCCGTGCCACCGACGGACCGCGCGCGGGTCACCGCCCCGGTGGACGTGGAAGCGTGTGACCGCGTCCGCCCCGCCCCTCCGCCCACCAGGGGGGGCACCACCCGGTGCCCCCCACCACGGCGGGACCGTGCCGTAGAGCGCCAGGGCGGCGGTCCCGTCACCGGGGCGACGGGGCGCCGGTCACTGCCCGCGCCGACCCGATCGGCCCGTTGTACGTTGGCAGGGGCGCCCATCGCCTGTGGAAGGAGTCGTCATCATGCCGAGTTCCCAGCAGCCCGCCCAACGCCGCGGCGACAAGAGGAGCGCCGCGCCGCACGACGCGCGGGAGGACAGGGCCCACGAGTCCGGACCGCCCGGCAAGGGTGCCGGCAGCCACTCCCACGGCACCGACAAAGGCCGCAAGGGCGGCGGCCGGGGCGGCGGAACCCCGCCCGACCAGCGGCCCGACCACCCCTGACCCCGGCACCGGCCGCCCGAGGAGGCGGCCGGTCTCGTAGCGGGTGGCGCGGCAGGAGCTGCCGACCGGACGGTGCGCGTGACCACACCGCGTGTCGCCGGGGCGGGTGCCCGCCACAGGATGCGCGCCTCCTCCGGTGCGCCGGTCGCGGTGACCTGACGCTCGCGTACGGCGAAACCGGCACGTCGGACCGCTCCCGGCGTAGGGAGCGCGGGACGGCGGGCCCCCGCCGCCCGGCGACCAGCGGGGTGAAAGGCCGCTCCGGCTGTTTGGCGGGCCGTCGCAGCGGCTAACCGGACACCATGCCGTTCTCCCCGATGTCCTGGAAACCAGCGGTACCCACCTCGGGCGAGGGTCGGCCCGAGGGCGCTCTCGCCCGTGCCGGCGCCGCCTTGCTGCGCTCCCTCGACGCGCTGGGCGACGCCTCGCGACTCGACGGCGCCGTCGGCCGTGTGCAGCGAGTCGTCCGGGGCCTGCCCCTGGGCAGGTACCGCGATGTGCTGCACGGCCTCCCGCTGGGGCATCCCCTGCACCCGGTCCTCGTGCAGGTGCCCATGGGCGCCTGGATCTCCGCGTCGGTGCTGGACGCCGTACCGGGCACGGGGCGCGCGGCCCGCGTGCTGGTGGGCACGGGCGTCCTCGCCGCCGGCCCCGCGAGCCTGGCCGGCTGGGTGGACTGGGCCGAGCAGCACGAGCAGCAGATGCGTACCGGGCTGGTGCATGCCATGGCGAACATCGCGGGCGTGGGGCTGTACACCGCCTCCTGGGTGGCCCGTGGCCGCGAGCGGCAGGCGCTCGGCAAATCTCTCGGCCTCGCCGGACTCCTCGCGGTGAGCGCCGGCGGCATGATCGGGGGCCACCTCGCCTACCGGCAGGCGGCGGGCGCCAACAAGGCGGAGCCGGTGGCGCATCTGCTGAGCCCGGACTGGCAGCCCGTCGGACGGGTGGAGGACTTCCCGGTCGGCCGGGCGGTACGCCGGGAACTGGGCGAGGTCCCCCTCCTCGTCGTCCGCCAGACGGGCGGCGAGATCCACGTCCTCGCCGACCGGTGCAGCCACTTCTCCGGTCCGCTCTCCGAGGGCGCGGTGCGGGACGGTTGCGTGGAATGCCCCTGGCACGGCAGCGTGTTCCGCTTGTCGGACGGCGGGAACGTCCGCGGCCCGGCGACCGCCCCGCAGCCGTCCTTCCTCACCCGCGTGCGCGACGACGGGACGGTGGAGGTCCGGCTGCCGGGCGCCGGATGAGAACCGGCCCGGCCCGGCCTCTGGTCTGTGGCGTCTGCCGGTCAGTGCCGTCCACGCGTACTGGCCGAGGCCCCGCCGAACAGCCGTGCGACCGCACGGAAGGGCAGAGTGACCAGCGTGGCGACGGCACCACCGATACTGCGCAACACATCCGCGATGGCGTTCAGCATGGAAAGCCTCCATGGGCTAGAACCCGCACGACCCTGACGGTGACGCGCACTCTCCAGTGTGCGTCCACGGCCGGACAAATGCCCCGGGAACCACTTCCCGCACCGGACTTCCCGCACCGGCCGGCCGCCTCGGTGCGGAGCGGTCCGAGTCCGCGGACACCGCCGACGCGATCCGGCGGGCACCACTGACGAAGGTGCCACCAGGGCCTGCGGGAGGAACTCGCCCGGACCGTGTGCCGGCCCGCCACCTCCTGACGGGCACGGACGTGCGCGCGCTCCAGTGGCCTGGGACCCTGGTCCGGAGTTCCTTCTTCCCACGACCCCCGAACTCCTGCCGAAGCCGAACCGAAAGGGATGCGCATGCCAGCGGTCCGGACAGTGACGTTCCCTTCCGGAGCCGCGGTGCCCGCTCTGGGGCAGGGCACCTGGCGCCTGGGGGACGACCCCGCACGGCGTGCCGACGAACTCGCCGCGCTGCGCAGAGGCGTCGACCTCGGGATGACGCTGATCGACACGGCGGAGATGTACGGAAACGGCTCCGCCGAGGAACTGGTCGGCGAGGCGATCCGCGGCCGCCGCGACGAGGTCTTCCTGGTGAGCAAGGTGCTGCCGTCCAACGCCGACGCCCGCAAGACCGTCGCAGCCTGCCGGTCGAGCCTGCGTCGCCTGGGCACCGACCGGATCGACCTCTACCTGCTGCACTGGCGTGGCGCGGTGCCGCTCGCCGAGACGGTCGAGGCGCTCGAAGCACTCGTGGCCGACGGCAGCGTCGGGGCGTGGGGGGTCAGCAACTTCGATGTCGACGACCTCGCCGACCTGCCCGAAGGAGCGGGCCTCCAGACGGATCAGGTGCTCTACAACCTCACCCGCCGCGGCCCCGAGTACTCCCTGCTCCCCCGGTGCGGGGAACTGGCGATCCCCGTGATGGCGTACTCACCGGTCGAACAGGGCCGGTTGCTCGGGCACGAGGCGCTGCGTGACGTGGCGGCCGCCCACGGAAGGACACCGGCCCAGGTGGCACTGGCCTGGGTACTGCGGCGAGACGACGTCATCGCCATTCCCAAGGCGTCCACCGTCGCGCACGTGGAGGACAACCGGGCGGCGCTCGATCTGCACCTCACCGACGAGGACCTCCGGACCCTGGACGCGGCCTTCCCCCCGCCCACCCGAAAGCAGCCGCTGGACGTCCTCTGACGAGGATGCTCCCGACGCGAGCCCGTCGTGTCTCCCGGCCCTGCCGGGAGGCAGGCCCCCGCACGTCACGCCCCTCCCGCCGAGCAGGAACCGGCCGACGTCAAGACGGCCCCTCGCACACGCGGCGGGACCGGTGGGTGACGACACCTCCCTCCGGACCTCGGCCTTCGACTTCTCGCTGGGCGACACCTGGCCCGTCGCGCTGCCCGGCACCGAGGCGTACGAGCCCGCCCGCCCGCGACCGCCACCCCAGCTACGTCCCGAGGCCCCCGGCCGACCCCGCGCTGCCACGCCAGGAACCGGGCACCCGCCCGACCCGCCCGCTGGCCTACGAGCCGCACGTGGGCGGGACCGCCACGCCGGACACCGGCCGTTTCGGCCTCACCTTCAGCGGCGGCCCCAAGGCGGGCGCGTGCTTCCACGTCACCGCGGGCAATCGCACCGACGGGCCGTGGACGTACACCACGGAGGCGGCCAAGGAGATCTCCGACACCTGGAACACGGCCTACGCCGCCGGAGTCGTGGACCTGACGGTGCACGGGCCGAACGGGTTCCTGCGCGCCTTCAGGGCCCCGGGTCGAGAAGCAGGGCCGGAGGTGGGCGCCCGCCACCTTCCGGCGGGCCACGTCGAGCTGACCCTCGGCAACGCGGGTACCTCGACGTGCCGTCTGACCGTCACCAACGCCTACGACGGAAGGAAGCAGACCCTCACGGTGCGCCCCGGCACCGAAGTCGTCCATCGGATCGACCCGAAGTCCAGCGGAGGCTGGTACGACCTGTCCGTGGTCTCGGACCAGGACGCGACGTTCCTGCGCCGCCTCGCCGGACACGTCGAGACCGGTCAGCCGGGCGTGAGTGACCCGGCCCTCGCCGTCCACTGAACCGCTGAGCCCCGGACCGGGGCGGAGGGCCCCGCGCGGGAGAGGTCATGCGGACCGCTCCGCGAGGTCCTCCAGCAGGGCGACCGCCTCGGCTGCTCGCTCATGCGGGACGAAAAGATGGTCGTGATGGAACCCGGCGACGACGTTGCAGCTCAGCCCCGCCGCGGCGAGTTCCTGGGCGACAACGGCCGTGAGCCCGACGGCGTCCAGGGCGGAATGGACACGCAACGTGATCCAGGCCGCCACGTAGTCGTAGGGGAGCCCGGTCGCATCGGCGTCCTCACCAGGGACGACCAGCGTCAGACCTTCCCGCTCGGCGACCGTGACGACGGGCGCGAGCCCCGGTGGAACACCCGCTTCGGCTAAGGCGAAGACATAACGGCCCGGCCTGAGCTCCGGGCTCAGGCCACTCAGCAGTTTCCGCAGGTCAGTCTCAGCACGCATAGCGGAGGTCAGCCTAGCGGACAGTCCGCCGCCCCGACCCGTCCCTCACACGCCGGGACCACGCTCCATGAGACGATCCGACGCGGCCGGCACAGCGACTCCCGCTCGTCACGCCGCAGTCAATTCGGACGACACAGCCGATCGGTCATGCCGTATCGACAGCTCGTGCCGAGTAACCCCTTTGAGTGATGCGATGTCGGAGCGGGTGTCGGGTGGGCTGCAGAAACGTTGATGCGCGCGTGGAACTACGTGAAGTATGGGAGCGCAACACCCGCCTGGCGGAGGCGTTCTGCGGCAGTGACGAAAGGGTGCGCCAAGCCCAGGCCGTCCTCGACGAGGCCCAGGCCGAACGGACCCGGACGCTCGCCGCGTTCGCCGTCACGGTGGGCAGCGACGGGGCCGTCGCCGACTTGATGGGTCTGCAGGAGCGGGAAGTGCGTGTCGCACGACGCACAGTGGGAAAGAGCGACGCGCGCACCGTCGCCGAGGAATTCCTCGCCGCTCGCCCCGGCCCCCCGGTGCCCGAGCCCGCCGCACAGCCGCCGGAGGGCGAACAGCCGCCCCCGCCCGCGGAGCCCTCGCTCCTCTCCCAGCGAGACCAGCCGCAGCCTCCCGCGCCGGAGACCGCGGCCTACGTCCCCGTCAGCGTCACCGACCCCGTGCCCGGTCCGGGCGATCCGGTCACCTGGTCGGCCAGCATGGACTCCGTGCTGCAATGGAGCTGGCAGTCCGGTCTCGACCTGCAGACGGTCGCGGACGAACTCGGGATCAACATCAGGGTCCTGTTGCTCAGAGCACAGGCGCTGGCCGCTGAAGGCCGGCTCGCGGCGCGCCCGGCGGCCGTCGACTCCAGCCGCTCCGGCCGTCATCGCCGCGGTGACCTGCCCTGGGGCTCAGTGCCCGACAGCCCCGAGAGCCTCTACCACTCCCGGGACCCCGGTAGCTGGGAACAGGCATGGCAGACCAGTGCGGCGAACGAGTACAGCGGCGCTCACGCGTGGGTCGCCGAATCCTGACCGACGGTAACCGGCCAGGCGGTGGGCCAGGCGGTGCGGCTCCGCGCGGCTCGCGGCGCGCGCCGTTCGGGGAGACGTTCGGACGGGCTCGGCGACGGGCGGTCGAGAGGGGGGTGTCCAGTGAGTGAGTGAGTACGTGTGGCGCCGGTCGTGAGTACGTCCGCTCAGGGCACCGGGAACGTGACAGGGAAGCGTAGAGGGTGACGGACCGACCGACAGGAGACCTCGATGTCCACCCCCTTCAGCGCCCACCGTCGCACCACCGTATGCGGAAGAACCCTGCTCCGGCCGTCCGTGGCCATGGCCCTGGCCGGTGTGACCGCGGTCCTGTCCCTGACCGGGTGTGCTTACGAGGAGGCCATCTGCAGCGGGGGCGAGTACCCCGTCATGACGGTGGGAGCCACCGGCTCCGCGTGCGTCGCTGACGAACAGGAACCGCCGAAGGGGTACGTGCGTTACCCGAAGGGCAAGGTGCCGCGGAAGGTCGACGACCAGTGGGACGTCTACTGGCGCGACCACACCCTCGACCGGCACGGCAGCATCATCGAGGTACCGGAGGGCGACTGACCAACCCGACGGATGCCACCCCTCGGTGACCGGGCACAGGTGCGCGACGCGGACTGCTGAGAGGACCGTCGGTCCTGCGGGAGGGCGCCCGTGAGCGGTCGGTACGGTGGGCGGGTGCAAGAACCGCCCGAAGCCGCCCGCCCCGAGCCCTTCGCGGACGGGCTGCCCGGCACCGCGACGACTCGTCTGTTCCTGGCGCTGGCTCCGCCCGACGAAGCCAAGGAGGAGCTCACCCGGGCACTGCGGCCGGTCACCGACGCGTTTCCACACATGCGCTGGAATCGCGTCGAGGACTGGCACATCACCCTGGCCTTCCTCGGCGAGCACCCGGTCGCGACCGTCCCGCTCCTCATGCCCCCGCTGGCAGCGCTCGCGGCGCGGCGCAGCGGTCTGCGGCTGGCGTTGCGCGGGGGCGGCCACTTCGACGACCGGGTCCTGTGGAGCGGGGTCGAGGGAGACCGCGCCGGGCTGCATCTGCTGGCCACCGAGGTCCGGGCGGTGGTGCGGGAATGTGGTGTCTCGTTCGTGGACCGCCCGTTCCGTCCCCACCTGACGCTGGCCCGCTCCCGCCGGGGTGAGCAGCGTGCCGTGGTGGAGGCGGCCGCCGGGCTCGCCCTGTTCTCCGGCCGTGACTGGCCGGCCGAACGCCTCCATCTGGTCGGCAGCAACATCGGCCGTGGCCCCGGCCCGATGCGCTACCGCGATATCGCGGCCTGGGACTTCCTGGCCCCCGGCCCGGCGGCCGGATGACCGCAGCGGTCTCGCCCGGCCGGGGGCTTGGTGGGCCTGGTGTCCTGGCTCCTCCTCGGGACGACGCCGTGGCCATCCTGCCGCGCCCTCTCTCTGCGCCCGTTCCCCGGCCCACGCCTTTCTTGGCTTGTCGTGTGGGCTGGCTGGACAAGATGTGTGCCTTCGAGGGGTGGCTGTGTGTGTGCGCCGTGTCGCTGAGTGCCGATGTCTCGGTGTCCCGGCCCGGGGAAAAGCGCCGCCGTCCTGTGGGGTGGGGCACAGGACGTGGGTCATAGACCGGGCCGGTTAGTAGTGGCCGTTCGCGTACGGGCGCTGTGGTGTGGGGGCCGGCCGTCGGCGCGGGTTCCGTCTACGAAGTGTCTTCGCAGGTCACATGGTTGCCAGGGCGGACAGTCGTTGCCCATGGTGGGTGACGTACCGGGGAGCCGAGCGCCGGACCCGGGCCCACGGGCGTCACACCAGGACGCCGGGCCCGCCTCCAGACACCGG
>NZ_JBIAFO010000033.1:0-45403 GCF_042869355.1 Streptomyces sp. NPDC007088
CCCGCCCCCCCCCCGGGCCCGCCCCCCGGGGGGGGGTTGGGGGGGGGGGGGTGGGGGGGGGGTTGGGGGGCCGGGGGGGGGGGGCCCCCCCGCGGGGGGGGGGGGGCCCCCCCCCCCACGTCGTCGGCGTGGCGGCCCTCAGGCGGGGTGCCCGCCTCTGCGGCGGTGTCCCGCGACGAGTTCGGCGTAGCGGCGGCCGCTCGTCTTGACGGTGCGCTTCTGCGTCTTGTAGTCGACGTGGACGAGGCCGAAACGCTTGTCGTAGCCGTAGGCCCACTCGAAGTTGTCCATCAGCGACCACGCGAAGTACCCGGCGAGCGGGGCGCCCTTGCGCAGGGCCCGCGTGCAGGCCGCGAGGTGGTCCTCCAGGTAGCGCACCCGGTCCGGGTCGTCCACGCCGCCGTCGACACCGACCACGTCGGGCCAGGCGGAGCCGTTCTCGGTGACGTAGATCTTCCGCGCCCCGTACTCCTCGGTCAGCCGCAGCAGCAGCCGCTCGATGCCGTTCGCGTCGATCTCCCAGTCCATCCCGGTGCGCGGGACGTGCAGTCGGCGCACGGCCCGCGCGTAGGGCGCGCGCCCGGCGGGGTCGTCGGTGACGACGGCGGGCATGTAGTAGTTGAGCCCCAGCCAGTCCAGCGGCTGCGCGACGGTATCGAGATCCCCGTCCCGCAGGGGCAGTTCGACCCCGTACAGGTCGGTCATGTCCTGCGGGAAGCCGCGGCCGTGCAGCGGGTCCAGCCACCAGCGGTTGGTGTGGCCGTCCATGCGCCGGGCCGCCGCCGCGTCCGCCGGCGAACCGGTCGCCGGGTCCACGGGGCTGAGGTTGAGCACGATGCCGACCCGGGCGTCCGGTACGGCGGCCCGGATCGCGCGGGTGGCGAGTCCGTGCCCGAGCAGCAGATGGTACGAGGCGCGGACGGCGGCGGTCAGATCGCTGATCCCGGGCGCCATCGTCCCTTCGAGGTGGCCGATCCACGCGGAGCACAGCGGCTCGTTGAGGGTCGCCCAGTTCTTGACGCGGTCGCCGAGCCGTTCGGTGACCACCGAGGCGAAGTGGGCGAAGTGCTCGGCGGTCTCCCGGCGCGGCCAGCCGCCCCGGTCCTGGAGGGCCTGCGGCAGATCCCAGTGGTACAGCGTCGGGAAGGGTTCGATGCCCTCGGCGAGCAGGCCGTCCACGAGCCGGTCGTAGAAGTCGAGGCCCTCGGCGTTGACCGGTCCGTCGCCGGCGGGCAGAACGCGGGGCCAGGCCACCGAGAAGCGGTAGGCCCCGGCGTTCAGCTCCTTGATCAGGCCGAGGTCCTCGCGCCAGCGGTGGTAGTGGTCGCAGGCCACGTCACCGGTGTCACCGCCGGCCACCTTGCCCGGGGTGTGCGAGAAGGTGTCCCAGATGGACGGCCCCCGGCCGCCCTCGGCGACGGCCCCCTCCACCTGATACGCGGCGGTGGCCACGCCCCAGAGGAAGCCGTCGGGGAGGGCGGCGTGGTCGAGGGGTTCGCCCCCGGCCGGGACGGCAGCCGTCATTTGACGGCCCCGGCGGTCAACCCGGTCACCAGATACTTCTGGAGCAGCAGGAAGCCCGCCACGATCGGCACGCTGACCACGAGGGAGGCGGCCATGACCTGATTCCAGTACACGTCGTTCTGCGTCGCGTAGCCCTGGAGGCCGACGGCGAGGGTACGGGTCTGGTCGTTGGTCATGACGGAGGCGAACAGGACCTCGCCCCAGGCCGTCATGAAGGCGTACACGGCGACCGCGACGATGCCGGGGACGGCGGCCGGCACGACGACGCGGAAGAGCGCGCCGAGCGGACCGCAGCCGTCGACCTTGGCGGCCTCGTCGAGTTCCTTGGGCACCGAGTCGAAGTAGCCGATGAGCATCCAGATCGCGAAGGGCAGCGAGAAGGTCAGATACGTGATGATCAGGCCGAAACGCGAGCCGAACAGCGGGAGGCCGGTGGCGTTGCCGATGTTGACGAAGATGAGGAACAGCGGCAGCAGGAACAGGATGCCGGGGAACATCTGCGTCGACAGTACGGAGACCGTGAAGACCCGCTTGCCGGGGAAGCTGTACCGGCTGACGGCGTAGGCCGCGAAGACGGCGATGATCACCGAACAGACGGTCGCCGCGCCCGCCACGACCAGCGAGTTCACGAAGTACCGCGCGAGCGGGATGGTCTTCCAGATGTCGATGTACGGCCTGATCGTCAGACCCGAGGGGATCCAGTGGAACTCCCCGGACACGTCCTTGAGCGGCTTGAGCGAGCTGCTGATCATCACGTAGACGGGCAGCACGACGAAGAAGGTCAGGACGGTCAGGAAGACCCGGCGCACCCAGATGAACGACTTCGGCGGTGCCATGGGCGAACGCGGCACCCGGCCCTTGTCCGTCCGGGACACGGAGCCCGATGTCTTCGTCACGGCCGGCGTGACGGAGGTTGCGCTAGGCATCGGAGCCCTTCTTTCCGCGCGACGTGAGCAGGAGGTACAGGGCCGTCACCACGAGGAGGAAGAGCAGCAACAGGACGGACATGGCCGAACCGGTGCCGAAGTTCCAGGACACGAAGGACGACTGGTAGATGTGGATCGAGATGAGGTCCGCCGACTCCGGCGCCGAGTCCCCGAAGAGGATGAACGGCGTGTTGAAGTCGTTGAAGGTCCACAGGAACAGGACGAGCACGAGGACCTGATTGACGGGGCGCAGGGAGGGCAGGGTGATCCTGCGGATCTGCTGCCACATCGTGGCACCGTCGATGCTGGCGGCCTCGTAGAGGTCCTTGGGGATGTTCTGGAGGGCGGCCATCACGATGAGGAACGCGAAGGGCCAGGTCTTCCAGACGGCGACGACGCACAGGGCGACGAAGCTGTTGTTGCCCAGCAGCCAGAAGGGCTTGTCGTCGGTGAGGCCGAGCTGGTCGTGGACGACGTGGTTCACCAGGCCGTTGTCCCGCTGGAACATGAAGGCCCAGGTGATGACGGCGGCGTAGATGGGCAGCGCGTACGGGGTCAGGAAGATGGCCCGCAGCAGGCCCCGGCCCTTGAAGTTGTCCTGGAGGAAGATCGCGGCGGCGACCCCGATCAGCCAGCAGGAGGCCACCGAGATGACGGTGAAGACGCAGGTCACCCAGAAGGAGTGCAGCAGCGCCTTGCCGACCGGCTCGCTGAAGTCGATCGCGAGGTGGAAGTTGTCGAAACCCGACCAGGGGGCGGCGCCCCAGTCACGGATGTAGAACTGCGTCAGTTCCTTGAAGGCCATGAAGATGCCGACGACCATCGGCACCATGTGGACGAGGAGTTCGAAGAGCAGTGCGGGGAGCAGCAGCAGGTAGGGCAGACCGATCTTGCGCACCCGGTCGGGGATGCGCAGCCTGCCCTTCCGCTTCGGCCCGGGGCCGGGCCCCTTCACGGGGCCCGGCGTCGCCTGCTCGGGAGCGGCGGTGGCTGTCATGTTCAGTAGCTCACTTCGGCATCTGCTGCTGGGCCTTGTTCAGGCGTTCCTTGACGTTCTCCGTCGTGATCTTGCGACCCGCCGCGGCGTCCGCCCACAGCTCCTTCACCGCGGTACCCACCGTGGTCTCGAACTGCGACTCGGAGGGGACCTGCGGGAGCGGGCTCGCGCTGTTGAGCAGGGTCTCCTTGAGGACCTTGGTGTCCTGCCTGTTGAAGGCGGCGTCGTCCTGCGCGGCCTTGACCGGCGGGATGGAGCCGTAGGTCTTGTTGAGCAGCTTCTGCTCCGCGTCGCTCGTCATGAACTTGACGAACTTCTGGGAGGCGTCGAGGTTCTTCGTGTTCTTGAAGACGGCCATGTTGATGCCGGCGACCATGGAGTTGGTCTGCTTGTCGGCGCCCGGGGTGCCGGAGGGGACCGGGACGGGGGCGACGCCGTAGTCCTCGGGCTTCATGCCGTGCGCCTCGAAGGTGCTCGACGCGGCCTGCCACAGCACCATCGCGGTCTTGCCGCTGGAGAAGTCCTGCAGCGACTGGTTCTGGGCGTACTCGGCGTTGCCCGGGGCGATGATCTTGTCCTTGGCCATGAAGTCGACGTACTGCTTCACGGCGGCGACCGCGCCGTCGGAGGTGAAGGTCGGCTTGCCGTCGGCGTCGAAGAAGTCGGCTCCGTGCTGCTTGGCGAGGACGAACACCTGATGGATGTTGTTGGAGAGGTTGCCGCCCTCGGCGCCCAGGCCCCAGGTCTTGCCGCCCTTGGAGATCTTCTTGCCGTCCTCGACCAGCTCGTCCCAGGTCTTGGGCGCCTCGGTGATCCCGGCGTCGGCGAACATCTTCTTGTTGTAATAGAGCGCGTAGGACAGCGAGTAGAGCGGGACCGCGGCGGGGTCCTTGCCCTCGGCGCCGGCCGCGGCCAGCGCGGCCTCGGCGAAGCGGTCCTTGCCACCGATCGCGTCGAAGTTCTTCTGGTCCCAGGGCAGCAGCGCGCCCGTCGCCTGGAGCGAGGCGGTCCAGGTGTTGCCTATGTTCAGCACGTCCGGGCCCTGACCCGAAGTGGTGGCCGCGAGAATGCGGTTGAGCAGGTCGGCCCAGGGAACGACCTCCAGCTTGACCTTGACGCCGGTCTGCTTGGTGAACTTGGCGAGTTCCTTGGTCAGGATCTTCTTGTCCGCCTGGATGCTCGGCCCCTGGTTGGAGGCCCAGTAGGTGATCGTCTTGGAAGACTTGCCGTCACTCCCGCCGTCGCCGTCGCCGCCGCCACAGGCACTGGCGGTGACGGCGAGCGTGGTGACGAGGGTGGCAGCGGCAGCGGCTCGAAGTCTGCGCATGACGGAATGCCCCTTTCCGGGGTGGTCAAGGAGTGCTGGACGCGTTCAGTCCCTGAACGGCCTCACGACTTAATTTAGGACGTGAGTTAAAACCTGAGAGAAGGTCGCGTCAAGGGCTACGGCAGGGGTATGTTGCCGTCCGGGAAGGGGCAACATGGTGGAGCGTCACAGGCGAACAGTGCGTGACCTGCGCAGAGGCAACCGCGCGGCGGTTTTGCAACGGTTGTATTTCGATGGGCCGATGAGCCGCCAGGCGCTCGTTCCCGCGACCGGGCTGAGTTCGGGTTCGATCAGCAACGTCGTCTCCGAACTCACCGCCGACGCCCTCCTGGAGGAGGCGGGGGTCGTCGAGTCGGACGGTGGCCGGCCCCGTACCCTTCTGCGGGTCTCCCCTTCGGCCGGTTACCTGATCGGGGTGGACGTCGGCGAGACGATGGTCAGGATCGAGCTGTTCGACCTGGGCATGTCCGAACTCGCGCGCTCGGAGCTGGCGCTGACCCAGCTCGGTTACGACGTCGACGTCATCGTGCGGTACATCGGCGAGGGCATCGCCTCGGTGCTCACCGAGGCGTCCGTCCCGCCCGACCGGCTCCTGGGTGTCGGCGTGGGGGTGCCCGGCATCGTGGAGCGTTCGGGTCCTGAAGGAGCCCTGGTCCACGGGCAGACCATCGGCTGGGCCGGTGTGCCGCTGGAGACCTTGTTGCGCCAGGTCGCCGAACTGCCCCCGGAGGTCGGCTTCCACGTCAACAACGGGGCCAAGGCACTCGGTCAGGCGGAGATGTGGTTCGGTGGCGGCCGCGGCGCCGAGGACGCGGTCATCGTCCTGTTCGGCTCGGGGGTCGGCGCGTGCATCGTGACCGGCGGCGCGATCCACGGCGGAATGCACGGCAGCGCCGGGGAGTGGGGCCACCTGACCGTCAACGTCCGTGGCCGGCGCTGCCGTTGTGGGGCGCGCGGCTGTCTGGAGGCGTATGCCGGCTCCGAGGCGCTGTTGCAGCGCTGGGTGGAGGCGGGGGGCACCCTTCCGGACGGGGCCGGCGAGGAGGAGGCGGTGACGGCGCTGCTGGCCGCCGCCCAGCCCCGGGACGACGGCGGCGCGCCCGATCCGGTGGCGGTCGCCGTGCTGGAGGAGACCGCCGAGTACCTGGGCGCGGGCATCTCCGACCTCATCAACCTCTTCAGCCCGGAGCGGGTCCTCATCGGCGGCTGGGCGGGGCTTCAGCTGGGCCCGCACATCCTGGAGTCCCTGCGCCGCTACGCCGACAGCTTCTCGCTGCGCCACCCGGCCGGGAAGGTCACCATCGGCATGGGGCTGCTCGGGCCGGACGCGGTGACCGTGGGGGCGGCGACCCTCGTCCTCGCCGACTTCTTCAAGAGCGGTGGCCGGCGCAGCGAACCGGTGCGCGAGGAGGAGCTGCCCGCGCTGGACCACGTCGAATGGCGCGCCCCGCACGGGCCGGGTGCCCCGCACTGACTCCCCCTGGATCACGGGGGCGGGCGGCGGACGGGTCACGCGAGTTGCGCGGGAGAGCGCGGGGGCCCAGCGTCGGAGTGTCGGTCCTACTCCCAGGAAGGCGCGATGCCATGAACGGTCCCGGCCGGGGCGCGGGGGCGCACGGATGAGGATCACCGTCTTCGGCGCGTCCGGGAGAGCCGGGCGGGCCTTTCTGTACGCGGCCGCGCGGGCCGGGCACACCACGACGGCGGTCGTGCGCGATCCGGCCCGGCTCGCGAAGGCCCCGGCCGACCGGGTGGTGACCGGCGGCCCCTTCGACGAGGACGAGGTCGCCGACGCCCTCGACGGGGCCGGGGCCGCGGTGGTGGCGTACGCGCTGCGCGGCGGACGGCGCGACGTCCCGCTGTACTCCCGCGGCACCCGCACCGTCGTCGACGTGATGCGCCGGCTGCGGGTGCCCAGGCTTCTGGTGGTCTCGGAGGCGGCCTACGGACGGCATACGGCGGGGCCGCTCAACCGCACGGTGTCCGCGCTGTACCGGGCGACGGCGCGGCCCGTCATCCGGCAGCGGGAGGACCAGGACGCCGTCATCGCGGCGAGCGGCCTGGAGTGGACGATCGTGCGGCCGGTCGTCCTCGTCGAGGGACCCGCGCACGGCCGTCGCCGCGCGCCTTTCACCCCGCACCGCTCCCCCGCCCCGCGCACGACGTACGCGGATCTCGCGGCGCTGCTGCTCGACGCGCTGGAGGACCCGGCGACCTATCGGCGCGACCTCTACCCCTGAGCGGGCGGTGGCGCCTTCCGGTTCCGGGCGGGCCCGTGGCTACGGTCCCAGCGGGAGGACGTCCGCGTCCTGCCAGGCCCCCTCGCGCCGCACGATGAGGTGGACCACGGCCACGCGGGTGCACAGCGGCAGCTTCTCCGCGTAGCGCCGCTCCAGAGCGTCATAGGCCGACGGGTACGTTCCGGGCCTTTCGTGGTGGGCGAGGGTGAGGTGCGGGGGCAGCCCTCCGGGGCCGAAGAGCCCCCGGTAAGGCACCGCCTCGGGCCAGCGCTCCCGGAGCGCCGCGCGCAGGGCCAGGACCGGCTCGTGCGGTTCCGGCTCCAGGTAGAGCACCCCCGGGTAGCGGCCGAACCGCGCGAATCGGAGGGTGAAGGCGGGGTGGGCCCGGCACAGCCGGGCGAGTTCGCGCCGGGCCCCCGGTACGAGCCGGCTCTCGTGCACGAAGGGGTACAGGAGCGTGACATGAGCGGGGAACCCGGCCGTCACCAGGGAATCGGCCTCCGGTACCCGCAGGGTCAGGGCGGTGTCCCCGGGCCGGTCGCCCCAGCCCTCCGCGTCGTCCGCCCCGGCGGACCGGGCCGGCTCCCCTCTGGTCTCCACAGGGCCTCATGCTCGCACGCGGCAGGTCTTCTGCGCGCGGGGGCCCCGGGCGGACGACGGGTGGTGGTGCTCGCACGCCCGCCACGGGTGGGCGTGCGGACGCGCCGCTGGTGGGGGCGGGCGCCGGCCCGGCGCGCTGTTGCCGAGTTCACGTACGCCGGGGACCACGGATGATCGATCAAACGGGTGACGCGGGTTAGGCTGGGCGAGCAGTCGGTTCGCCCCCTTTCCTTCAGGATCGGGGTGCGTCGTAAGAGGGAACCCGGTGGGAGTCCGGGACTGCCCCGCAGCGGTGAGCGAGAACGACCGCCGTCCCACGCACTGGGCCTAACCGGGCCCGGGAAGCGACGGCCAGTAGGTGCCCGCCCGCCCCGTCTCGTACAAGGGCGTACGGCGTGTGTGCTCGCGAGTCCGAAGACCTGCCGCTGCCCGTGGGTGCCGTGGGCGCCCGCGGTGAACCCGGTGTGCGCGCGAGGGCGGCCGCGGGGTGCGGGCCGCTGCCGTCGCGGCCGGGTCCGTCCCGGTGCCGGTCACCGCACCCGGTGTCCTCCCGCCCGCGGTGCCGGGTCCGAGAACGCCGCTCGCGAAGGAGAGTTGACGTGACTGTGCAGTCCGCCGGAAACCCCCCGGCCGCCGTCCGGGACAGCAAGACCCCCGCTGAGTCCCAGGTGATGCTCAAGCACATCATGAGCGAACACGACACCAACCTGTACGGGACCATCCACGGAGGTGTCGTGATGAAGCTGATCGACGACACGGCGGCGGCCTCGGCCGGCCGGCACGCGGACGGTCCGGCGGTGACCGTGTCCGTGAACCGGATGACCTTTCTCGCGCCGGTGCGCGCGGGCGATCTGCTGAGCGCCGAGGCCACGCTGGAGCGCGCGGGGCGGACCTCGATGGACGTCGCGGTACGGGTGACGGCCGAGCGGTGGAACTTCTCCGGCCCGGTGACGGAGGTCGCGACGGCACGGCTCACCTTCGTCGCGATCGACGCCGAGGGCCGGCCGCGGTCCGTTCCCGCGCTGGTCTGAGCGCGCGAAGGGGCGGGGGCGGGCGGTGCCGAACCGCCCGCCCCCGCCCCTTCGCCGTGTTCGGCGGGTCCGCGCTCAGTGCACGCCGTGCAGGGCGGCGGTGTGCTCGCGGATCTGCTCCGGAGTCAGGTACACGTCGGTGTGCTCGAACTCGCGCAGGGTCCCGGACTTCTCCGACAGGAAGCCGGTCCGGACGAAGTCGTCACCCGCCACCGCGTTGAGCAGCCAGTTCGTCATGACACGGGTCTTGGCGGGCCCGGTACGCAGCGCCGACCAGTGGTAGCCCCTGGCCACCGCCTCGGCGGGCAGTCCCCGCAGGTTGACGCCGAGCGGCCGGGAGACGGCGTCGGTGCCGCCGAGGTCGACGACGAGCCCGAGGTCCTTGTGGACGTAGGGACGCATCGGCTGGTGCAGCAGGCTGGCGATGACGTTGTCGGCGACCTTGCGTCCCTGGCGCATCGCGTGCTGGGCGGTGGGCGGGCAGATCGCGCCCTCCTCCTTGGTGAGGTCGGGCACGGCCGCGGCGTCACCGAGGGCGAAGACGCCGTCGAGCCCGGGGACGTTCATCTCCGGGGTGACGGCGACGCGGCCGCGCACCGTCTCCGTGTCGAGCGTCGCCATGAGGGGGCTGGCGGCGACCCCGGCCGTCCAGATGAGGGTGCGGCAGGGCAGGGTGCGGCCGTCGGTGAAGGTGACCTTCTCCGGTCCGGCCTCGGCGATCGAGACGCCCAGGGAGACGTCGATCCCACGCCGTTCGAGCACCTTCATCGCGGCCTTGCCGAGTTCGTCGCCCAGCTCCGGCATGAGTTTGGGCGCGATGTCGATGAGGTGCCACTTGATGAGCGAGGGGTCCAGGCGCGGGTAGTGCTTGACGGCGTTGTGCGTCAGGCGCTGCAGGCACGCGGCGGTCTCGGTCCCGGCGTAGCCGCCGCCGACGACGACGAACTGCAGGCGGGAGGCGCGTTCCTCCTCGTCGGTGCTCGCGTCGGCGAGGTCGAGCTGGGAGATGACGTGGTCGCGGATGTACGCGGCCTCGGCGAGGGTCTTCATGCCCCGGGCGTTCTCGGTGAGCCCGGGGATGTCGAAGGTGCGGGTGATGCTGCCGGGGGTGAGCACGATGATGTCGTACGGCTCGTGCACGATCTCGCCGTTGACCTTCTGCACGATGCAGATCTTCGCCTGCGTGTCCACGCCGATCGCGCCGCCGGGAATGATGCGGGTGCGGTGCTTCTGGCTGCGGCGCAGCGAGACGGCGACGGACTGCGGGGTGAGCACCCCGGAGGCCACCTGGGGCAGCAGCGGCAGGTACAGCTGGTACGAGAAGGGCGCGACCAGGGTGATGTCCGCCCGGCCCGGTGGAATACGCCGCTCCAGACGGCGTACGCATCCCACTCCGGCGAAGCCGGCGCCCACTACGAGAATCCTGGGTCGTGCCACGGTTGTCGTCCCTTCTCAGGGGTCTGCGGTGTCCGGAGCCTGGACTGCTCCTACGGCTCTCGCTCGCCTGCCCGCTCAGCGGCGTATGTCACGGCCCATCTTTGCTTCCTCCCCGCCAACCCGCCCGTCGAACGCGCGCGGGCACGGCGGGAGGAGCGGCACGGCCACGGCCCCGCGGGCACCGGGCGGGGCCGATCGGGTGACGAAACCGCAGGCGGCGGGCGCCGCGCCCGGCCGGCCCCCACCGGGCCGGGCGCGGCCCGCGTCCAGGGCGCGTCAGCTGCCCGCGTGATGGGGCCACGGGGGCGCACGGCGTCGTCTACGCTCGGTTCGCCCGCCCCGGGCGGGTCTCGGTACGAGGTCGCGCGCGCCGCCCGCGCGCCCGCCACGGCGAAGGAGCCGTCATGCGCACGATCGAACTGACCGCGGGAACCGTCGAGTACGAGGACACGGGGGGCGAGGGGCCGGTCGTGGTGCTCCTGCACGGCCTGGCGATGGACGGCAGTTACTGGCGCGGACTGGTGTCCGCACTCGCGCCCGCGTGCCGGGTGATCGTGCCGAACCTGCCGCTGGGCGGCCACCGGGTGCCGCTGCGGCCGGGGGCCGACCTCAGCCCGCGCGGCATCGCCGCCCTGGAGGCGGAGTTCCTTACGGCCCTTGGCCTGCGGGACGTGACGCTGGTGGGCAGCGACTCGGGCCTGTTCCTGTTCGCCGCCCCGCTCGCGAAGGAGCGGATCGCGCGGCTGGTGATCGGCGCGTGCGAGGTCTTCGACAACTACCCGCCGGGTCTTCCCGGCAAGGCGGTCTCCCTCGCGGGCCGGGTGCCGGGCGGTCTGTGGCTGGTGAGCCGGATCGTGCGGGTGCGGGCGCTGCGCCGGGGCCCGACCATGCTGGGGCCCATGACGGTGCGCCCGGTTCCGCACGAGGTCACGGACGGCTGGTTCCGGGGCCTGATCGAGAATCCGGGTGTGCGACGCGATCTGCGGGCCTACCTCACCGCCACGCGCCCCGAGGACATGCGGGAGGCCGCCGAGGGGCTGCGCGATTTCGACCGGCCCACGCTCGTGGTGTGGGGCACGCGGGACCGGGTCATGCCGCTGGAGCACGGTCACCGGCTGACCGCGCTGCTGCCCGACGCGCGTCTCGTGGAGATCCCCGACAGCGGTACGTTCATCGCGGAGGACCAACCGCTCGCGTTCGCACGGGCGGTGGCCGACTTCGTCGGCGCCGGAGAGAGGCGGGAATCCGGCCGGAGTGAGTGACAACCAGAGGTTGACGCCCCTTGATTGTCAACCTACGGTTGTCACATGACGCATCCGGCAGAGTCCTCGTCCGTGCAGCGGGGCATCCGTCTCGACGACCTGATCAACGCCATCAAGAAAACGCACAGCGACGCCCTCGACCAGCTCAGCGACGCCGTCATCGCGGCCGATCACCTCGGCGAGGTGGCCGATCACCTGATCGGCCACTTCGTCGACCAGGCACGCAGGTCGGGCGCCTCCTGGACCGACATCGGCCGCAGTATGGGGGTGACCCGGCAGGCGGCCCAGAAGCGTTTCGTGCCCAAGGACGCGACGGACGGCGCGGACATGTCCGCCGACGAGGGCTTCAGCCGGTACACCCCGCGCGCGAAGAACGCGGTCATGGCGGCGCAGACCGTCGCGCAGGACGCGGGCAACGAACGCATCACCCCCGCCCACCTGACGGCCGGGCTGCTGGCCGAGCCGGAGAGTCTCGCGGTCGCGGCCCTGACCGCGCAGCGGATCTCACCGCGCGCGCTCAGGGAGGCGGTCGAACCACTGCTCCCGCCCCGCGTCGAAGGGGCCCCCGCTCTCGTCCCCTTCGATCCGGCGGCGAAGAAGGTGCTGGAGCTGACCTTCCGCGAGGCGCTGCGCCTGGGCCACCACTACGTCGGTACGGAGCACCTGCTGCTCGCCCTGCTGGAGCACGAGGACGGATCGGGTCCGCTGTCCTCCCTGGGCGCGGACAAGGCCGCGACGCAGGAGATCGTCGTCAAGGCATTGGAGGAGCTGACCGGACGGCGGCAGCAGACGGGGGAAGAGTCGCCCGGGGCGCGGTGACGCCCGCCCGGCGCACCGCCCGCGCTCACCCGCGTCTCGCCGGGTCCGGCTCCCGTCGCTCCGCCGTGGGAGCCGGACGGGCGAGGCGGGTCACGAGGAGCGCGAGCACCCCGGCGAGCAGCCCCCAGAAAGCGGAGCCGACACCGAGCAGCGTGAAGCCGGAGGCGGTGGCGAGGAAGGTGACGGCGGCGGCCTCGCGCAGCTCGGGCTCGGCGAACGCGCTGTGCAGGGAGGCGCTGATGGTGCCGAGCAGGCCGAGTCCCGCGATCCCGGCCACCAGAGCGTGCGGCAGGGCGGTGAGCAGGGCACCGATCGTGCCGCCGAGGAGACCGACGCACAGGTAGAAGAAGCCGGCCCACACGGCGGCGAGATAGCGGCGGGACCGGTCGGGATGGGCCTCCTCGCCCGCGCAGATGGCGGCCGTGATGGAGGAGAGATTGATGCCGAACGCGCCGAAGGGCGCGAGCAGGGCGTTGACCGCGCCGGTCCAGCCCAGCAGCGGGGAGACCGGCACCTGATACCCGGCGCCGCGCAGGACGGTCACGCCCGGGAGGTTCTGGGAGGCCATCGTGACGACGAACAGCGGTAGCCCGACGCTGACGAGGACCCGCCAGTCGAACTCCGGCACGGTGAGGACGAGGGAGGCCGGCGAGAACCGTATCCCTCCCGTGTGCGGGCCGCCGGTCGCGAGGGTCGCGAGCACGCCCGCAGCGAGCGCCAGCAGGACGGCGAAGCGCGGCGCCAGCCTGCGCGCGAGGAGGTAGGCCGCGAACATCGGGAAGACGACGCCGAAACTTCCGTGCATCGACCGGAACAGGTCGGTGCCGAACTCCAGGAGAACGCCCGCGAGCAGCGCCGAGGCCAGCGGCACGGGGATGCGGTCCATGACGCGGGCGAACCAGCCGGTGACCCCGCTCAGCAGGATGAGCACGGCGCAGAACACGAAGGCGCCGGTCGCCTGGGCCAGGGGGACGCCGCCGAGCGCGGTGGCGAGCAGCGCGGCGCCCGGGGTGGACCAGGCGGTCACGACGGGGGCGCGGTAGCGCAGCGAGAGCCCTGCGCAGGTGACGAACAGGCCGACGCCGAGGGCCAGCATCCAGGAGGCGAGTTCGCCGGCGTCCGCCCCGGCCGCCCGCGCCGCCGCGAACACCACGGCGGCGGAACTGCTCACCCCCACCAGGACCGTGACGAGACCCGCGGTGACGGCGGAGGGCGGGGCGAGTGCGCGCAGGCGCGCGAGAGTGTTCATGGACCGTTCCGGGGGCGCGGGGAGGCGGGACGACAGACGTTCCGTATACGGAACGTTTCGTGTATGGAACACTAGGGCGCCTCGCTTCGGGACGTCAACCTCCCTGGACAGGGCGGACGCGGGCCGGGCGGTGGCGGCATCGAATGGCGTGGTGGACCGGGAGCGGTATGGAGCTGAACGAGCAGGTGGGCCTGCGGCTGCGGGAGTTGCGGGAGCGGCGGGGCCTGTCGCTGTCGGAGCTGGCGCGCCGCGCGGGAACCGGGAAGGCCACGCTGTCGGGCCTGGAGTCGGGGCGGCGCAATCCGACGCTGGAGACGCTGTACGCGCTCACCACCGCGCTCGACGTCCCTCTGAGCTCGGTCCTGACGGAGCCCGCCCGGGGCCTTGTCCTGCGCCCCGGAGTCGACGGGGACGCCGTGACGGCGGCGCTGCTGGAGCGGGTGGAGTCCGCGGAGCTGGTGAGCGAGGTGTACCGCGCGCGTATCCGGCCGGGTGCGGTCCAGGAGTCCGCGGCTCACCTGCCCGGCACCAGGGAACGGCTCGTGGTGCTGAGCGGGAGGGCACGGGTGGGGCCGAGCGAGGCGCCGTTCACGGTGGGCCCCGGTGAGGAGGCGTGCTGGGTGTCCGACGGCCCGCATGTGTACGGCGCCCTGGAGCAGGCGGTCGTCGAGGCGGTGCTGTTCATCGACTACCCGCGCGGGCACGGCGGTTGAGGCTCAGTGACCGGCGACGGGCGCGACGGTGCCCGCCGCTTTCACTCCTCGGGCCGCGTGGGCACAAAGGCGTGCGGTGTGCTCGTCCCCGGACGCGGACGCGCGGCTTCGGCGGCGGCACGGGCGAGGAACCCCGCGACCGCCGACACGAAGCCGTCCGGGTCGTCCAGCCACGGGTAGTGGCCCGCGCCGCGCTGCACCACCGTCTCGGCGGGCCGGGCCCGGGGCAGGAGCGCGGTGTAGGCGTCGGCGAGCGCGGGACCGCCGCCCGGGTCCGTCTCCCCGGCGAGGACCAGGGACGGTGCGGTGCGGGCGGCGAGCACGGCACGCGCGGCGGGCGGGTCGAAGGCCCCCTCGGACACGAAGACCTCGGCCGCCCGCTCGTTGGTCTGCCGCTCCTCGGCCTCCCAGTGCGCTCGGGCCGTCTCGTCCCAGCGTTGGTAATAGAGGGGACCGGCCGCGTCCCAGTCGGCCTCGCTCGCCTCTCCCGCGACGATCCGTCCGAGGGCGGCCACCGCTTGCGGGTACCAGGGCCGTGTGCGACGCGGACGGACGGCGGCGGCTCGCTCCCGCGCCGTGACGTGGAGGCCGACGGCGAGCGGGCTCGGTGTCACGAGCACGAGGGCGTCCACTCGGCCGCCGTACGCCTGTAGGTACCGCACCGCGAGGTTGGCGCCCGCCGAGTGCGCGAGGAGGTCGGCGGTGTCGAGCCCGAGGTGACGCCGGAGGGCCTCGATGTCCTCGGCCAGCCGGTCGCAACGGTAGGAGGCGGGGTCCTGGGGGACGGCGGAGGCGCCTGTCCCGCGCAGGTCCGGTACGAGCAGCCGGTGGTGCGCGTTCAGTCCCCCGAGGTCGCCGAGGTACTCCCCCGCGCGCATCGGCCCGCCCGGCAGGCAGATCAGGGGCGGACCGGTGCCGGTTTCGCGGTAGGCCAGCCGGGTCCCGTCGGCGGCGGCGTAGTAAGGCATGGCGGCAGCCTCGCAGATCACGGTGAGCGAAGGCAACGGTCAGGCCGGCGCCACCGCGCGGGCCGTCTGTCAGCCCTTTCGGGCGGGGGCCGAGCGCAGGACGCAGTCCCCGCACAGCCCGCCGCCGGGGACGCGGTAGTAGAGGCAGCAACTGGAGCGCAGGAAAGCGACGCCGAGCCCTTCCTCGTGGACGAAGGTGCCGCCCTCGGACAGGGGCGCTCGGCCGAGCAGCGCGGCGGCGATCGGCACGGGCGGGTGCGGTGCGCCGGGGGCACGGCCGAGCAGGACGCGTACCGCGCCGGCCAAAGCGGAGGCGGCGTTCCCCCGCAGGATGGGTGCCGAGAGGCCGAGGCGCGTACGCATCGCCGTCTCCAGTGGCCGCAGGTTGGCCTCGACGACGGTGGCCCCAAGCGCCTCGGCGGGCGCCTCGGGACGGGCGAGCGGTTCGGGGAGCCACAGGGTGAGCGCGCCGTCCCCGGACAGCCGCCAGCGCACCCGCCCGGGAGCCAGGTCGGGGACGCGGCCGCTCAGGGCGGCGGCGCCGAGCCCGAGGGACCAGAGCCGGGAGGCCAGCCCCAGGTGCACGGTGGAGGCGGCCACCCGCCGGTCGGCCGTCCCCATGCGCGGGGCGGCACGGGCGACGTACTCCTCCAGTCCGCTGTCGTAGAGCGTGCTGAGGGGGGCGAACTCCCCGGCGTCCGTCCGGTCGGCGCACTCCGCGGTGAAGTAGGGCCCGACGCGCGCCAGCCGTTCCATGATCTCGCGCACGTGTCGCCGCCCTGTCTCCTCGTCGTGGACCGTCACCAGCGTACGGCGGCCGGCGGGGCGGGCTCCGGCCGGGCGCGTGACCGGTTCTGGGGCTCCGTACGCCGAGACCACCGGTGTCGGCCCGTGCTGTCCGGGGCTGGTCGGCCTAACCTGACCCGCGGCAGGTGTGCGGAAACGGGACGAGACACAGGGGCGGCCGGACGTGAAGAGTGAGCAGGCGCGGGCGCGGAGCACGGCGGCCCTGCGGCGGGTGATGCGGGAACGGGACCCGGACGAGGAGCACCGGGCGGCCACCCCGCTGGAGTTGTTGTTCGACCTCACGTTCGTCGTCGCGGTCTCGCAGGCGTCCGCGCAGCTGCACCACGCGCTCGCCGAGGAGCACTTCGCCACGGCCCTGACCGGCTACGCCGCGGTGTTCTTCGCGATCTGGTGGGCGTGGATGAACTTCACGTGGTTCGCCTCCGCCTACGACGCGGACGACGTGCCCTACCGGTTGCTGACCCTGCTCCAGATGGCGGGGGTCCTCGTCCTCGCCGCGGGGGTGCGGCCGGCCTTCGAGCACGGCGATTTCGGCGTCGTGGTCGTCGGGTACGTGATCATGCGGATCGCGATGGTCTCGCAATGGCTGCGCGCCGCGGCGGAACACCCGGAGGGACGGAGCACCGCGCTGCGCTACGCCGTGGGGATCACCGTGGTGCAGGCGGGCTGGATCGCGCGGCTCTGGGTGTCCGGCGCGTGGGCCTGGGGCAGCTTTCTGCTGCTGGTCGCTGCCGAACTGGCGGTACCCGCCTGGGCGGAGTTCCGGGGCCGGCGCACCCGCTGGCATCCCGGGCACATCGCCGAACGCTACGGCCTGTTCACCCTGATCGTGCTCGGCGAGGTCATCCTCGGCTCGCTGGCCGCGGTACGGAGCGCCGTGAGCGAGCGCGGTGTCTCGGCCGGCCTGCTGCTGATCGCCGTCGGCGGACTGCTGCTGGTGTTCGGCCTGTGGTGGCTCTACTTCAGCGGCCGGGAGGCGCGTCTGGACAGCCTGCGCACCGCGCTCGGCTGGGGCTACGGGCACTACGTCGTCTTCGCGGCGGTCGCGGCCCTGGGCGCTGGGCTGGAAGCGGCCCTGGACGCCACCGAGCACGAGGCACCCGTGTCCGAGCAGGCCGCGGCGCTGTCGGTGGCGGTGCCGGTGGCGGTCGTCCTCGCGGCCGTCGGGGTCCTGCACCGGCTCACCGGGGCTGGCGCCGTGGACCGCCAGGTGCTGGTGGCCGCCGCCTGTCTCGTGGTGCTGGCCCTCGGCTTCGCCACCCCGGTGCTGGGCGTGGGGGGCGCGGTCCTCGGAATGGGGCTGGCGGTGGCGGCGACCCTGACGGCCGGTCTGTTCGTGGCGCGGCGCGCGGAACGGGCCGCGTGAGGGGCGGTCGGCGTTTCGCCCTCGTGGGTTGGCGAGGGTGACGTGCGTCTCCCCGGACCAGGGACCACCGGCCCCTCCTGCGGTGCTCCACGGGCCGGAAGACTGGAGCCGAAACCCGAGGAGGTCGTTCCATGCCCCACACCGTGACCGTCGGCCTGGACGGTTCCGCCACGAGTCGCGCCGCCGCCGAGTGGGCCGCCCAGGAGGCGCTGCTGGCCGGGCGGCCGTTGCGGTTGCTGCACGCCACGACCGCCGGGGCACCGGTCGGCGCGAGGGGTGGTCCCGCGCGTCCGGCACCAGCGCGGCGCGGTGCGGTGGATCTCGCCGTGGACGAGACGCGGGCGGACCTGTCGCGGCGTCACCCGGGACTGCGTACCGTCAGCGAGCAGGTCGCCCAGGACCCGGCGACGGCGCTCGTGTCGGTGGCGGGCCCGGGGGACCTGCTGGTACTCGGGGCCAGGGGCCGGGGCGCGAGGAGAGGTCTGCCGCTCGGCTCCGTGGCGCTCGCGGTGACGGCCCGTGCCCCCGGCCCGGTCGTGGTCGTACGCGCGGAGGAGGAGGACCGGCGGGAGGCGGGGGGCCGGGGCGCGGTGCCCGGGGAGCGGCGTCCCGCCGCCCACGAGCCGCAGCCCCCGACGGGAAAGGGTGATGTGGTCGTGGGTCTCGACGTGCACCGCCCGCACGAGGACCTCCTGCGTTTCGCGTTCGGGGCGGCGCTGCGCAGGGGCGCGGGCGTCCTCGTGCTGCACGGCTGGCGGACCCCGCCGTACGCCTCCCTCGCGCACGCATCCGGCCCGTCACGAACGGAGCTGACGGCGGAACTGACGCGCGAGGCCCTGGAGAAGCTCGACCACGTGCTGGCGACCTGGCGCGAGCGCCACCCGGGGGTGAAAGTGCGCGAGGCTGCGGTGCCGCGGAACGCGGCCCGCCACCTCGTGGCGGCCTCCCAAGACGCCGCCCTGCTCGTGGTGGGGCGCCGCCGGGCCCCGAATCGGACGCACCTGGGCCCGGTCGGCCACGCGGTACTCCACTACGCGATGGCGCCGGTCGCGGTGGTCCCGCACGACTGAAGGAGCCCGGCCGCCCCTCGCCGGACACCACGGGCCGCGGCCGTCCGGTCCCCCGCCGGAGTACCGACTCGGAGGTACCCCCGCCCGCCCGGGGGCCGGGGGCTTCGCCCTGTCCCGGGCCGGTCCCGGCCGTCCTCCGGGCCCCGCCCGCCCGTTCACGGTCCCCGCACGACCCTCAGGCCGTGCACGAGGCGGGGGCGGACACGGATCGTGCAGTCCGTGTCCTGGCTGCCCCACGAGGCCAGGACACGGCTGAAGCGCGCGATCTCCCCGGGATCGGTGACGGGCGTGGCGTAGCCGGTCGCGACGACGCTCCAGCCGAGGTGGGTCCTCGGGTCGATGTCGTCCGCCTCGTAGGCGACGACGACCCCGCGCGCCGCGCCCTCGCGCGGCGAGCGGGGGGTGAGGTCGGCGCCGTCGTGGGTGCGGATGACGATGTCTCCGCCGTCGAGGACGTGGGAGACGGGCCGTACGGTGGGCAGGGCCTGGCGGCTGAAGACGATCCGGCCGAGCGCGACGGCGCCGAGCAGCCGGAGGGACTCCTCCGGGCCGAGGGGGATGCCGCGCCGGGTCCGGGGCGCGGCGGCCGGGTGATCGAGCGTCATGGTCACTTCCGTGAGGTGGGGCCCGGACCGGGCTGTGCCCATGACACCGCGTCCCCGGGGCTCCGCACAGGGGCCGTTCGTCCCCTGTGCGGCCGGACCGGGGCCGACCGGCCCTGTGCCGGCCGTCCGCCGTACCGGATGATCAGGACATCAGGAACGGGGTCGACGGGGTCACGGCGGAAGAGGACAGGATGGCGCAGAAGGCGGACCGGCCGATACGGGTGTTCCTGCTGGACGACCACGAGGTGGTGCGGCGCGGGGTGCACGACCTGCTCGACGACGAGCCGGACATCACGGTCGCCGGGGAGGCCGCGACGGCCGGGCAGGCCCTGGCGCGGGTTCCCGCGGTACGCCCCGACGTCGCGATCCTCGACGTGCGGCTGCCCGACGGCGACGGCGTCGCCGTGTGTCGCGAACTGCGCGCGCTTGCCCCCGGCCTGGCCTGCCTCATGCTGACGTCCTTCGACGACGAGGAGGCGCTGCTCGACTCCGTCATGGCGGGGGCGGCCGGGTACGTCCTGAAGCAGATCCGCGGCTCCGATCTGGTGTCGGCGGTACGGACGGTCGCCTCGGGCCGGTCCCTGCTGGACCCCGGCGCGACGGCGCGGCTGCTGGAACGGCTGCGCCACGGGCAGTCCCCCGAGCGGGAGGCGTTGCCCGGACTCACGGACCGGGAGCGCAGCATCCTGGAGCTGATCGGGGAGGGCCTGACGAACCGGCAGATCGGGGAGCGGTTGTTCCTCGCCGAGAAGACGGTGAAGAACCAGATCTCCCGGCTGCTCGCCAAACTCGGTGTCCAGCGGCGCGTCCAGGCCGCGGTGATCGCCACGCAGGTCAGGGACCGCGCCGGC
Organism: Streptomyces sp. NPDC007088; assembly: GCF_042869355.1. NCBI lineage: Bacteria > Bacillati > Actinomycetota > Actinomycetes > Kitasatosporales > Streptomycetaceae > Streptomyces > Streptomyces sp. NPDC007088. The sequence continues at coordinate 19,793 of NZ_JBIAFO010000033.1, forward strand.
CGCGTACGTCCCTGAGCCGGGACGGGAGCGCGCGCGGGTGCCGTCACCTGCCGGTGGCAGTTGCCCGCCGAGGCACTAGTCTCGTCGGCCAGGGGACGGCTTGGTGGGCGGGGCGGGTGGAGGCGACTGCGGTGACGGCTGGGGAGCGAGCGCGGATACGGCTCCCGCAACTGCGGCTCGACGAACTGCTCGGGGAGTTGCAGGCGCGGCTGGACGCGGCGCGCGGCACCCGGGACCGGGTGCACAGTCTGCTGGAGGCGGTCCTGTCGGTGGGCAGGGAGCTGGACCTGCGGCAGGTGCTGCGCAGCATCGTGGAGGCCGCGGCCGTCCTGGTCGACGCCGAGTACGCGGCGCTGGGGGTCATCGGCCCCGACGGCAAACGGCTCTCCGAGTTCCTGACCATCGGGGTGAGCGAGGAGCGCATCGCGGCCATCGGCCCCTATCCCGAGGGGCACGGGCTGCTGGGCGAGGTCATCCGCAACCCGGAACCGCTGCGGCTGTCGACGATCCGCGAGCACCACTCCTCGCACGGTTTCCCGCCCGAGCACCCGCCCATGAACACCTTTCTCGGCGTGCCGATCCGGGTGCGTGCGCAGGTGTTCGGGAACCTGTACCTGACGGAGAAGCGCGAGGGGCGCCAGTTCGACGACGAGGACGAGTCGGTGCTGTCGACGCTCGCGGTCGCGGCGGGCGTCGCGATCGACAACGCGCGGCTGTACGAGGAGTCGCGGCGCCGGGAGCGCTGGTTGCGGGCCAGTTCGGAGATCACCCACAGCCTGCTGTCGGGCTCCTCCCCCACCGAGGTGCTCAGCGGGGTCGCCGAGCGCGCCCGGGAGATCACCGGGGCGGAACTCGCCGTCGTCGCCGTACCGGTGGAGGAGACCGGGTCCCTGGTGGTGGAGCTGGCCATCGGACCGGGGGCGCGGCGGCTGCGGGGCCGGGTTCTGCCGGCGCGGGAGGGGCTGATCGGGGCGGCCTTCTCGGCGGGCGCGCTGGTGAGTGGTCCGGCGGCGGCGCCGCGGACGGGCCCCGGCGGCGGGCCGGAGGGGCCGGAGGGCCTGGGGCCCGCTGTGGCGGTCCCCATCGGTTCCGGGGAGGGCGTGCGCGGGGTGGTGCTGCTGGCCCGCTCACGTGGCGGGCCCGTGTTCACCGAGGAGGAGAGCGAGCCGTTGCGCGGGTTCGCGGGGCAGGCGGCCGTCGCGATGGAGCTGGCGGAGCGGCGGGACGACGCGGAGCAGATCGCCCTCCTTGAGGACCGCGACCGGATCGCCCGCGATCTGCACGACCTCGCGATCCAGCGGCTGTTCGCCACGGGGATGACCCTGCAGAGCGCGGGCCGGTTCATCGAGCACGAGGGTGCCGCGGAGCGGGTGCTGCGGGCCGTGGACGACCTGGACGAGACCATCAAGCTCATCCGTTCCACGATCTTCGGTCTGCGCTCGCGGGACGACGCCCTCGGTCAGGGGCTGCGGGCGCGTGCGGTGCGGGCGGCCGGTGAGGCGGCCCCCGTACTCGGTTTCGCCCCGGCGCTGCGCATGGAGGGGCTGCTCGACACGGAGGTGCCGCGCGAGACGGCCGATCACGTGGTGGCGGTCCTGTCCGAGGCGCTGGCGAACGTGGCCCGGCACGCGCGGGCGACGCGCACGGACATCCGGCTGGCCGCCGCGGACGGCGAGGTGCGGCTGACGGTACGCGACGACGGGGTGGGGGTGCCCGGCGGCGGCCGGCGCAGTGGTCTGCGCAACCTCGCGGAGCGCGCCGAGCAGTTGGGCGGGACACTGGCGCTTTCCGCCCCCGAGGAGGGGACGGGCACGGTGCTCGACTGGCGGGCGCCTCTTCCGTCCGGATGAGGGATCTGCCGGTCCGTGTGAGAGGTCCGCTGTCCGGATGAGGGGCCCGCTGTGCGCGTGAGCGGCGGGAAGCTCGTAGGTGGTCGGGCCGAGGCGGCCGAGTCTCAGCCGTCCGTCTCTCCGGTGCCTCTCCGGTGCAGTTCCTCCAGCGCGTCGAGGACGACGGTGTGCTGATGCCAGGCCAGCCAGCGTCCCGACTGGAGACCCAGCCGGGCGAGGGCGGCCTCGGCGGCCCTGCCGGGCGGGGTGATGGGGCGGTCGTGGTGGGTGGAGACCATGCCGACGCAGCGGCCCGCGGCGGTGACGAGCGGGGTGCTGTGGGCGCCGCGGCTCCCGGCGGCGAGGATGGTGCGGCGAGCCGGTTCGGTGAACACCGGATCGGTCGCCACGTCCCGCACCGTCACCTGTGCGACGTCCTGTGCGGCGCGGGAGCAGGACGTCCCGGCGGGGCCGGCCTCCACGTGGTCGAAGAAGTCCACGAAGTCGTCGGTGAGCCCGGCGTGCTTCTCCATGCGCAGCCCCCCGCTCACCGCGTCGACGAGCTGCACGTTGCCCATACCGGTCTGGTTGATCTCCAGGGTGCGGCTGAGGACGTTGCCGAGCACGGCTCCCACGGTGGGTCTGCCCTCGGTCGGCCCGGCCAGCGCGCCCAGGGGCGGCGGGGTGTGCCGGGCCCGGCCGGGGAACCACTCGCGACCCGGGCGGGGGCGCGGTGCGGCGACGACGGCCTCGGCGAGCGCCCGCACGCGCAGGTTGTGCCGCTGCGCGGTGTGGTGGAGGAGGCCGAAGGCGGTGCGCTCGTCACCGAGGCGGTACCGCTCCTGGAGCACGCCCTGGGCCTGGGCGATGACGGGCCGGGAACGCAGCTTGGCGCGCAGATCGCGAATCTCGGCGCGCAGGCGCGCCAGGTCAGTGTCCGCGTCCGTGTCCCGGGAGACCGGGACGGCATGGGCGGTGGGGGCGGTGGGGGCGGTGGGCGCGCGGTCCGTCCCGACGAGCGCGCCCGTCCCGGGTCCGCCATGCTCCGCCGGTTCCGGCGTGGGTGCCCCGGTCCCTGCCGTGTCCATCCCGGTGCGTCTCCCGTCCCATCCGCCGCCGGTGTCCTTCCGGACCGGACGACCCGCGTCTCCTGCTGTACGGCGCCAGCTTTCCGCCGGGGCGCCCCCGGAGTCAATCGAGCGCCGCGCCGGGGCCGATCGGCCCATGCATACCTGACCGGCGACGGGCAATACTCGGGACAGGGTCAGGAAGCGGCCTGTCCGTGATGAAGGCTGCCCTGTTGAAGGAATGACCCGATGTCCCCCACGAACCACCGGCTCGGTCCGCGTCACTTCGTCGTCGTCCTCGACGAGGTGGTCGACCTCGACAACGAAGCGACCGTGGAGAGCGCGCTGCGCCGGCTCGTACGTACGGCACGCGAGCGGACGGTGGTGATCGACATCACGGCGCCGATCATCACCTCGGCCGGACTGCACGTACTCCTGCGGTTGCGGCGCACCGCGCTGGCCCACGCGAGGACGCTGCGGGTCGTGGCCCGGGAGCCCACCACGCGCTGGGTGTTCCGTGTCACGCGGCTCGAACAGACGCTCAAGGTGAGTCACAGCCTCGAACAGGCTCTCAGGGAGAGCCTCCCCTCGTCCGTGGCGCCACATGTCCCGCACCCCCGGCGTAACGGCCGGGCGGCCGACGAGCGTCCGGGGGCGCGGCACTCGCGCCGTTGAACCCGCCCGCGGCCGACGCTCGGTCCAGCTCCCGGCCCGTCGCCGCCGCCGGTCCGGCGGCCCCCGGCGAACGCCGTACGGATGTCGCGTCCCTGGACGCGGAGTCTCGCCGACGAGGCGCGGGGCCGGCAGGACCGGTGCTCCCAGGACGTGGGACCCGGTCGGCACGGAGCCGCTGTCCTCTCGCCACGTCGGAGGGCAGCGCGAAAGAGGCCGGTGGTCGTCGCGGCGCCGTCTCCGCCCGTGGTGCCCGGTGTCCGTGACCGCGAGGTGTCGTGGTCCGGCCGGGGCCGTGACGCCGGGGCGGCAGCGGCTCGGTGAACCGACTTCGTCAGGTCGCTTCCCGATCGGCTCGTGTCTCTTCGATACTTGAGGGCGGTTCGCGACCACGACAGGATCGGAGCGCTTCGGGGGCCGGCCCAAGGACACCGGTGTCGGACCGGCCCCGGCCCGGCCGGACTCCGCCCCGGCCTGCGCCGGCCGCGGGGCCGTACTCATCCGCTCGCCAGGCCCCGGTTGTCCGGGGGCCGGCTGGACACGCAGGAGAGCCCGTTGAAGATGCTGATCAACGTTCCGGAGACCGTCGTGGCCGACGCCCTGCGGGGGATGGCGGACGCGCATCCCGAGCTGACGGTGGACGTCGTGAACCGGGTGATCCTGCGCCGGGACGTGCCCGTCGCCGGACAGGTGGCGCTCGTGTCGGGGGGCGGGTCCGGTCACGAGCCGCTGCACGGCGGGTTCGTGGGACCCGGCATGCTCTCCGCGGCCTGTCCCGGTGAGGTGTTCACCAGTCCGGTGCCCGACCAGATGGTGCGGGCGGCCGCCGCCGTGGACAGCGGGGCGGGGGTGCTGTTCCTGGTCAAGAACTACACGGGCGACGTGCTCAACTTCGACATGGCCGCCGAACTGGCCGAGGAGGAGGGCATCCGGATCGCGAAGGTGCTCATCGACGACGACGTGGCCGTGACCGACAGCAGCTTCACGGCGGGGCGACGCGGTACGGGCGCCACGCTGTTCGTCGAGAAGATCGCGGGGGCCGCCGCCGAGGAGGGCCGTCCGCTGGAGGAGGTCGAGGCGCTCGCCCGCCGGGTCGACGCGCGTTGCCGCAGCTTCGGGGTCGCGCTGAGCGCCTGTACGACTCCGGCGAAGGGCAGCCCGACCTTCGACCTGCCGGCCGGTGAACTGGAGCTCGGCGTCGGTATCCACGGCGAACCGGGGCGGGAGCGGCGCGCCATGATGACCTCCCACGAGATAGCGGACTACGCGGTGGACGCCGTGCTGGACGACCTGCGGCCGAGCGCGCCCGTGCTCCTCCTGGTCAACGGCGCGGGCGGCACGCCGCTGCTGGAGCTGTACGGGTTCAACGCCGAGGTGCAGCGGGTCCTGCGCGAACGCGGGGTGCCGGTGGCCAGGACGCTCGTCGGCAACTACGTGACCTCGCTGGACATGGCGGGCGCCTCGGTCACCCTGTGCGAGGGCGACGAGGAACTGCTGCGCCTGTGGGACGCCCCGGTGGCGACACCGGGCCTGCGCTGGGGACGGTGAGCGGTTGTGCGGACGAGGACGGACGGAGGAGTGAAGTGGTGAGCGCTGGGCTCGATGCCGCGTTCTTCCGGAGCTGGCTGGTGGAGGCCGCCTCGGTGATCGACCGCGAGGCGGACCGGCTGACCGCACTCGACTCCCCCATCGGGGACGCCGACCACGGCGGCAATCTGCGGCGCGGCTTCGCCGCCGTGCGTCAGGCCCTGGAGGAGGAGCGGCCCGCGACTCCGGCCGCGGTGCTGGCGCTGGCCGGCCGGCGGCTCGTCTCCACGGTGGGCGGTGCCTCGGGGCCGCTCTACGGGACGCTGTTGCGCCGTACGGGAAAGGCGCTCGGCGAGGCGCAGGCGGTGAACCGGGAGGAGCTGGCGGTGGCTCTGCGGCAGGGGGTCGAGGCGGTCGCCGCGCTCGGTGGTGGGGCGGCCGGGGACAAGACGATGCTCGACGCGCTGATTCCCGCCGCCGACTCGCTCGGCACTTCCTTCGCGGCGGCGCGCACGGCGGCGCGGGACGGGGCGCGGGCCACGGCCCCGCTCCGGGCCCGCAAGGGACGGGCGAGTTATCTGGGCGAACGCAGCGTCGGGCACCAGGACCCGGGTGCCACCTCCGCCTCGCTCCTGATCGCGGCTCTGGCCGACACCGCGGACGGGACGATATGAGCGCGGGTCGGGTCGGCATCGTGCTGGTCTCGCACTCGGCGGCCCTCGCCTCGGCCACCGCCGAGCTCGCGCGGGGTCTGGCGGCGGGCGGGGCGCTCGCGCCGGTCGCCCCGGCGGGGGGCACCGTGGGCGGCGGGCTCGGGACGAGCGCCGACCTGATCGCCGAGGCGGCCCGGCGGGTGGACGGCGGCGCCGGGGTGGCCCTGCTCGCCGACCTCGGGAGCGCGGTGCTCACGGTCAAGGCCCTGCTCGCCGAGGAGGAGGACGAACTCCCGCCGGACTGCGTCCTGGTGGACGCTCCGTTCGTGGAGGGCGCCGTCGCCGCCGTCGTCACGGCTTCGGCGGGCGGCGACCTCGCCGCGGTGCGGGCGGCGGCCGAGGAGGCGTACGCCTACCGGAAACGGTGAGCGGGCCGGGCCCCGGCCGGTGCGCGCGGTTCAGCGCCCGGCCGGGGCCGTGGCGGTCTCCTCCAGGAACTTCCGTACCCGGCGCTCCCCGGCGGCGACCGCGGCGGCGGGATCGTCGAGGGGCGTGACCACGGTGTCGGGGAAGAGGAGGTAGGCGACCCCCGTGTCGGTCCCGCCGCCCAGGGGGTCGGCGGGGACTCCAAGGTCCTTGGCGGCCTTCCAGGACGCCTCTCCGATGACGTCGGACGGCCCGCTGTCGCCGACGACCGCGTACCGGAGGCGTCCGTCGTGGATCAGGACGGCCAGCGTGCCGCCGACGACGCCGGAGTCCGCGGGCCGCCAGCGAGCGGAGGGCTCGGGGACGACGACGTACGGGAGACGCTCGGCGCTCAGCGGCCGGCCGTCGCGCCCGGTCCAGGCGGTGGTGTCCTGGAAGGTGGGGTCGGTCTCGGCGTTGCAGTGGCTGCCGGGCCGGCCGTCGCAGTCGATGTCCAGGTCCGCCTTCCAGTACACCGCCTTTCCGGTGGCGCACACGGGGATCTCCTCCGGGCCCTCGGCGTCGGTGCGGTAGCGGCCTTCGGAGATCTCCTCGCAGGAGCCGAGGCGGTCCAGGAGCGTGCGGGCGTCGACCGGTGGCCGGGCGGGGGTCCCGGACCGGGGTGTCGTGCCCTCGCCGCCGTGTGCCCCGGTCGCGGGGCGCTCGCTCGCGGGCCCGGCCGCGGTACGGCGTTCCTCCCCCGCGCCCCGCACCCGGACGGTGGCGGAGGAGGTGTCACCGCGGTGGGGTGCGGCGCAGGCCGCGCAGGCGAGGGCCGCTCCTGCGGCGAGGGGGACGAGTACGGTGCGCGCCGACGGCATACGGGGCTCCTGCGGGGGCGGTGGGGGCCGGAGCCGACGAACGGTCCGGGGCCGTCGTACGACGGCACGTCAGCAAGGAACGTAAGCCGCCGCTCGGGGGGCGGCCCCTCCACTCGTCCGGACGGCGCAAAAGCCCGTCCGCCGCTACCGGCCCCCCGGCCCTGCCCGCTCCCCGGTGTCCTCTCAGCGCAGGGCGCGCACGATCTCCTCGGCCAGCGGGCCCGAGGAGGCCGGGTTCTGGCCGGTGTGGAGGTTGCGGTCGCTGACGGTCTTCGGCGCCCACGGCTCACCCTCCTCGAACCGCACGCCGAGGCCGTTCAGCCGGTCTTGGAGGAGCCAGGGCGCGCGGTCGGCGAGCCCCGCCTGGGTCTCCTCCGCGTTGGTGAAGGCGGTGACCCGGTAGCCCGCGAAGGGGGAGCCGCCCGGCGCCCCCTCGGTCGCGAGCAGCGCGGCCGGGCCGTGGCACACGATGCCGAGCGGCCGGCCCGAGGCGAGCGCCTCGGTGAGCACCCGCGCGGAGTCCTTGTCGCTCGCCAGGTCCTCCATGGGGCCGTGCCCGCCGGGGTAGTACACGGCCGCGTAGTCGGCCGGGTCGACCTCGGCGAGGGACAGCGGTTCGAGGAGCGGCGTCATGGTCTCCAGGGCGGCGGTCATGGCCTCGGCTCCCTTCTCGCCGCCGGTGAACTGGGGGCTGAGGCTGCCCGCGTCGACCGTGGGGACGACACCGCCCGGGGTCGCGACGTCCACGTCGTAGCCCGCCTCGGTGAACACCCGGTAGGGCTCCACGGCTTCCTCGGCCCAGAAGCCGGTGGGGTGCGGGGTGCCGTCGGCGAGCGTCCAGTGGTCGGCGCCGGTCATCACGAACAGGATTTTTGCCATGGGTGTCTCCGTACACGTGGGGGACGGGGGGCCCGGCCGGCCGGTTCGCCGGTCTCGTACGGGGCCCTCCTGCGAACGTAACCCGTTCTGAGCGAACGTAACTCCCCGGCGGCGGGAGGCGCCTCACCGGGGCCGGGGCGCGCGGGCCACCCGCACGCACGCGGCGCGGCCGGGCGGTGGCCGGTGCGGTGCGCCGGACGCATGAGGCTGTCACCTGGCCGGGGGCACGGGCGCCCGTGCGAGGTGCGGCCGCCGGGCCGGGCCCGTTGGCTCGGTCACGGGCCGCACGGTTTCCCGCAGACCGGCGCCGCGTCGGCGCCCCCGTGCCGGACCGGAGGGCGGACACACATGGGCACAGCCGGCACGACGCTCGTGGGTACGGGTCTGGCAGCGGTGGCTCTGCTGACGGTGGCCGGTCCGGCCCGCGCGGACGGTGACGCGCCGGGGGTCGAGCTGACGGCACAGCTCTCCGCGGTCCGGCTGATGACGTCGGCCTGCCCGGAAGGCGGGCGGGCCGCGCTGCTCCCGGCGGGAGCCACGGCCTTCGACGAGGGGTACGTCCTCGATCTCACGGCGCGCGGGCGGGAGCGTACCGGTTCGTGGCTGGCCCTCGCGGACGGCCGCTACTCGGTCACCGTACGCTGCGCGGACGGTACGGAGCTGACGGGCGGTCCGGTGCGGGTGCCGGGTCCGGCGTCGCCACCGGCCACCGATCCCTCTTCGGCCTCCTCCGCCACGGCTCCCCCCGCGCGGCCCGAGCGGTCGGCGCCGGTGCCGGCCTCGCCTTCGGCGTCCGCCCCCGGGACCTCGGCGGCCCCCTCCGCCCCGTCGTCGGGGCGGGCGCGGGGTCCGTACGCGGAGGGTTCCGCCCCGCCGGACGGGCGCTCCCCCGGCGGGTCCTCGTCGCCTTCGGCCGGGGTGACCGTGCCCCGAGGCGGTGTCCAAGGAGGGCTGGGCGGTAGCGCGGCCCACGGTTCCTCGCCTGCCTTCGAGGCCGGGGTGGCCCTGCTCGCGACAGGGAGCGCGAGCGTGACGGTGTGGCTGGTGCGGCGTCGTCTCGCGCGGCGCCTCTGACGCGCGAAGGGGCCGCGCACCGGGTTACCGCCGCGGTGTCGCGGTGAACCTCTGGTGGAAGAGGGTGGTCGGGCGCAGGTTCCCGGCCGGGCCGGCCGCGCAGTGCGGGATGCTGCCGGCCTCCGTCCGGCCGGTGGAGCGGTAGAGCCGCCCGGCGGGGCCGCCGGTCTCGGGGTCGAGCACGGGCGGCGCGGGCGGTGTCACCTGGGACCTCGCCCCGGGAGCGCCACTCCTCGGCCTCAAGAGGGCCGAACGGGTGAAGGAAGCCGAGAGAGGCCCGCCGCGCACGGTGGCGACGAGCGGGTCCACGAGGCCGGGGAGTGCCGTGTGGGACGTGTCCGGGGTGAGCCGCGTGCACAGGTGAGGGGCAGCGGGACGCCTGTCTTCATGGGTGCTCCGATGCGGGGGCGCGGGGGTACGGAAAGCGACACCGGTGCGAGGCGGCCACGTCGGTTCAGGGCGGGGTCACGCCCGCCGGTCGCGGCAGCCGGGCGCACCTGAGCGGGGGCCTCACGCGCGGCCCGCTCTCACGCGCGGCCCGCTCTCGCGGGCGGCGTGTCACTCGTCGGCGGCGCCGACCTCGGCCTCCGCGACCCAGCCGTAGGGCAGTTCCAGTCCGTCCACCGTCGCCGCCTCCACGGCGCGGGTCTCGGGGTCGATGTCGACCTCGAAACCGTCTCCGGCGTAGCGGGGATAGCCGCTCTCTCCCTCCTCCCCCGTGGCCCGGACGACGGCGCGCCGCATGGACGTGCCGTGGTCGAGACGGCCCGACTCGTCGGTCATCTGCGGTTTGAGGGTGACGGTGTACGTGGCGCGGTGCGGCGTGGACGTCATGCCCCGGAGGCTAGTGCGGTCCGCGAGGCGCCGCGCGCCGGACACGGTCCGCACCGGGCGCCCCGTGGGGAACGCGCCCCACGGGGCAGACTGACGGCATGACGCACAAGCGCAGCGCGGGCCTGCTCCTGTACCGGCAGGGACCCGCCGGGACCGAGGTACTGCTGGGGCACATGGGGGGTCCGTTCTGGGCGCGGAAGGACGCCCGTGGCTGGTCGGTCCCCAAGGGCGAGTACGAGTCCGGGGAGGAGCCGCTCGCGGCGGCCCACCGGGAGTTCCACGAGGAGCTGGGCCGTCCCGCGCCACAGGGGCCCTACCTTTCGCTCGGCGAGAAGAAGCAGCCCAGCGGCAAGATCGTCACGGTGTGGGCGGTGCCCGGGGACTTCGATCCCGCGACGATGGTGCCGGGCACCTTCTCGATGGAGTGGCCGCGCGGTTCCGGCCGCGTCCAGGACTTTCCCGAGCTGGACCGGGTGGAGTGGTGCACGCCCGAGCGGGCCCGGGTCGCCCTGGTCGCGGCGCAGACGGTCTTCGTCGACCGGCTCCTCGCCAAGCTGGCCCCCGGCGCGAAGGCCCCGTAGCGCTCGCCCCGCACATTCCCCGTCCGGGAGGGGGCAGGCGAGCCGGAGAACCGACCGGCCTTCCGCGTTGCGGCCCTCACCGGAGCGCGGCAAGGTCGGAGTACCTGGACCAGGAGGGAACGACCATGCCCATCGCGACGGTGAACCCGGCCGACGGCGAGACCCTGAAGACCTTCGACGCGCTGTCCGAGGACGAGGTGGAGCAGCGGCTGCGGCGCGCCCACGAGACCTTCGCGACGTACCGCACGACGGACTTCGCTCAACGGTCCCGGCTGATGAACAGGGCGGCCGACCTGCTGGAGCAGGACGAGCGGGACATCGCGCGGATCATGACGACCGAGATGGGCAAGACGCTCAAGGCGGCCCGCGCGGAGGCCGCCAAGTGCGCGAAGGCGATGCGCTGGTACGCGCGCAACGCCGAGCGGCTGCTCGCCGACGAGCACCCGGCCGACGCGGACGTCGAGGACTCGGGGGCGAGGGCGGCGCGCGTGGTGTACCGCCCGCTGGGCGTGGTGCTGGCCGTGATGCCGTGGAACTTCCCGTTGTGGCAGGTGATCCGGTTCGCGGCGCCCGCGCTGATGGCGGGCAACGTCGGTCTGCTCAAGCACGCCTCGAACGTTCCGCAGACCGCGCTCTACCTCGGTGACCTGTTCCGGCGCGCGGGTTTCCCCGAGGGCTGTTTCCAGACACTGCTCGTGTCCTCGGGGTCGATCGAGGCGATCCTGCGGGACGAGCGCGTCGTCGCCGCGACGCTCACCGGCAGCGAGCCGGCCGGCCGCTCCGTCGCCTCGATCGCGGGCGACGAGATCAAGAAGACGGTACTGGAGCTGGGCGGCAGCGACCCGTACGTCGTGATGCCCTCCGCCGACGTCGTGCGGGCGGCGCGTACCGCGGTGACGGCCCGGGTGCAGAACAACGGACAGTCCTGCATCGCGGCGAAGCGCTTCATCGTGCACGAGGAGGTGTACGAGACCTTCGAGCGGGAGTTCGTGGCCGGTATGAAGGCGCTCACGGTCGGCGACCCGATGGAGGAGTCCACCGATGTCGGGCCGGTCTCCAGCGAGCGGGGCCGCGCCGATCTTGAGGAGCTGGTGGACGACGCGGTCGAACGCGGGGCGACGGTCCTGTGCGGCGCACGCCGTCCCGAGGGCTTCGACCGGGGCTGGTACTACGAACCGACGGTGCTCTCGGGGATCACGCCGGCCATGCGCGTCCACCGCGAGGAGACCTTCGGCCCGGTCGCCACGCTGTACCGGGTGCGGGACCTGGACGAGGCGGTCGCACTCGCCAACGACACGTCCTTCGGGCTGAGTTCCAATGTGTGGACCGAGGACGCGGCGGAGACCGAGCGCTTCGTGCGGGACCTGGAGGCGGGCGGGGTGTTCTTCAACGGCATGACCGCCTCGCACCCCGCGCTCCCCTTCGGCGGCGTCAAGCGCTCCGGGTACGGGCGCGAGCTGGCCGATCACGGCATCAAGGAGTTCTGCAACGCGACGACGGTGTGGCAGGCGGCCTGAGCGAGTCCCCGCCGGGCTCCTGGAGGGCGGAACAAGGCGCGTGGAGGTGTCCGTGGAGGCGGTGACCGCACTCGACCGGATCGCGTTCCTGCTGGAGCGCGCGCAGGCACCGACGTACCGGGTGCGGGCCTTCCGCACGGCCTCCGCCGTGGTGCGCGAGCTGACACCGCGGGAGGTCGAACAGCGGGCCGCGCAGGGCACCTTGCAAGCACTGAAGGGCATCGGCCCGAAGACCGCGCAGGTGGTGGCGGAGGCGGTCCGGGGGCGCGTCCCCGGCTATCTGGAGAAGCTGGAGGAGCGGGCACGCGACCCGCTCGCCGAGGGCGGGGCCGCGCTGCTCGCCCGTACCCGCGGGGACTGCCACACGCACTCCGACTGGTCGGACGGCGGCAGCCCCGTCGAGGAGATGGGACGGGCCGCGGCGGCGCTGGGTCACGAGTGGACCGTCCTGACCGACCACTCCCCCCGGCTCACCGTCGCGCACGGGCTGTCCGCCGAGCGGCTGCGCGAGCAAATCGACCTCGTGGCCGCCCTCAACGAGCGGTGGGCGCCGTTCCGGCTGCTGACCGGGATCGAGTGCGACATCCTGGACGACGGGACACTCGACCAGGACCCCGGCCTGCTGGACCGGCTCGACGTCGTGGTCGTCTCCGTCCACTCCAAACTCCGCATGCCGGCGGCGGAGATGACCCGCAGGCTGCTGACCGCCGTACGCGATCCGCGCTCCGACGTCCTCGGGCACTGCACCGGGCGGCTGGTCACCGGCCGGGGCCGCCCGGAGTCGCGGTTCGACGCGGAGGCGGTGTTCGCCGCCTGTGCCGAGACCGGGACGGCGGTGGAGATCAACTGCCGTCCGGACCGGCTCGATCCGCCCCGTCGACTGCTGCGGCTCGCCGTGGACTCCGGGGCCCTGCTCTCGATCGACACGGACGCGCACGCACCGGGTCAGCTCGACTGGCAGGCGTTCGGCTGCGCGCGGGCCGAGGAGTGCGGGGTAGAGCCCGAGCGCGTCGTCACCTGCCGGCCGCTGGACGAGCTGCTGGAGTGGGCCCGGCGCGCGGCCTGAGGACGACCCGTGCGGCCGTCACCGGGGGCCGGCGTCCCGCAGCAGTTCCCCGAGGATCTTGTCCGGGGTGATCGGCAGAGCGCGCAGGCGGGCGCCGGTCGCGTGGTGGATCGCGTTGGCGATGGCCGCGGCGGTGCCCACGATCCCGATCTCGCCGATCCCCTTGCTGCCCATCGGGTTGAGATGCGGATCCTCCTCCTCACTCCAGTGGGCCTCGATGTGCGGGGTGTCGGCGCAGGAGGCGACGTGGTAGGCGGCGAGGTCGGCCTCGACGAAGGCGCCGGAGACGGGGTCCAGGGTGCTGCCCTCGGTGAGCGCGGCCCCGAGGCCCATGAGCATGGCGCCGACGAACTGGGAGCGTGCGGTCCGGGGGTTGAGGATGCGGCCGGCGGCGTAGTGCCCGAGCAGCCGGCGTACCCGGGCCTCGCCGGTCGCGGTGTCGACCCGGACCTCGGCGAAGTGGGCGCCGAAGGCGTGCCGGGCGTACGGCGACCCCTCCCCGGCCGGGTCACTCGTGTCGGCCACGACGGCGAGCCCCTCCGTCGGCAGGTCACCGCCGAACTCCCCGACCGCCTCCAACAGTTCGGTGCACGCCTGGTGCACGGCCCACCCCCAGGAGGCGGTGCCGGAGGAGCCTCCGGCCAACGGGGCCGAGGGCAGGTCGCTGTTGCCGATCTCGACGGTGACCCGCTCCAGCGGGGCGCGGAGCGCGTCCGCCGCGATCTGGGCGAGGACGGTACGGGCCCCGGTGCCGATGTCGGTCGCGTTGACCCTGATCCGGTAGCCGCCGTCGCGCAGGGCCCTGGCCTCGGCGGTGGACGGCGAGATGAGGACCGGGTAGGTCGCGGCGGCCACCCCCGTGCCGAGCAGGTACCGCCCCTCCCGGCGCACTCCGGGGCGCGGGTCGCGGCCCGCCCAGCCGAAGCGTGCGGCCCCCTCACGCAGGCACTCCACGAGGTGGCGGCTGCTGTAGGGGCGCCCGCTGTCGGGCTCGGTGGCGGGCTCGTTGCGCAGGCGCAGTTCGACGGGGTCGATCCCGGCGGCCCCGGCGAGTTCGTCCATCGCCGATTCGAGGGCGAACATGCCCGGGGCCTCCCCGGGGGCCCGCATCCAGGAGGGGCTCGGTACGTCGAGGGCGACGACACGGTGCGTGGTGAGGCTGTTCGGGGAGGTGTACATGACGCGGGCGGGCACGGCCGCCTGCTCCACGAACTCCTTGATCCGCGAGGTGTGCGTGGTGATCTCGTGGGCGAGGGCGGTGATGACCCCGTCGGCCCCGGCACCGAGGCGCACCCGGTGCACGGTCGGGGCCCGGTGTCCGACGACCTCGGGCAACTGGCGCCTGGGAAGCGCCAGTTTGACCGGGCGGCCGAGGTGGCGGGCGCCCATCGCGGCGAGTACCGCCTGGGGGCGCGGCGTGCCCTTGGAACCGAAGCCGCCGCCGACGTGCTCGGCCACGACGGTGACGCTGTCCTCGGGACGGCCGAAGAGGGTGGCGAGTGCCTTGCGCACCGCGGTGGTGCCCTGGCTGCTGTCGTGCACGGTGAGGTGCCCGGCCTCGTCCCACACGGCGACGGCCGCGTGCGGCTCCATGGGGTGGTTGTGCTCGGCGGCGATGCTGTACGTGCTGTCGACGCGGACGGCCGCGGCGGCGAACTCGGTGGCGAAGTCCCCGCGTTCGCGGTCCGCGGGGTGTCCGCCGTTGGCGCTTCGCGGCTGGTGGATCCCGGGGTGTCCCAGGCGCAGTTCGACGTCGTGCGGGTCGGTCTCGTAGGTGACCTCGACGGCCTGCGCGGCGGCGCGGGCCGTCTCCAGCGTCTCGGCGAGGACGAGGGCGACGTACCAGCCGTGGTGTGGGACGCGTTCGTCCTGGAGGACCAGGAGTGTCGGGTCGTCGGCCGGGGTCAGCCGTGGGGCGTTGTGGTGGGTGAGTACGGCGAGGACACCGGGGAGGGCGAGCGCGTCCTGGTCGTGGACGGCGGTGATCCGGCCGGAGGGCACGGTCGCGGGCACGGGCCAGGCGTAGGCGCAGCGCGGCGGGGTGTGTTCGGCGGCGTAGCGGGCGGTGCCGGTGACTTTGGCGCGGCCCTCGCGGCGGCGGGCGGGGGTGCCGAGGGCTGGGGAGGGCTGGTTCACGGGGTCGGCTCCCGGGTGGTGCGGGCGGCGGCGAGTTCGCTGAGGGTCGCGACGGCGAGGCGGCGGGCGAGCGGCACTTTGAAGGCGTTGCCCGGCAGCGGTTCGGCCCGCTCCAGTTCGGCGTCGAGGGCGCGCTCGAAGGTGTCCTGTCCGGCGACGGCGCCGCACAGGACGTCCTCCGCGGTGCGGGCCCGCCACGGCCGGTGGGCGACTCCGCCGAGGGCCAGCCGGGCGGTGCGCACGACGCCGTCGGGCCGTACCCGCAGCACGGCGGCGACGGAGACCAGGGCGAAGGCGTACGAGGCGCGGTCGCGGGCCTTGCGGTAGGTCTGCGGCAGCCCGGCGCAGGCGGCGGGCAGGCCGACGGCGGTGACGAGTTCGCCGGGCAGCAGGCAGGTGTCCGACTCGGGGTGGTCCCCGGGCAGCCGGTGCAGATCGGCGGCGGGCACGGTGCGCGAGCCCTGGGGCCCGGTGAGGTGCACCTCGGCGCCGAGCGCGCTCAGCGCGACGGCCAGGTCGGAGGGGTGGGTGGCGACGCACTGCGGGGAGGCGCCGAGGACGGCGTGTTCGCGGTGGTGTCCGGCGAGGGCCGCGCAACCGCTGCCGGGAGCGCGTTTGTTGCAGGGCTGGGAGGTGTCCAGGAAGTAGGCGCAACGAGTGCGCTGGAGAAGGTTGCCGCCGGTGGTCGCGGCGTTGCGCAGCTGTCCGGAGGCGCCCGCGAGGAGTGCGAGCGAGAGCGCGGGGTAGCGGGTCCGGACGGCGGGGTGGGCCGCGAGGTCGCTGTTGCGGACGGCGGCCCCGACCCGCAGCCCGCCGTCGGCCTCCTCCTCGACGCGGCCCAGCGGCAGACCACTGACGTCGATGAGCGTGGCAGGGGTCTCGACGCCGAGTTTCATGAGGTCCACGAGGTTGGTGCCGCCTCCGAGGTAGCGCGCGCCGGGCGCGGAGGCGAAGCCCTCGACGGCCTCGGAGACGCTGCGGGCGCGCAGGTAGGCGAAGGGTTTCACCGGATCACGTCCTCGACGGCCTCGACGATACGGGGGTAGGCGCCGCAGCGGCACAGGTTGCCGCTGAGCCGTTCGCGCAGTTCGGTGGCGTCGAGGCGGACGGGCACCTGATCGGTGCCGGGCGGGGTGACGTAGGAGGGGTGGCCCTGCTCGGCCTCGGCGAGCACGCCGAGCGCGGAGCACAGCTGTCCGGGGGTGCAGTAGCCGCACTGGAAGGCGTCGCGTTCGAGGAACGCCTCCTGGAGCGGGTGCAGCCGGTCGCCGTCGGCGAGCCCCTCGACCGTGGTGACGTCGGCGTTCTGGCAGGCGACGGCGAGCTGAAGACAGCTGTTGAGGCGCCGCCCGTCCTGGAGCACGGTGCAGGCGCCGCACTGGCCGTGGTCGCAGCCCTTCTTGGCGCCGGTCAGGCCGAGCCGTTCGCGCAGCAGGTCGAGCAGGACCGTGCGGTGGTCCACGTCCGGGAGGCGGTGTTCTTCTCCGTTGACGCGCAGGGTGACGGTCGACTGGTGGACGAGCACGGGCGCGGCGGCCGTTGTGCTCGGGCCTCGGTCCTGCTGTTGCACGGGGCGCACCTCTTCCGGCCTGGTCGTCGGGCCGCCGGGCGGCGCCGCAGGGTTCCAGAGTGCGCCGGTCCCCGCCGGGCGGCATGTCGCGCGGGGCCCGCCGGGGGCCCCTGTCACCCGACTGCCACACACAAGGGCGGGGGCCGTGACCTGGAGTGAGTGGCGGCGTTGAAGGGGGCGTACTGGTCACGGTCCCGTGGCCCACTCGCAATCCAAGGAGATCTCGTATGTCTCGCTTCGCGAAGGCAGCCGCTGTCCTCGCCGGTACCGGTGCCGTCGTGGCCGCGGGCGCCGGTATCGCCGCCGCGGACGCCGGCGCGCAGGGTGCCGCGATCGGTTCCCCGGGGGTGCTCTCCGGCAACCTCCTGCAGGTTCCGGTGCACGTCCCGGTCAACCTCTGCGGCAACAGCGTCAACGTCATCGGTCTGCTGAACCCCGCGTTCGGCAACACCTGCGTCAACGCCGACGGCGGCCACGAGCGCGGCCACGACGGCGGCTACGGCGACGAGGGCTACGGCAACTGACCCCCTCGGCCCACGCACCGTACGGCCCCGCCGGTTCACTCCGGCGGGGCCGTACGGCTGTCCCGGCCCCTCAGGCGTAGCGGTAGAGCGCGCTGTGGTCGAGGAGCGCGGCGGGGGCGACGTCCCACGGCGGCATCGGGTCGTTCAACGTCGCGATCCGCCCGCTCTGGGAGTCACCGGGTGACAGGGCGCGGGCCGGCAGGTAGCCGGCCTTCGGGTGGGCGCGCTGCCACCGCGACCAGATCAGGTCGACGAAGGCGTGGTGCAGCCAGAACACCGGGTCGCCCGGCGAGGAGCCACCCAGCATCGTCCCGCCGACCCAGCGGTGCACGCGGTTGTGGTTGCGCCAGCGGGCGCTGCCCTGGCCGGTGGACCAGCCCTCCAGCTTGTTGCGGAACCCGCCGCGGGAGGTCGAGTTCCACGGGGGGACGTCATAGGTGGCGTCCCGCGTGGCCCGCTCCAGCTCCGCCTTGGTGGGCAGGCCGATGGGGTCCTGCGGCCGTCCGAAGGCACGGCGCAGGTAGGGCCGGTCGTCGACGCCCTCGGTGAGTTCCCACTCCCCCCTTCCGTAGGCGAAGGCCCCGGTGGTCACCTGCTGGTCGCTGCGCCGGCCGTCACCGCCGAGGAAGTCCTCCTGCCACAGGGCGGCCGCCGGGGTGTTGTCCTTCGTCCAGTCCCAGTAGGGGACGGTCACTCCGGGGGCGATCTCGCGCAGGTCGCGTTCGAACTCCAGGAGGTAGCGGCGGTGCCAGGGCAGGAAGGAGGGCGTCATGTGGGCGAAGCGCGGGCCGCCGTCGCCGTCCGAGACGTAGTACTTGACGTGGGTGCGCACGTAGTCGTCGTAGCGTCCCGACCGTTTGAGTTCGAGAACCGCGCCGACGAACCTCTTCTTCTCGGCGCTCGTCAGGTCGCGCTGGTTCTTCCGGGTGTAGACCATGCGGTGCTCTCCTCGGGTCCTCAGCCGCCGTGCCGGGCGGCGTTGCGGGTTGGGGCGGCCCCGCCCAGCTCGTCGACGGCCGCCCGTACGGCCTCGCGGGGGGTGGCGTAGGAGGTGGAGTGGTCGACGGCGGTGAGCCAGCCGCCGTCGGCGCGGCGCATCAGGTGCAGCGGCCGTCCGTCGACGAGGGCGGTGTCCCCCGCTCCCTGGATGTGGCGGCCCGCGTACACCTCGTCGAAGGCGGGGGCGGGCGCGGGGTCGGCGAGGATCGTGTCCGGCGGCCGGGCGGTGACCACCGGGGCGAGGGCCACCGCCGTACCACCGAGGGCGCCGAGGGTGAACAGGGCGCGCAGCAGGTGGCGGCGTCCGGTCCCGGGACCAGAGGGGCCCAGGGTGGCGGCGTTCTTCGTATACGGAAGCGGGATGGTCGGCGTCGTGGTGCGTGGGCTCATGCGGTGGTGCTCCGTCCTGGGGAGGCTCGCGGCCAGAGGTGGGCCGTCGGTGCGCACAACGACGCGGAGCGGGATCGGTTGCTGGGCCGAGTGGGGGGCCCGGCGTGATCGGTTCCTGAAGCGAGGACGGGCCCGGCCGGGTCGCGTTAAGCCCTCCTTAAGGGGAGGAACAATCCCAACTGGCGCTTATGCGACGTCACTTCTTGTTTTCAAGAAGGGAGACCGAGGCTCCTCGCGCACAGATATTGACGTGTTCGAAACAAGGGTGAAGCATCGTCAGGCAGATCGATCCGCGACTTTGGAGTCACGACGATGCGTTTTCCCCCCACCACATCCACTCCCCCGAGATCCCTCACCCCACGTTCCAGGCGACGCGCCACCGCGCTCGCCGGGGTCTCGGCTCTGGTCACCTCGCTGTTCCTGCTCGCCCCCACCGGGCAGGCTGCGGCCGACCCCCTGCCGGGAGGCGGGGACCTCGGGCCCAACGTGAAGGTGTTCGACCCGTCCACGCCCGACATCCAGGGCCAGGTGGACGACATCTTCAAGAAGCAGGAGTCGGCCCAGTTCGGCGACGGACGCTACGCCCTCCTGTTCAAACCGGGAACCTACGACAACATCAACGCCCAGCTCGGTTTCTACACCTCGATAGCCGGGCTCGGCCTGAACCCCGACGACACGACCTTCAACGGGGACGTGACCGTCGACGCGGGCTGGTTCGACGGCAACGCGACGCAGAACTTCTGGCGTTCGGCCGAGAACCTGGCGCTGAACCCGGTGAGCGGCACCGACCGCTGGGCCGTGTCGCAGGCGGCGCCGTTCCGCCGGATGCACGTCAAGGGCGGTCTCAACCTCGCCCCGGACGGCTACGGCTGGGCGAGTGGCGGCTACATCGCCGACAGCAAGATCGACGGCACCGTGAGCCCGTACTCGCAGCAGCAGTGGTACACCCGCGACAGCTCCGTGGGCGGCTGGAGCAACGGCGTGTGGAACATGGTGTTCTCCGGTGTCGAGGGCGCCCCCGCGCAGGGCTTCCCCGACCCGCCGTACACCACGCTCGACACCACGCCCGTCTCGCGCGAGAAGCCGTTCCTGTATCTGGACGGCGACGACTACAAGGTGTTCGTCCCGGCCAAGCGCACCAACGCGCGCGGCGTCTCGTGGGACAGCGGCACCCCGCAGGGCGAGTCGCTGTCGCTGGACCAGTTCTACGTGGTCAAGCCCGGCGCGAGCGCCGAGACCATCAACGCGGCCGTCGAGCAGGGCCTGCACCTGCTGTTCACCCCTGGCGTCTACCACGTCGACCAGACGATCGACATCGACCGGGCCGACACCGTGGTGCTCGGACTGGGCATGGCGACGATCATCCCGGACAACGGGGTGACCGCGCTGCGCGTCGGCGACGTCGACGGGGTCAAGCTCGCGGGCCTGCTCGTGGACGCGGGTACGACCAACTCCGACAGCCTCGTCGAGGTCGGCACGGAAGGCGCGAACGCCGACCACGCCGACAACCCGACCTCGCTCCAGGACGTCTTCATCCGGGTCGGCGGCGCCGGCCCCGGCAAGGCGACCAACGGCATGGTGATCAACAGTGACGACACGATCATCGACCACACCTGGATCTGGCGGGCCGACCACGGCGACGGGGTCGGCTGGGAGACCAACCGCTCCGACTACGGGCTGACCGTCAACGGGAACGACGTCCTCGCCACCGGTCTGTTCGTCGAGCACTTCAACAAGTACGACGTGCAGTGGAACGGCGAGCGCGGCCGCACGATCTTCTTCCAGAACGAGAAGGCGTACGACGCGCCCAACCAGGCCGCCATCCAGAACGGCGACCAGAAGGGCTACGCCGCCTACAAGGTGGCCGACTCCGTGGAGAACCACGAGGGCTGGGGCCTGGGCAGCTACTGCTACTACAACGTGGACCCGTCGATCCAGCAGGGCCACGGCTTCGAGGCACCGGTCAAGGCCGGGGTGAAGTTCCACGACCTGCTCGTGGTGTCACTGGGCGGTCAGGGACAGTACGACCACGTCATCAACGACACCGGGGCGCCCACGTCGGGCACCGACACGGTGCCCTCGACGGTGGTGTCCTGGCCGTAACCGGCCCGGACGTCCCCACGACACCGGGGCCCGGTCACCTTCGCCGGACGGTGACCGGGCCCCGGCCCGTCCTTCCCGACAGCCCTCCGCTCACCGGCCCCCGGCCACTCGCAGGATTGCGCCGGTCGCGTACGAGGCGTCGTCGGAGAGGAACCACAGGACGGCGCCCGCGATCTCCTCGGGACGCCCCGCGCGGCCCAGCGGCACCCCGGCCCCCACCCGCGCCGGCCGCTGCGGATCGGCGTGGAAACCGGTCTCGATCACCCCGGGCGCGACACAGTTGACGCGGATACCCGAGGGCGCGACCTCCTGGGCGAGACCCACGGTGAGCGTGTCGGTCGCGGCCTTCGTCGCGGCGTAGTGCACGTACTCTCCCGCCGAACCGAGCGTCGCGGCGGCCGAGGAGATGTTGACGATGGCACCCGCCGTACCGGTGCGCACCATGTCGCGCACGGCGCGACGACAGCACAGCAGGTAGCCGAGCACGTTGACGTCGAGGACGTCACGCAGCCCCCGCGCGTCCGCCTCGGCCAGCGGGCCGACCGGTCCGCTCACCCCCGCGTTGTTGACCAGCGCGGTGACCGTGCCCAGTTCGGCCTCGGCCGTCTCGAAGAGCCGGTCCACGTCGTGCTCGTCGGCCGTGTCGACGGCGACGGTCACCGCGCGGCCGCCCGCCTCCCGGACCGCGGCGGCGACCTTCTCGGCGGCCGCCCGGTCCGAGCGGTAGCCGATCGCGAGGTGGTGCCCCGCCTCGGCGAGCCGGACACAGACGGCGGCGCCGATACCGCGGCTGCCTCCCGTGACGACGGTGACCTGCTGCGGGGACATCCACGACCTCCTGGACGGAACGGCGTACACCAGTGCGATCACTGTAGTCGCCGTGGGTGCGCGAGGCGTGCGCGCGGCCCCGTATCCCCGGCCCGGGGGCCAGCACACCCGTACGGGGCCCCCTCGAAGGTGTCACGTGCGCGGGACGGGGCCCGCGGACCTGTTAATAAGGATGCTTCCCCCACGTCAGGAGCGCGAGATGCACCGTTCCACCGCCGTCGCACACGGCCCTTCCGCCCCCTCGGGACCGGCGGCCGCCGCTCTCCCGCGTCCCGCGCGGGAGGAGGCCGCCGAGGGGGCCACGGAGCATCAGCTCACCTTCGACGGCTTCCGCTACGTCGTCCGCAGCGTGGGGCGGTCGACGCCCGGACAGGACCCGGTGCTGATCCTGGGCGGCTCCTCGCAGGACCGCTTCTCGTGGATGCGGCACGAACGTGGTCTCGCCCCGCTCGGGCAGCTCCTCACCGTCGACCTGCCCGGCTACGGCGGTGCGGACTTCCTCCCCGAGCGCTACGGCGTGGACTTCCTGGCGGCGACGGTCCGCTCCCTGCTCGACGCGCTCGGGGTCGCACGGGTCAATCTGGTCGCGGCCTGTTTCGGCGGGGCGGTGGGGCTGCGCTTCGCCCAGCACAGCCCCGGCCGGGTGCGCAGACTCATGCTGGTGGGGATGACCCGGCGCATCCCCGAGGACTACGGGCGGGCCATGGTGCGCTGGGCGGGGATGATCGAGCGCGGGGAGACGGGGCCGATCGCGCAGGAGCTGACGGAGCGTTTCATGGCGCCGCCCGGCGTCGGCACGGTGCGCAAGCACGCGGCCGTCACGCGGCTGGTGCACCAGCAGATCGCGGACCAGACCACCGAGCAGACCGCGAAGTCGGCCGAGCACAACACCCGGCTCATGCGCCACGAGTGGTACCGGCCCGAACCGGTGCCCGCCGTGCCCTCCCTGGTGGTCACCGGGGAGTTCGACACGCTGACGACGCCGGACATGGGCCGCGAGGTGGCCGCCTCGCTGCCGGCCGCCCGCTTCCTGACGATCCGGGAGACCGACCACCTCGCGCCGGTCGAGCGCACCGCGGACTTCGCGGATCTCGTGGTGCGCTTCTGCACCGACCAGTCCCTGCACTCCTTGCCGTACGGCACCGAGGTGGAGAGCTTCGGCAGCGGCCGGCACTGACGTGCCCCACGTGCCCCACGTCCCCGGCGCGCACGCGCACGGCCCCCGCACACGAGGTGCGAGGGCCGTGGTGACGCGCCGGCGTGGCGGTCCGCGCCGGTGGTGGAGCGACTCAGCGGCGGCGGAACGACGTGAGGTAACCGCCGGCCGGGCTGCCCACGCCGGTCACGTCGTCGTAGCCGACGACGGCCTTGAGCGAGCTGTCCCTGCCGAGTACGCGCAGGGTCGTCTTCGTCCCCTCGGAGGCGTCGTAGCCGTTCACGTAGTCGGTGCGCACGACACCGATCCCCTGGCCCTGGCCGAGCGGCTGGTCGGTGACGTCGTGGTAGGCAGAGGTGCCGTAGCGTGCGTAGATGCCCGGGTTGGCGAAGCCGATCGGGACCCCGTGCTGGGCCTGCTGCGCGAGGGCCTGGACCCCGGCGATGACCGGGGCGGCGAGCGAGGTGCCGCCGATGCGGTACTCCCCGTACTTGAGCTTCCCGTTGGGGAAGGTCTGCGTCTGGCCCACCAGGAAACCGGTGTTGGGGTCGGCGACGGCCGCGATGTCCGGGACGGTGCGCATCGGCGTCTTGCCGTTCGCCTTCGCCAGCTTCGCCGGGACGACGCCCTTCTGGTAGAAGGGCTGCTCCACGACGGCACTCGTGCCGCCGCCCGCACCGGAGGTGAAGGTCCCCGGGAACCCGGTCCAGGAGTCGCCGGCCGCGGACAGGGCGGCGTTCTGGGTGCCCCAGCCGGTCTCCCACTGGTACCTGCCGCCCTTGCCGACCGCGAGCGAGGTGCCGCCGACGGCGGTGACCCACTGCGAGTTGACGGGCATGTCGACCTGCTTGGTCCCCGTGGAGGCGACGTTGTCCCCGTCGTCCCCGGAGGAGAAGTAGAAGCCGATGCCCTCGACGGCGCCCCGCTGGAAGACCTGATCGTAGGCCGCGGCGGAGGCCGGGGTCTCGTTGGACTCCAGATCGCCCCAGGAGTTGGAGACGATGTCGGCGAGCCTGTTGTCCACGACCTTGCTCAGGCTGTCGAGCAGGTCGTCGTCGTAGCAGGAGGCGGCGCCCGCGTAGACGATGTTCGCGTCGGGGGCCACCGCGTGCACGGCCTCGACGTCGAGGGTCTCCTCGCCGTACCAGCCGGAGGCCCCGCACTCCTCGGTGCGGTTGTAGTCCTCGGGCAGGACCTGGGTGAGCTGGCCCTTGCGGTACTTCTTGTCCCCGTTGCGCGCGGCGTACTGCGCCGCGTCGGCGGCGATGGTCGGGGAGGCGTAGGCGTCGGTGATGGCGACCGTGACGCCCTTGCCGGTCTGCTTGCCCGCTCCGTAGGCGGCGCGCAGCTGCTTGCCCGTGTAGCCCTTGACCGCGTACGGGGCCTTCTTGCCGAAGGCGGAGGGCAGCTTCTTGTTCGTCTTCGAGCCGAAGTACGTGGAGAAGGGGCCCGCGTTGCGGAAGACCGCGTCCGGCGGGGGCAGCGTCTCGTCGTGGCTCGCGCGGTGCGGGGCGTTGTCCAGCCCGGTGACCGTCAGGACCGCTCCGTGCAGAGACTGCGGCACCGAGGGGGTGGCGTCGGGGGCGTGATAAGTGTGGCCGCTACGCGCGTAGTTGCGCAGCTTGGTGGAGAACGCCTTCTCCACCGCCGAGGTACGGCCGGACACCGTGAGGTAGTTCTGGTTCCGCCCGGTCACCGTGAGCCCGGCGCCCTTGAGCCACGCGGTCACCTCGGCGACCTGTTCACGGCTCGCCCCGAAGCGGGCCTCGGTCTGCCGGGTCGTCAGGTACTTGCCGTACGAGGACGACGCGGGGTCGGAGACCTCGCGGGCGTAGCGTGCGAGCCCGGCGGCGTCGCGGCCGGCCAGGTAGACACGGGCCTCGACCTGATGGCCGGCGGACAGCGCGCCGCGGTCGGCCTTGGCCGTGGCCCAGTGCGGTTTGGTGCCCGCCAGTGTCTGCCGCCCGGTGTGACCGGTGTCGGCGGACGCGGTCGGTATGCCGAGCGCCAGGGCTCCGGCGGCCAGGGGCAGTGTCGCCGCCCAGACCATTCCGGCGCGCAGGCGAGGTCGGCTCGATCTCATGGGACCCCCTGCTGTGAACGAATGGACGTGCGGCGAAAAGGTAGTTGACAGCCGCACGCACCGATCACTCTGTCGATCAAGTGTTCATCGGGGGTACATGGGTTGGTCTAGGAACGGTTAAGGAGGCGCCAACGCTTCGCCAACGTGGCCCCCTCCCGGCCTGGAGGGGGCCACGTGTTGACGGGGTGTCGTGCGACGGACGGGAAGGCCGTGGCCTCAGGAGGCGGCGGGGCTGAACCACGCGGGTCCGCCGGACAGGGCCTGCTTGATACGGAAGAGGGAGAAGTCGGCGAGCGGCGGCAGCGCGTCCAGGGAGTACCAGCCGACCTCCAGGGACTCGTCGTCCCCGACCCGCGCCTCGCCGCCGGTGGCCCGGCACAGGAAGGTGATGTCGACGAACTGGCAGCGGTCGCCGTTCGCGTAGGTCACCGGCTGCAGCGTCTGGACCAGGACGAGTCGTTCGGCGACGCAGTGCACGGAGGTCTCTTCGAGGACCTCCCGCACGGCCGTCTCCGCGGGCTGCTCCCCGGGCTCGCAGATTCCTGCCGGCAGGGCCCACTTCCCGGTGTCCGTGCGTCGGCCGAGCAGGACACGGCCCTCGGGGTCGAGGACCACGGCGTTGACACCGGGCAGCAGGAGTAGTTCGTCGCCGATGTTCTCGCGCAGCTTGAGGATGAATTCGGGGGTCGCCATGGCAAGACCCTAACGTCCGGGAAGAGGGGGGGGGGGGGGGGGCCCCGGGGCCCCGCCCCCGCCCCCCCCCCCCCCCCCCCCCCCCCCCCCCCGGGGGCCCCCCCCCCCCCCCCCCCCCCCCCCCCCCCCCCCCCCCCCCCCCCC
>NZ_JBIAFO010000034.1:0-45128 GCF_042869355.1 Streptomyces sp. NPDC007088
CCCGGCCCGCCCCGGGCCCCCCCCGGGGCCCCCCCCCCCCCCCCCCCCGGCCCGGCCCCCGGCCCCCGGGGGGCCCCCCGCCCGCCCCGCGGCGGGGGGGGGCCCCGCGCCCCCCCCCGCTCCGCCGGGCGTACGCACCGGAACCTCCCGGCCCGGCGCGCGCACCACACCACTCGGTCCGACGCGCACCGCACCCGAGGGGGCGCGCGCACCGCACCCGCCCGCCCCTCACCCCCCTGGCCCCTCACCCCTTCACACACACCACCTGCTTGAGCTTGGCGACGACCTCGACCAGATCGCGCTGGCGCTCCATGACCTGCTCGATCGGCTTGTAGGCGGCCGGGATCTCGTCGACGACGCCCGAGTCCTTGCGGCACTCGACGCCCCTGGTCTGCTCCTCCAGGTCCTTCGCGGAGTACCGCCGCTTCGCCGCGTTGCGGCTCATGCGGCGGCCCGCGCCGTGCGAGGCCGAGTTGAAGGCGGCGGAGTTGCCGAGACCCCTCACGATGTACGAGGCGGTGCCCATGGAGCCGGGGATGATGCCGAACTCCCCCGCGCCCGCCCGGATCGCGCCCTTACGGGTCACGAGCAGGTCCACACCGTCGTACCGCTCCTGCGCCACGTAGTTGTGGTGGCAGCTGATCTCCGCCTCGAAGGTGGGCTTCGCCTTCTTCAGCTCCTCGCGGACCGCGCCCTTGAACAGCGCCATCATCACGGCCCTGTTGTGCTTCGCGTACTCCTGCGCCCAGTACAGGTCGTTGCGGTACGCGGCCATCTGCGGGGTGTCCGCGACGAAGACCGCGAGGTCCCGGTCGACGAGCCCCTGGTTGTGCGGCAGCTTCTGCGCCACGCCGATGTGGTGCTCCGCCAGCTCCTTGCCGATGTTGCGCGAACCGGAGTGCAGGACGAGCCACACCGCGCCCGAGGTGTCGACGCAGACCTCGGCGAAGTGGTTGCCCGAACCGAGCGAGCCCATCTGCCTCATGGCCCGCTCCTCGCGGAAGCGCACGGCCTCGGCCACGCCGCCGAACCGGGACCAGAACGCGTCCCAGCCCGCCGTCGGGTAGCCGTGCAGCCGGCCGGGGTCGACCGGGGTGTCGTGCATCCCGCGCCCCACCGGGATGGCCCGCTCGACGCGGGCGCGCAGGCGGGACAGGTCGCCGGGCAGGTCGTTCCCGGTCAGCGAGGTGCGGACGGCCGACATCCCGCAGCCGATGTCCACCCCCACGGCCGCCGGGCACACCGCGTCACGCATCGCGATGACCGAGCCGACCGTGGCGCCCTTGCCGTAGTGCACGTCGGGCATCACAGCGAGGCCCTTGATCCACGGCAGCGTCGCGACGTTCTGGAGCTGACGCAGCGCCACGTCCTCGACCTGGGCCGGGTCGGCCCACATCCTGATGGGGACCTTCGCCCCCGGAATCTCCACGTACGACATACGTCCCCCCTGGGCTGGAAGTCGGCGACGGCCGGGCGGCGGGCGGACGCCGATTCCTCGTCCACCACCCGTTTCCGCACAAAAACGAAAGCGCAAATACCGGATCCATGGTCAACAAAGCGGACAGCGGACCAGCGTCCGGAGCGGCGCGTGCGGTACACATTGTCTGCATCGGCCGCATACCGGCGGCAACTGGATTACTGGACCGACGCACCACTGGACCTCCGGAGCACCGGACCACCCGGCCACCGGACCACCGGCGGGAGGACCCGGCGGCGCGGCCCGCGCACCGCGCCGGACGGCGGCGCGCGGCCACGAGGGGAGCCCTACCACCATGCGGCGAAAGGTCTACGTACCGGGCGCGGCGGCGCTCCTTGCCGCCGTCCTGTGCGGCTGCACCGGCGGGTCCGCCGACGGGGACGGCACCGCGGACGGCAAGCCCGGCACCCAGGGCACGACGGCCGCGGCCGCGCAGCCCGGGAAGTACGGAACGCTGCCGGAGCCCTGCGGGGTGCTCGACCACGGAACGCTGGACGCGCTGCTGCCCGGCCTCAAGGAGCTGGACGAGGACGAACGGGACGCGGCGTACCGGGGCACGATGGCGCTGACCTACGACAACGAGCGCCGGGTCGGCTGCCGCTGGAAGGCCGAGGACGCCGACAGCTCGGACGCGCTGCGGATCGGCTTCGAGCGGGTCGTGTCGTACGACGCCGACGTGAGCGACGACGATCGCGCCACCTCCGTCTACGAGAAGCTGGAGGACGCCGCGAAGCTGCCCGCGGCCCCCGGCACCGCCCCGGTCGTCACCCCCTCCCCGACCGGCGACGGCAAGAACACGGACACCGGCACGGACCCGGGCGCGAGCAAGGGCACGGACACGGACACGGACACCGACACGCGCCCCGGCAAGGACACCGGAGGGAACGGCGCCGCGCAGGGCACCGGCCCGGACGGCGCGCGGGGCGGCGAAAAGTCCCCGGGCACCCCCACCGGCTCCGGGACGAACGGGAACACAAGCCCCTCCTCCACCGTCAACCCCGACAACGGTGACGCCGGGGACAATACGGGTGATCCCGGCGCGCGGTCGCCCGAGCTGCGGCCCCGGCTGCTTACCGGACTGGGGAACTCCGCTTTCCTCGACGACCAGCTCGCGAAGGCCGGAGCGGCCACCGGGCGGCGCACGGTGACTGTGGTGTTCCGCACGTCGAACGTCGTGGTGAGCGTCGAGTACGAGCAGCAGCCGGCCCGCGCCGGGGAGCTGGCCGACAGCAAGGAAATGCAGGACAAGGCGCAGAAAGTGGCCCGGTCGGTCGCCGATTCCTTCGACGAGTGAGCGACCGGGCCGCCCCCGGGCCGGACCTTCGCGAGGACTCCGTCCCGCTCCGGTGGGCATCCGCTTCGGCGTACGGTGACTCACCGGACCTGTCGGCGGTGGCCCGCCGACACCTGCCCTGCCCGGGGCCCGTGGCCCCCGGCCGCACGACCTGAGCGAAGGAACCATGCACCGACCAGTACAGCGACTCTCCCGCATACTCGCCTGCGCGGCCGTTCCGGTGATCTTCGTGGCCGCCGGCTGCTCCTCGGACTCCGACGACTCCGCGTCCGCCTCGAAGAGCGGGAAGCAGAGCCCCTCCCCCTCCGCGAGCGCCGGCGCGAAGAGCGGCGGGGCCACCGTCAAGGAGGAGCGGACGCCGGAGGCGAAGTTCGCGAAGCTGCCCGAGGCGTGCAAGGCCCTGTCGAAGAAGACGGTGGAGGATCTGGTCCCCGCCGCCAAGGACAAGTCCGGCACGCCCGGCGCCTCGGACGAGGTCTCCACGCGCGGCACCTGCTCGTGGAACGGCCTCAAGAGCAACGGGGTCGACGGTTCGCAGTACCGCTGGCTGAGCGTGTCCCTCGTCCGGTTCGACTCGGACCCGACCCTCGGCACGGGCGAGAAGCGGGCCACCTCGTACCAGGAGAAGCAACTGCGCTCGACGCAGGCCACCGAGGGGGCCACCGGGCTCAAGACGTCGAGCGTCGCGGGCGTCGGGGACTCCGCGACGGCGGTGCGCTACGACCTGAAGAAGAAGGAGGGCTCCTTCAAGCAGCAGACGGTCCTGGCGCGCACGGCGAACGCCGTGATCACCGTGGACTACAACGGCGCCGGTCTGGCCGGGGACAAGGCCCCGGACGCCGACAAGCTGCTGAAGGACGCCGAGAACGCCGCGAAGGAGGTGGCCGCCTCGATCGCGGCCGCCAACGGTGCGGGTTCCGGCTCCACCGGCTCCGGTGAGGGCTCGGCCAAGGGCGGCGCCTCCGCCTCACCGAGCGGGAAGGCCGGCGACAAGCCGGACGACAAGTCCGGCGGTTCCGGGTCCGGCGACTCCAAGGGCGGCGACTCCAAGGGCGACGACGACAAGTCCGGCGACAAGCCCGGCGCGAAGCCCTCGGACGAGAAGTCCTCCGGCACCACGTCGGGCGGCGGCCCGGACGAGGGCAAGCCCTCGGCGAGCGCCTCCGCCGCCTCCGCCGAGTAGGCCCCCGGGCGCCCCGCGCCCGCCCCGCACCAGGCGTTTCCCGCCCGGTCCGGCTCTCCCACGGCCTCGCCGCGGACCGCCGGGCCGGGCTTCTCGCTGTCCGCCCGGCCCGTTCCCGTACGACCGCGTCCGTCACTCCCGTCCGCGTGTGCCAGTCTGGTGTCGCACGGAAATCGAACAGGGAGGGGATCGCGGGTGGCCGCGATGCAGTTGACACGGACTCACCGGATTCTGGTCGGTGTGGTCGTCGCGGGCGCGGTGGTCATCGCCGGTATCGGTTTCGCGGGGTCCTACGCGGCGGTGCGCGAGCTGGCGGTCGAGAAGGGCTTCGGGAACTTCAGCTACGTCCTGCCGATCGGCATCGACGCGGGCATCTGTGTCCTGCTCGCCCTGGACCTCCTGCTGACGTGGATTCGCATCCCCTTCCCGCTGCTGCGGCAGACGGCGTGGCTGCTGACGGCCGCCACGATCGCCTTCAACGGCGCGGCGGCCTGGCCCGACCCGCTGGGCGTCGGCATGCACGCCGTCATCCCGGTCCTGTTCGTGGTGTCCGTGGAGGCGGCGCGGCACGCGATCGGGCGGATCGCGGACATCACGGCCGACCGGCACATGGAGGGCGTGCGGCTGACCCGCTGGCTGCTGTCCCCGGTCCCCACCTTCGTCCTGTGGCGCCGGATGAAGCTGTGGGAGCTGCGCTCCTACGAGCAGGTGATCAAGCTGGAGCAGGAGCGGCTGGTGTACCGGGCGCGGCTGCGTTCCCGCTTCGGCCGGGCCTGGCGCCGCAAGGCCCCCGTCGAGTCGCTGATGCCGCTGCGGCTGGCCCGCTACGGGGTGCCGCTCGCCCAGACGGCCCCCTCGGGCCTCGCGGCGGCCGGTATCGAGCCGACGGTGATCCCGGGCCTGGGCGGCGCCCCCGGGCAGCCGGCGGACGGGGCGCGGCAGGAGGTTCCCGCGCGGGAGACCCGTCCCGAGCTGACCGGGCCCGCCGCCCCGCAGTCCGGGCCTCCCGCCCCCCGGCCCGCCGGGCAGCAGCCCCAGCCGCAGCCCCAGGCGCGGACGCAAGCGCAGTCCCAGGCGCGGGCGCAGGAGCCGCCGCACGCCGAGGTGCAGGACCCGGCGGCGCACACCAGCCCCTGGTTCGCGGCGCCGCTCCAGCCCGCCGAGGAGTACGCGGGCGGCTACGACCCGCAGTTCGAGCCGCCGTACGACCCGCGCGAGGAGCAGGGCGGCGAGGAGGACGGGGCCCGCTTCAACCCGCGCTTCGACGCCCCCTACCAGCCGCGCCAGTGGTACGAGCAGGAACCGCCGCAGGACCCGGCCGCCGAGGAGGAGCAGGCGGCGCGGGCCGACCGCGCCGGGGTCCGCGTCCCGGCGGGCCCGCACCGCACCCGTCCGCTCGGCGAGGTCGGCGCGCGGGGCCGTGTCCCCGGCCAGCGCGGCGAGCAGGACCCGGCGGAGCGGGCACAGCGGCCCGGGACCGGGCAGACCGCACAGCCGCTGCCCGAGGGGTACGGCGAGTACGGCGAGAACGAGGAGTTCCCCGGGCAGGACGAGGAGTCCGCGCCGGCCGGTGAGCAGACGGGCCGCACCGGGCTGCCGGAGGACATGTCGCGCGAGGAGGCGTACTACGGGGCGTTCCGGCAGTACCGCAAGGAGGTCGGCGAGTACCCGAACGCGCGTCAGTTCGGGCTCTACCTGATGGAGATGTACGGGGTGACGGGCCGCTCCGGCGACGGTCCGCTGTCGGAGTCCACGCTCGTCCCGCAGGTGAAGAAGTTCCGGCTGCGCCACCAGGAGGAGCTGGACACCGAGTTCTCGGCCTGAGCGCACCGCCGCACCGCACGCGTGGGGCCCGCCTCCCGGATCGCCGGGTGGCGGGCCCCACGTGTCGCGTACGTCCCCGGTCAGTGCCCCAGCAGGGCGCGGACCCGGTCGGCGCCCACGGCGAGCAGCAGGGTGGGCAGGCGCGGGCCGGTGTCGCGGCTGACGAGGAGCCGGTAGAGCAGCGCGAAGAACGTGCGCTGGGCGACCTTCAGCTCCGGGGTCGGCTTGGCGTCCGGTTCGAGTCCGGCCATGACCTTCGGGACGCCGTAGACGAGGGTCGTGAGCCCGTCGAGCGACCAGTGGTCGTCCAGTCCCTCCACGAGGCGGCGCAGCGACTCGCGGTCGGTCTCGCCGAGGGAGCCGAGGAGTGCGGCGTCGGGCTCGGCGCGGACGACGGTGCGCTGGTCGGCGGGGACGTACGTGCCGATCCACGCCTCGGCGCGGTCCAGGCGCGGCCGCACCTCGTCCAGGGAGTCCAGCGGGTGCGCCGGGTCCAGCTCGCTGAGGATGCGCAGGGTCTGGTCGTCGGCGCCCGCGGTGATGTCGGCGACGGAGGCCAGCGTGCGGTACGGCAGCGGGCGCGGGGTGCGCGGCAGCTCCCCGGCGGCGGTGGAGACGGCCCGGCTGTACGCGGCGGAGTCGGCGGGCAGCACGGAGCCCTCGGCGACCTTCGCGGCGAGCTTGTCCCACTCGTCGTAGAGCCGCTGGATCTCCTGGTCGAAGGCGATCTTGAAGGACTGGTTGGGGCGGCGGCGCGCGTACAGCCAGCGCAGCAGCGGGGCCTCCATGATCTTCAGCGCGTCGGCCGGGGTGGGCACCCCGCCCTTGCTGGAGGACATCTTGGCCATGCCGCTGATGCCGACGAAGGCGTACATGGGCCCGATGGGCTGCACCCCGTCGAAGATCTCGCGGACGATCTGCCCGCCGACCACGAAGGAGGAGCCCGGCGAGGAGTGGTCGACACCGGAGGGCTCGAAGACCACGCCCTCGTAGGCCCAGCGCATCGGCCAGTCGACCTTCCACACGAGCTTGCCGCGGTTGAACTCGCTGAGCTTCACGGTCTCCGCGAAACCGCAGGCGGCGCAGGTGTAGGCCAGCTCGGTGGTCTCGTCGTCGTACGCGGTGACGGTCGTGAGGTCCTTGCCGCAGTTCCCGCAGTACGGCTTGTACGGGTAGTAGCCGCCGGCGCCGCCGCCGTCGTCCTCGGCGGCCGCCCCGGAGCCCTCGGCGGCCTCCAGCTCGGCCTCGTCGACGGGCTTCTGCGACTTCTTCGCCTGCTGCGCGGGGTCCTTCTTGGTGCGGTACTGGTCGAGGATCGCGTCGATGTCCTTGCGGTGCCGCATCGCGTGCAGGATCTGCTCGCGGTAGGCGCCGGAGGTGTACTGCGCGGTCTGGCTGATCCCGTCGAACTCGACGCCCAGCTCGGCGAGCGCCGCGGTCATCGCGGCCTTGAAGTGCTCGGCCCAGTTCGGGTACGCGGAACCGGCCGGCGCGGGCACGCCGGTCAGCGGCTTGCCGATGTGCTCGGCCCAGCTCTCGTCCACCCCGGGGACGCCGCCCGGCACCTTGCGGTAGCGGTCGTAGTCGTCCCAGGAGATGAGGTGGCGCACGGTGTACCCGCGCCGCCGGATCTCGTCGGCGACCAGATGCGGGGTCATGACCTCGCGCAGGTTGCCGAGGTGGATGGGCCCGGACGGGGACAGCCCCGAGGCCACCACGACGGGGGCGCCCGGCTCCGTTTTCGCGCCCTTGGCACGACGCTCCGACTCGGCGATGACCTCGTCCGCGTAACGGGAGACCCAGTCGGTGGTCTCTGTGCTCTGAGCCACGATCGGCACGTCCTTCTTCCGGGGTGGGGTGTGGTTACCGTCCCCCCATTCTCCCAGTTCCGTAAGGAACTACGAAAACGGGTTTGAGCGGGCCGGGGGGAGGGAGCCCGCACACCGGCACCCCACCGAGGAAGCCCGCCCGCCGGATATCCGTTTCACGGGCGCCCCGTGCCTGATGGGATACTGGACGGAGTATCTGCACCCACGAGGAGAACGGCTCCCACCCCTATGGCCTCGGTCACGTCCCTCACCGCTTCCGTCGAGCAGCAGCTCAAGAACGCCCTCGTGGCCGCCCTGCCGGGCGCCGAGGGGGCGGACCCGCTGCTGCGCCGAAGCGACCGGGCCGACTTCCAGGCCAACGGGGTCCTCGCGCTCGCGAAGAAGGCCAAGGCCAACCCGAGGGAGCTGGCCGCGAAGGTCGTCGAGGCGCTGCCGGACGGCGAGGTGATCAAGGACATCGAGGTCTCGGGCCCCGGCTTCCTCAACATCACGCTGTCCGACCGGTCGATCCTGGCCAACCTCGCGGCCCGCGCCGAGGACGGCGCGCGGCTCGGCGTCGGCCACACCGAGCACCCCGGTACGACGGTCATCGACTACGCCCAGCCGAACGTGGCGAAGGAGATGCACGTCGGTCACCTGCGGTCCGCCGTCATCGGGGACGCCGTGATGCGGCTCATGGAGTTCACCGGCGAGACCGTCGTGCGGCGCCACCACATCGGGGACTGGGGCACGCAGTTCGGCATGCTCATCCAGTACCTGATCGAGCACCCCGACGAGCTGTCCGGCGGCCACGGCGACGTGTCCGAGGAACAGGCCGGCGAGGAGGCCATGTCGAGCCTCAACCGGATCTACAAGACCTCGAAGCGGGCCTTCGACGAGGACCCGGAGTTCAAGGAGCGGGCCCGGCGGCGGGTCGTGGACCTCCAGGCCGGGGACGAGGAGACGCTGCGCTACTGGCACCGGTTCGTGGACGAGTCGAAGATCTACTTCAACTCGGTGTTCGGCAAGCTCGACATGGACATCCGGGACGAGGACATCGTCGGCGAGTCCGGCTACAACGAGATGCTGGAGGAGACCTGCCGGCTCCTGGAGGAGTCCGGGGTGGCCGTGCGGTCCGAGGGCGCGCTGTGCGTGTTCTTCGACGACGTGCTGGGCCCCGACGGCAATCAGGTCCCGCTGATCGTCAAGAAGTCCAACGGCGGTTACGGCTACGCGGCGACCGACCTGTCCGCGATCCGGGACCGGGTCTTCCACCTGAAGGCCGACACCCTGCTGTACGTCGTGGACGCGCGGCAGGCCCTGCACTTCAAGATGGTCTTCGAGACGGCCCGGCGGGCCGGCTGGCTCAACGACGACGTCAGGGCCGTGCAGCTCGCCTTCGGCACGGTGCTCGGCGCCGACGGCAAGCCGTTCAAGACCCGGTCCGGCGAGACGGTCCGGCTGGTCGACCTCCTGGACGAGGCCGTGGAGCGGGCCACCGCCGTGGTCCGCGAGAAGGACGTCCGGGGGCAGCTCGGCGAGGCCGAGATCGTGGAGCGGGGCGCCCAGGTGGGCATCGGCGCGGTCAAGTACGCCGACCTGTCGACCTCCGCGAACCGGGACTACAAGTTCGACCTCGACCAGATGGTGTCCCTCAACGGCGACACCAGCGTCTACATCCAGTACGCCTACGCCCGTATCCAGTCGATCCTGCGGCGCGCCGGGGGCCAGTTCACGCCCGCCGCCCACCCCGGACTCGAACTCGCCCCCGCCGAACGGGCCCTGGGCCTGCACGCGGACGCGTTCGGCGCGACGGTCCAGGAGGCCGCCGAGGAGTACGCCCCGCACAAACTGGCCGCGTACCTCTACCAGTTGGCCTCGCTGTACACGACGTTCTACGACCAGTGCCATGTCCTGAGCGAGGACAACCCCCAGGCCGTGGTCGAGAACCGGCTTTTCCTGTGCGACGTCACGGCCCGGACGCTGGCGAAGGGCCTGTCCCTGCTGGGGATCAGGGCGCCGAAGTCGCTGTAACGGAAGCGGAAGCGGAAAGCGGAAAGCGTGCTGGTGGGGCGCCGCGAACACGGCGGCGCCCCACCGGCGTGACCTGGCGTCAGGCGGCGCCACCTTGCCCAGCCGGCGACCTGACGACCTGGCGACCTGGCGACCTGGCGACCTGCCCAGCCCACGCCCCGGCCCCCATCCAGCCCGTCCGGCGCTTGAGGACATCGGTAATCCGCGCCGCCCCACAACGGCCCAGGTCCCCCGGCTCCCGCTACCCAACCCGCACCCGGCCCCCATCCAGCCCGTCCGGCGCTTGAGGACATCGGTAATCCGCGCCACCCCACAACGGCCCAGGTCCCCCCGCTCCCGCTACCCAGCCCGTCCGGCGCTTGAGGACACTTCCACCGCCGAGAACCCGGCGGCGAGCCTCCGCAGCCCCTCCCCGATCACCTCTTCGTCCTGCGTGACAAAACACATCCGCAACGTCCGCCGGTCCCCCTCCCCCGCGAAGAACGGCACACCCGGCACATAGGCGACATCGTGCCGCACCACCTCCGGCAGCACCCGCCCCGCGTCCCAGCCCTCCGGGAGCCGGACCCACACGAACATCCCGCCCTCGGGCCGCGTCCACCGCGAGCCGGCCGGGAGCGCCCCGGGCAGACCGGCCAGCATCGCGTCGCGCCGCGCCCCGTACACCCGCGCCACCGAGGCGACCCGCGCGTCCAGGTCCTGGTCCGCGAGGTACCTCGCGGCGGCGAGCTGCGTCACCGTCGGCGTGTGCAGATCCGTGGACTGCTTGACCACCGCGCAGGCCCGCCGCAGCGCGGCGGGGGCCCGCAGCCATCCCAGCCGCAGCCCGGGTGCCAGCACCTTGGAGAAGCTGCCGAGCAGCACGGTGCGGTCCCGGGCCCCCGGGCAGGACGCGATCCACGGCACCCGTTCCCCTTCGTAGCGCAGCTCCCCGTACGGGTCGTCCTCCACGATCCACAGCCCGCGCCGCGCCGCGATCTCCGCGAGGGCCGCGCGCCGCGCCCCCGGCAGGGTCCGCCCGGTCGGGTTCTGGAACGTCGGCACGGTGTACAGCAGTTTGGGCCGCTCACGGACGACGGCCTCGTCGAGCGCCCCGGGCACGATGCCGTCCTCGTCGCACTCCACCGGCACGACGCGCGCCCCGGTGAACGCGAACACCTGGAGGGCCGCGAGATAGCAGGGGTCCTCGACCACGACGACGTCCCCCGGCTCCAGCAGCGCCGTGGCGACGAGGTGCAGCGCCTGCTGCGAACCGGTGGTCACGAGCAGGTCCTCGGCCGAGGTCGGCAGTCCGCGCGCGGTGGCCCGGTCGGCGAGCGCGGCGCGCAGCAGCGGCTCACCCTCGGTGGTGGAGTACTGGAGCGCCTGGGCGCCGCTGTCGCGCAGTACGGCGGCGAACGCCCCGGCGACCCCTTCCGCGTCGAGGAGTTCGGGCGCCGGCAGCCCTCCCGCGAAGGAGATCACCTCGGGCCGCGCGGTGAGCGCGAGGATGTCCCGTACGGGCGAGGACTCCACGGAACCGGCGCGTCCGGACAGCGGCGGCAAGGGCGCGGCCTGGGACGCCGGGAGAGGCGCGGGCGAGGACGGGACGGCTGACGACACGGCAGCGGCTCCTGACCGGCCGCCGTGCGCCACCGCCCCGGGGGTGTGCCGACGGCGCATCGGTTGAGACGGGGACCCGGGCAGCGTATTCCGGCGGCCCGCGCCGAAGACAGGGGTTTCACGGTGCGGACAACCGGGGCGGGGACACCGGTACCGCCCCGGTACGCGCCGCCGGGCCGCTCAGTAGGTCTCGGGCTTGCCCCACCCGCTGTCACCGGGCGGCCACTGCCACTGCGGCCGTCCTCTCGACCCGCTCGTACGGAACGGGGTCCCGGCGTTGTCGACGGTGAGCGTGCCGTGCCGGCCGCCGCTGGACCAGTCGAGTTCGAGGTACCAGAGGACGTCGTGGGAGCGCGCGTGCGCGGTGACGTACAAGACCTCGGGGTCGCTCTCGCTCACCTTGTACGGGAAGTCCCGCTGCCCGGACAGGGGCGTGGTCCGGGGCCGGGCCGCGTCGAGGTCCACGTCGAAGGACGCGGCCGGCACACCGCCCCCGCAACCGACGCCCATGGTGTACGAGTTCCAGGCGAGCGGCGCACTCGTACCGACGGTCCGCACGTGCAGCCCCTCCAGGACGACGGTGTCGTCGGTCAGCCCCTGCACGGTGACGGCGACCCGCTCGTAGTCGGCCGAGACGGCCCCCATGGAGCGCACCCACCCGGCGGCGTCCTGCTCGGTCGGCGGCGGCGACACCTTGTCCGGCCCGGCCTGGACGAGGTAGTGCTGCGTGCAGGGGTCGTCCCACACGTAGGGCCGGACGTTGACGGAGAGCGGGTCACCGGCGGGCGCGGGGCCGAGGTGCGCGCCACCGCTCCCGACGGCTGCGGGGGGACGGGCACCACCGGACCCGCTGGGGCCGGCCTTCGCGGAGGGGCTCGCGCTCCGTGAGGCGGAGCGGGAGGGCGAGGCGGAGCCGGAGGGCGAGGCGGAGGGCTTCGGGCGCGCGTCCGGCGCCGCCTCGCCGGACCCGGACGGCTCCACCGCCCGGGAGTGCGTCGCCTCCACCGCACGGGAGGAAGGCCGGTCCTCCGCACCCGCGAACCGGGTCAGACCGACCGCGCCCCCGGCGACCAGGACGACGGCGACCGCGGCGGCGAGCAGCGTACGGCGCCGAGGCGGCCGGGAGGACCGGGCGTCGGTATCGGCGTCCGGCGCGAGTCCGGAACCGGAATCAGGACCGGAACCGGAACCGGAATCAGGACCGGGACCCGGACCGGGACTGGGACCGGGACTGGGACCGGGGCCGGGTTCCTGGTCGGGCGCGGGTCCTGGGGCCGGGGACGGGCCGGGACCCGGACCGGGAACGGAAGCGGAGACGGCGACGGAGACGGAGACGGAGGCCGGGTCGACGACGGAAGCCGTACCCGGGTGGGACCCCGGCGCGGGGTTCGAGGCCGCACCCGGAGGCGAGTCCGAGGCCGCGTCCGGGGCCGCGTCGGAGGCCGCCCCCGGGTGCGCGTCCGGGACGGCGGCCGACCGCCCCCTATCCCCCCGCCCCCGGGCGGCGTCCGCGAGGAGCCAGCGCCGGTGCAGGTCCATCAGCTCCTCGGGCCGGGCCTTGCAGAGCCGGGCGAGGCGGTCGACGGGCGCGAACTCGGCGGGTACGGCGTCCCCGTTGCAGTACCGGTGCAGCGTCGAGGTACTGAGGTGGAGCCGCTTGGCGAGCACCCCGTAGCTGAGCCCCGACCGCTCCTTCAGCTCCCGCAAACGCTCCGCGAACGCGGCGGTCTCAGGTCCCGCAGCCACCCGTTTCTCCCCCTCCGTACCTCTCCGGACATGTCCGGGCGCTCTCGTGATGTCCCGGGCGGGCGTTCCAGGCTCCCCTTGTTCTCACAGGTCAGAGGTGGTGGAACCGTTCCAGCGTCCCGACCTGGCCGTGTCCGCTACCGCCTGGGACGCGCACCGGCACAAGCTTGGTTCATCCAAGCACGCCGCCCCGGCACCCCGCCGGGCGGTCGGCCCGCACCGCTGAGTGAAGGAAGACCCTGATGCGCCGTCACCCCACCTCCCGCCGCCTCGCCCTCCGTACGGCGGCGGCCGCGCTCACCGCCCTCGCCGGTCTCTCCCTCACGGCCTGCTCGGGGGCCGAGGACACCGTCGGCAAGGTCAAGGACAGTACGTACAGCGCCCCCGTGGACACGAAGACGAAGCAGGAGACGGGGACGAAGACGGCGACCCGCGGCGACGACCAGCCGGCCGGTGCGCCGGAGAACACCGGGGCGCGGCAGACCGGAGCGAAGGGGACCGCGGCGAAGGCGGCCGAACCGGAGGCCGCCTCGGGCAGCCACGCGCGGCCCGTCTCCGCGAAGCCGGTGAACGCGGCCCGTCAGGCGAAGGCAGCGGCCGCCGCCGCCCCGCCGAAGAAGCCCGCCGCGGCCGTCACCTGCACCGTGGCCAACAGCAAGATCCGCATGTCCGTTCCCTCCCGCCCCATCAACCACCTGCTCCTGACGCTGACGAACGAGTCCGGCAAGCGCTGCTACGCGTACGGCGCCCCGTACCTCGGATTCGACGGCGACCAGAGCAGCGCGCCGTGGATCGAGGACAGCCGGCCGCAGGCGGTCGTGACGCTGGAGCCGGGCGAGCACGCGTACGCCTCGGTCCTCCTGTCGGGCGACGGCGACCACGGCCGCAAGGCCAAGGAGATGAAGCTGGCCATGTCGGGCCGGGCCATGGCGGGCAGCGTCGGGGGCCTCGCGACCACCCCGGTCCCCGGCGGCAGCGTCTACGTGGACGACGACCTCGCGGTCTCCTTCTGGCAGACGGACGCGGCGACCGCGCTGATCTGGTAACCGCTGACCTGACCACCACGGTCGCGGACACGACGGGCGGGCCCCCAGCGGAGGAGGGGCCCGCCTCGTCGCGGTCCGCGCCGTCAGAGCGGCAACCGCCGGCTCGTCACGTCGAAGTACGCCACAGCGCGGGGAGTTCGTCACCCTGCCTCCACGGGACCGCCGTCCCAAGAACGGCTCCGCCATGAAGACGCTCGGCGCGCAGATCGCCACTCTCCGCATCGCCGCCGGACACACCCAGGAACGACTGGCCCGCCGAAGTCCCGATGGGCGCGGACCTGTTGGCGTCGATCGAGCAGGGCAGACGCGCACTGAAGCCGGAGCACGCGGCGCGGCTGGACGAGCTGCCGCACACCAACGGAGTCCTGTCGGCGGCGCTCGGACATCTGCCGGAGGTGGACCGCACACCGGCATGGGTCGCCGAGTACCTTGGGCTGGAGGCTACTGCGGTCTCCCTCTCCTGGTATGAGAACGGCGTACTGCCCGGCCTGCTCCAGACGACGGATTACGCGCGGGCGATCCTCAGCAATCGTGTCCCGCCCTTCGACTCGGACGAAATCAACGAACAGACGGATTTGCGGATCGAACGTCAGGCAGTGTTCAACCGGAAGCCGCCGCCCGCCTTGTCCTTCGTCGTCTGGGAACCCGTACTGACCCTCCGGCTGGGCACCTTGGCGCAACATCGTGAGCAGATCCAACACCTACGAACGATGGCGGATCACCCAGGTGTGACCATTCAGATCCTGCCACGAACAGCCACGGAGCACGCAGGGCTGGACGGTCCTTTCATTCTTGTGGAAACACCCGACTTCCAACACATCGGCTACACGGAAATTCAGGACAGCAGCCGGATCATCGTCGACCCCAATATGGTCAGCATCCTCACTCGGAGGTATGCCATGCTGCGCACGCAGGCCCTCAACGCCAAGGACACAAGGGGCCTGCTGGAGCGCCTGGGAGAGTAATGCGCACGGGACTACAGTGGTTCAAGTCGAGCTACAGCGGCAGCAGTGGCGGTGCCTGCCTCGAAGTCGCCCATGAACCGGCTGCGCACGGTGTGCGGTCCCCGGTACACGTCCGCGACTCGAAGAACCCCACCGGTCCGGTCCTCGCCTTCGCTCCCACCGCCTGGACCGCCTTCACCGCCACCACCAGTCGCTAGGCACGGAGTCAGGGAGTAACGGAGTCCAGGAAGTCCAGGGAGTCACGAAGTCTCGGAGTCACGGAGTCACGGAGTCAGGAAGGTACGGAGATGTCCCCGGCGCCCCGCCCCCTCGCGCACCTCCCCC
This sequence comes from Streptomyces sp. NPDC007088, assembly GCF_042869355.1. Lineage (NCBI taxonomy): Bacteria > Bacillati > Actinomycetota > Actinomycetes > Kitasatosporales > Streptomycetaceae > Streptomyces > Streptomyces sp. NPDC007088. The sequence goes on from NZ_JBIAFO010000034.1 coordinate 15,304, forward strand.
AGGCCCTCTCCGAGAGCGACCCGGCCGAGGGCGGCGCGGTATGGCGACTGGCCGAGGCCGGGCGGGAGTTGGACGCCAATCTCGTACGGCTGCCGGCGGGTGAACAGGTCGGCGAACACCGCGAGGACACCCTCGACGTCCTCCTCCTGGCGGTGGACGGTACGGGCACGGCGGGGCCCGGGGCCGCCGGCCCCGGCGAACCGGCGGAACTCACCCCCGGCACCCTCCTCTGGCTCCCGCGCGGAGCGCCCCGCACGCTGGAGGCCGGACCGCGGGGCCTCGCCTACCTGACGGTGCACCGCCGCCGTCCGGGGATGTCGGTGGGAGGAACGGCGCCGGTGGCCGCCCCGGACCCCGCCGGAGGCGAACCCGCCTGCCTGCTCCCCCTGGTGTGCGAAGCGTGCGGACGCGTTTCCGCCGACCCCCGCCCGAGGTACTGCTCCCAGTGCGGGGAACCGTTCCCGGGCGCAGAGGCATGACCACGAGAGGGAAGAGGTAACCACCGATGTCCGTCCGCAGAATCGTCCCCGTACTGCCGTCGTCCTCACTCCCGCAGAGCCGCGCGTTCTACGAACTACTGGGCCTGGAACAGGTGATGGACCACGGCTGGATCGCGACCTTCGCGGAGCCGGGAAGTCCTTCGGTACAGCTCAGCGCGATGACGCGGGACCGCACGGCGCCGGTGTCCCCGGACGTCAGCATCGAGGTGGACGACGTGGAGGCGGCGTACGAGGCGATGCGCGAGTCAGGGGCGGAGATCCTGGTACCGCTGCGGGACGAGGAGTGGGGCGTGCGCCGCTTCTTCGTACGGGAGCCCGGCGGCAAGGTCGTCAACGTCCTTGGCCACCGGGCCTGAGAGCTTCCGTACGGGAGGCGGCGTCAGCCACCGACGTACCAGTGGAACCCGCCGTTGCTGGCCGCGAAGGCGAGCATCGCGCCGAACAGCAGCAGGTCGAGGACGCCGAGCACGATGGCGGCGGTGGACAGGCCCTTGCCGCCCTTGGCGGGGACGGCGCGCCGGCTGACCGCACCGAAGATGATCGCGAGCGGCCCGAGGACGATGTTGAAGACGAGAATCCCGACGATGCCGCAGACGAGCCCGGCCACCGCCAGCCCGTTGGTCCCGGTACGCGTCCCCGGCTGGGCCGAGTAGCCCTGCGGGGCCGGGTGGGACTTGTGCGTGGAGTCCTGGTAGCTCGACATGACTTCTCCCCAATGAGCCGATGTAGCGGGCTTGTGATGACATGCCGGTGCCCGCGAGGAGACCTCGTACGCCCGTTCCAGGGGGAGAGGAAGCGGAAGAACATCCTCCGTGGCACGGCCGGCTCCCGCCTCACCGGCACCTGGGTGAGCGGTGGTCCGGACGCGCGCCGAGCCCCCACCGCGCGGCTCAGCTCGCGGGCGCGTCCTCGGTCTTCGGGGCGGGTTCGTCGGCGGGGGCGGGGCCGGGCCTACCGCGCAGGGGGGTTTCCCTGAGGAACACGGCGGCGAGAAGGGCGGCCAGGGCGATCAGCGCTCCGGTGAGGAAGATGAGATGGGTCGCGTGCGCGACACCGGCGACGTAGGCGGCGGAGTGCGGTACGGCCGTACCGCCGCCGGATTCTTCACCGGACGCGTGGGCGGCCCCGGCGAAGAGGGAGGCGAACACGGCGACGCCGAGAGAACCGCCGAGGTTGCGGAACAGGTTGGTGGCGGCGGAGGCGGAGCCGATGTCGCGCAGGCCGACGGCGTTCTGGGCGATGGTGTTGGACATCTGCTGGGTGAAGCCGGTGCCCGCGCCGACGACGGCCATGTACGCGGCGGTCGCGAGGCGTGAGGTGTCGGTGCCCATCGTGGACAGGAGGCCCATGCCGGTCACGAGGAGCGCGGAGCCGAGTACGGGGAAGACCTTGTACCGGCCGGTGGCGGTCATGACCTTGCCCGCGATGTTCGACGTGATCAGCGTGGCGGTCATCATCGGCAGCAGGAGCAGCCCCGAGTGGGACGCGGAGGCCGACTGGACGTCCTGCTGGTACAGAGGCAGGTAGAGGGTGGCGCCGAACATGGCCACACCGGTGACGGTGATCAGGACGGCCGCGAGCGGGAAGTTGCGGTGGCCCCGGTAGATGCGCGGGGGCATCAGCGGCTCGGCGACGCGGCGCTCGGTGGCGACGAACGCGGCGAGCAGGCCGGTGGCGACGGCGGCCAGGGCGACGATCTGCCACGAGCCCCAGGCGTACGTGCTGCCCGCCCAGGTCGCGGCGGTGACGAACGCGGAGATCGCGCCGGTGAGGAAGGCGATGCCCCACCAGTCGATGACGGCCCTGCCCTGCCGCGCGGGCCCGGGTACGCGCAGCATGACCCAGCACCAGACGACGCACACCAGACCGACGGGCACGTTGACGTAGAAGGCCCAGCGCCAGCCGAGGTGGCCGGTGACGAAGCCGCCGACCAGGGGCCCGCCGAGCTGGCCGACAGCCATGACCGCCGCGACCATGCCCTGGTAGCGGCCTCGCTCGCGCGGGGGCAGCAGGACGCCGATGAGAGCGAACGCACCGGCCCCCATCCCTCCGGCGCCCAGGCCCTGGAGGACACGGAAGACGATGAGCCCGTCCATGGAGACGGCCGTGCCGCACAGCACCGAGGCCACCAGGAACAGCGCGATCGAGACCAGGAACATCGTCTTGCGGTGGAAGAGGTCACCGAGCTTGCCCCACACGGGGGTGGAACAGGCGGTGGCCAGGGTGTAGCCGGTGACGACCCACGACATGTGGTCGAGGCCGCCCAGGTCCGCGACGACGGTGGGCATCGCCGTGCCGACGATCAGCCCGTCCAGCATCGACAGGAGCAGAGCCAGCAGGACGCCGAGCAGGACCCAGCGGATGTTCCTGGGCACCTCGGCGGGGGCGGGGGCGGGCTTCGGGAGAGGAGCGGGCTTCGGGGCAGGGGCGGAGGGGCGCGGCATGCGGGTCACCCCTTTCAGGGCGGCGGGAGGGGAGGAGTTCCCCGCCACCGTAACGAACATGTTCGCCGCGAACAAGTTCGTTCACGCCCGGAGCCTCCCCCCGGAGCCTCCCCCTGGAGCCTTCGCCGGGGACTTGGCCGGGGCCTTCGCCGGAGCCTTGGCCGCCCACGCCCCTGGAACGAGCGGCCCCGCCCCGCGTGGAAACGGCGTACGACCGCGGCGAACGCGTTCGTTACGATCGGGGGCATGACTACCAGACGAGAGCCGCTGAGCCGCCGGGACCGCCCGGCGAAACCCGCCCTGTCCCGGCAGTGGATCGTGGAGACCGCCCTCCGGATCATGCGGGAGGAGGGGCTGGAGAAGGTCACGATGCGCCGCCTCGCCCAGGAGCTGGACACCGGCCCGGCCTCGCTCTACGTCTACGTGGCCAACACCGCGGCCCTGCACGCGGCGGTCCTGGACGCCCTGCTGGGCGAGGTCGACCTGTCGGGGGACGAGGGCGGCGAGGACTGGCGGGAGCAGCTGCGCGCGGTGATGAGGTCGTACACCCTGGTGCTGTTCGCGTACCCGCAGCTCGCGCGCTCCGCGCTCGTCGCCCGCCCGAGCGGGGAGAACTACCTGCGCCTGGTGGAACGCGTCCTCGGCCTGCTGTCCCGCGGCGGGGCCGCCCGCGAACAGGCCGCCTGGGGGGTGGACAAGCTGCTCCAGAGCGCGACGGCCACCGCCGCCGAGCAGTCGACGCGCGAGCGCGACCCGGCCTCCGCGGACGACTGGAACGCCACCGTGCACGCCCTGGCCACCGCGAGCGAGACCACGCATCCGGCGATCGCCGCGCATATGCCCGCGCTGATCGGGGGCACCCCGGAAGAGAGATTCCGCTGGGGCTTCGACGTCCTCGTCAACGGCATCACCCACACGCCGGCACCCCCCGTCGAGGGCTAGCGCCCCGGCGACCCCGCCGTCGCCGCCCCGGCGCGGGGAGCGGGCCCGCTTCCCGCCCCCGCCCCTGCCCCCGCCCCCCGGCCCCCCGCCACGGAGAGCGGTTCCACCTCCACCCCGCCCCCCGCGCACCGCGTGGACCGCGCAGACCGCGACGCTCCCTCCGAAGAACTTGTTCGTGACGAACGTGTTCGTTACAGTGGAGACGTCACCGTGGCCGCCGACCGGTCTCCCCGGTGTTCACGCCCCCGCCGAGCGCACTCGCGCCTTCCGGGCGGGCCCGCGGCGTTCGGCGAGCCTGTAGTCCCCCACGTTCTCTTCCGGAGGCACCCCATGACCACCACCAGCCATTTCCCCGTCGCGATCGTCGGCGGCGGTCTGGGCGGCCTGACCGCCGCCCGTGTCCTGCACGTCAACGGCGTCGAGTCGGCCGTCTTCGAACTGGAGGACTCGCCCGAGGCCCGTACCCAGGGCGGCATGCTCGACATCCACGAGGCGAACGGGCAGAAGGCTCTGCACGCCGCCCACCTGCACGAGGAGTTCCGCGCGATCGTCCACCCGGGCGGCGAGGCGATGCGGCTGCTCGGCCCCGACGGCACCGTGTGGGTGGAGGAGGAGGACGACGGCACCGGCGACCGGCCCGAGGTGGATCGCGGCGAGCTGCGCGACCTGCTGCTCGGTTCCCTGCCCGCCGGCACGGTCCACTGGGGGCGGCGGGTCACCGGCGTCCGGGCGCTCGGGGACGGCCGTCACGAGGTGGCGTTCTCCGACGGTTCCGCCATCACGACCGGTCTGCTGATCGGCGCGGACGGCGCCTGGTCCCGCGTCCGGCCGCTGCTCTCGGACGCCCGGCCGGTGTACACCGGTATCTCCCTCGCCGAAACCGACCTGTTCGAGGCCGACACCCGCCACCCGGACAGCGCGGCGGTCGTCGGCGACGGCTTCTTCATGGCGCTGGGCGACGAGCGCGGAATCCTCGCGCACCGCGAGAGCGACGGCAGCCTGCACGCCTACACGGCGCTCAAGGCCGACGAGGGCTGGGTGGACACCGTCGACTTCTCGGACCCCGTCGCCGCCAAGGCCGCGGTCCTCGCCCACTTCGACGGCTGGGACGAGGGGCTGCGCAGGCTGATCGCCGACGCGGACGCCATCACCCCGCGCCGTGTCCACGCGCTGCCCGTGGGACACCGCTGGGAGCGCGTACCCGGCGTGACCCTGCTCGGTGACGCCGCGCACGTGATGTCGCCGTTCGCGGGCGAGGGCGCCAACCTCGCCATGCTCGACGGCGCGCGCCTCGCCCTGGCCGTCGCCTCCCACCCCGGCGACACCGAGGCCGCGCTCGGCGCCTACGAGAAGGAGCTCTTCCCGCGCAGCGAGGAGACCGCCCTCGACTCCGCGACCAGCCTGGACACGATGTTCGGCGAGCGGGGCCTCCAGGAAATGGTCGCGTTCTTCACCTCGGGCCCGGCCGGGAACGCGGACCGCTCCTGAGGCGTGGGGCCCCCTCGGCGCCCCACCGGAACCGCCCGAAACCCGACCCACCAGAAGGAGGCGGCGACCATGCTCACGCCCCGCTCCGTTCCCGTACGCCCGGGACTCCACCTCGACGTACGCGAAGCCGGCCACGGCAGCCCGGTCCTCGTCCTGCACGGCGGCCCCGGGCCCGCCGGCATCGCACCCCTCGCCGACCACCTCGCACGGGACCACGCGGTCGTGGCGCCCACCCACCCGGGCTGGGAGGGCTCGGTACGGCCCGACGACCTGGACTCCGTGCCCGCGCTCGCCGCCGCCTACCTGGACCTGCTCGGCCACCTCGCCCTGGACGACGTCACGGTCATCGGCACGTCCTTCGGCGGCTGGGTCGCCGCCCAGGCCGTCCTGGACGACCACGAGGGCCGTGTCTCGCGGCTCGTCCTCGTGGACGCCATCGGCCCCGTGGTGCCGGGCGAGCAGGTCACCATGCCGACCGGGCCACCGCCCTCGACCACCCCCTCCGCCCCCGCCCCGGGGCCCGGCCCGGCACCGCGCCGCGGGCCCTCGCCCGCGGCGACGGCCGCCCTGCTCACGTACACGGGACCGGCCATGGCCGACGCCGGTCTGCTGCCCCGCCTCGCGCACGTCACCTGCCCGGTGCTGGTCCTCTGGGGCGGGAACGACACCGTCGTCAGCCCCGGCTTCGGCCGTGCCTACGCCGCGGCCTTCCCCCACGCGCGGTTCGAACTCATCCCCGACGCGGGACACCAGCCTTTGCGGGAGAGGCCCGGGGCGGTCTACGCGGCCATCGACGACTTCCTCGCGCCCCAGGACCGGGCCGCCCGCCCCTGACCAGGCCCGTGTCCATGCCCAGCGGGCGGTGCGGTCCGCACGCCTCACCCGCCACAGCCCCCCTCGCCCCATCCGCCGGCCACCCTTCCAGCCACCGGAGACGTCATGACGAAGATCGCGGTCGTACTCGGCAGCACCCGCACCGGACGAGCCGGCGAACGCGTCGCGCGATGGGTCGTGGACCAGGCACGACAGCGCGGCGACGCCGACTACGATCTGGTCGACCTCGCCCAGGTCGACTTGCCACAGATCGACCAGCCGTCCCCGCCCGCCCGGGGCCACTACGCCGATCCCGACACCCAGCGGTGGGCCCGCACCGTCGCCGCCTACGACGGATACGTGATAGTCACCCCGGAGTACAACCACTCCTTCCCCGGCGTCCTGAAGAACGCCCTCGACCGCGTCTACGCAGAGTGGAACAACAAGGCAGCCGCCCTCGTCTCCTACGGCATGAACGGCGGCGTACGGGCCGTCGAAGCGCTGCGGCCGGTCCTCGGCGCCCTCCAGCTCGCGGACGTCGCCGCGCAGGTCACCTTGGACATGCGTACCGATTTCACCGGCTTCGGCGCCGAGTTCACCCCCGGCGAGCACCAGGGCGCCGCGCTGGAGGCGATGCTCGACCAGCTAGTGTCCTGGAGCGACGCCCTCGCGCAGACCCGCCCCGCCAACGCGTGACCGGCGGCCGGGCGCCCCGTACCGGCCCGGCCCGCAACCCCGGTGCCGGCACCAGCACCGGCACCGGCACCGGCACCCACGGAAAGCTGACCGCCAGGCGGCGCCCCCGACAGGGAACGCCGCCCGCACCCGCGGCACACGCGTCACGGGTGCGGGCGGTGCCCGCGCTCAGGTGGGCTGCCCGCCGGCCCTCTCGCCGTGCCGGCGCCCCCCGAAGAACTCCGACACCCGCTCCCTGAAGTCCTCCGCCTTCTCCCGCACCTCGTCCCCGCGTTCCGCCCGGACCCTGGCGCGGGCCTCGCGGGTCGCCTCCTCGGCGGCCTCCTGGGCCGAACGGACCTCCTCCCGCACCACCCCGGCCGGGACCCGCAGGACGGAACCGCCGTACTTGGCGGCGAGCGCGTCGGCGGTGGCCGGGTCCTTCTCCTCGTTGACGGCGACGATGAGGACGTTGCCGCCGTCGGGGACGCCCCGGCTCAGGACGGTCAGCGCGTCCACGTCGCCCGCCTCCTCCTCGCCCTGCGCCGCGAGGCCGAACAGCGTGCCCGCCGTCCAGCCGAAGAGCACGCCCACCGGGCCGGCCAGGACGCCGAGCAGCGCGCCCACCGCGCCGCCCGCGCCGAGGGTGAGTCCGCTCTCCGGCACGTAGGTCTCGGTCACCGAGAGGGTCCCGTCGCCCGCGCGCTCCAGGACCGCCGCCCGGCTGGTCTGCTCCGTCTCCTCCGCGTCGTGGAAGGCCGCGTAGGTGTCGCTCGGGTCGGGGAAGCTGAAGAACAGGACGTTCGCGTTCCATGCCATGGCCTGGGGCTCCGTTTCGTTCCGCTCGGCGGCCGCTCCCCCTCGACGGTAGTCAGCCCGCGCCCCGGCCGCCCCCGGAGCGGTCCCGCGTGAGCGCCCCCGCCACACGCCCGCGCCCGGCGTGGCGGAAGACGACAGGTCCGGGCATCGGCGGATAGACCCGTCCATAGTGGGACTTCATGAGCACCGAAACGCCCCCCGCCGCGGACCAGTCCGCCCCCGAACCCCCGGAACCGGGGCTGGACTCCTCCCCCGACCGGGTGGTCGTGGCGATCGGGGCGGCCGGAATCCTCGCGGTCGTCCTGTGGGCCTCGCTCGCCCAGGGCTCCTTCGAGTCCACCTCGGACGCGGCCCTGCCCTGGGTCCTCGACAACTTCGCCTGGCTCTTCGTGATCGCCGCCGACGTGTTCCTCGTCCTGTGCGTGATGATCGCGTTCAGCCGCTACGGCCACATCAGGCTCAGCCGGGACGACTCCCCGCCCGAGTTCCGCAACTTCTCGTGGATCGCGATGATGTTCAGCGCGGGCATGGGCATCGGGCTGATCTTCTACGGCGTCGGCGAACCCGTCGCGCACTACCTGAGCCCGCCGCCGTCCAGCGGGGCGCGGGCGCAGAGCGACGCGGCGGCCTCGGCCGCGATGCAGTACTCCTTCTTCCACTGGACGCTCACCCCGTGGGCGATCTACGGCATCGCGGGCCTCGCGCTGGCCTACGCGAGCTTCCGCAAGGGCCGCGGCAACCGCCTCAGCGCCGTGTTCGTCCCGCTCATCGGGCAACGCGCCGCGAACGGGGTCCTCGGCAAGCTCCTCGACCTGCTCGCCGTCTTCGCGACCGTCTTCGGCACCGCGACGAGCCTGGGCATCGGCGCGCTCCAGATCGCCAAGGGCCTCGACCTGACCGCCGGGGTGGACGACTCAACGGCCGTGGAACTCCTCATCGTCACCGTGCTGAGCGCGGCCTTCGTCGTCTCCGCCTTCACGGGGCTGCACGGCGGCGTCAAGTGGCTCAGCTCGGTCAACCTCGTCATCGCCGCCGTCCTCATGGTCTTCGTGTTCTGCGCGGGGCCCACGGTGTACCTCCTCGACGCGCTCCCCTCCTCCGTCGGCGGCTACCTCGACCAGCTCGTCCCGATGGCCTCGCGCACCGGCGCCTTCGGGGACGAGGCGTGGCTCGGCACCTGGACGATCTTCTACTGGGCGTGGTGGCTGTCCTGGGCCCCGTTCGTCGGCACCTTCATCGCGCGCATCTCCCGGGGCCGTACGATCCGCGAGTTCCTGCTCGCCGTCCTGCTGGTACCGAGCGGGGCGACCGCCGTGTGGTTCGTGGTGCTCGGCGGCACCGGCATCCGCCAGGCGCGGACCGGGGCGGTCGACATGGCCGCGAAGGCGAAGGAGGGCACCGAGGCCACGCTGTTCGCGATGCTCGACGGACTGCCGGCCGGGACGGTCACGGCCTGGGTCGCGATGGTCCTGATCATGATGTACTTCGTGACGAGCGCCGACTCGGCGTCCCTGGTCATGGGGTCCCTGACCAGCCGGGGCGCCCTGCATCCGCGCCGCTGGCTCGTGGTGACCTGGGGCATCCTCATGGCGGCGGTCGCGGCGGCCCTGCTGGTGGCGGGCGGCCTCGAATCGCTCCAGAGCGCGACGATCCTGGTCGCGCTCCCCTTCGTCGTCGTGATGGTCTTCCTGTGCTGGTCGCTCCTGCGCGAACTGCGCACCGACCCGGGGGCCGGGCCCAGACGCAGCGAGGGCCTGCACGGCATGCGCGACGCCGTCCGCGTCATGATCGGCCAGGAACTGGACAACCGCCCGGCCCCGCGCCACCGCCACCCGCGCCGCGCGGCACAGGGCGGGACGAGGACGGACGAGCCCGAGGAGAGGGGCGGGAGGGGGAGGGACGGGACCACCGGGCCGGGGCACAGCGGAAAGGGCGACGCCCGCGACGCGACGTGACCCCCGGCCACCGCGCGCCGAAACCCCCGCGCCCTCAGTCCACCAGCGGCGCCCGGTAGAACCGCAACGCCCCCTCCTCGCGGTCGAAGACGAACCCGGCGGCCAGCAGCACCCGCTGCGAGGCCACGTTCGACAGGTCCGTGTCGGCCCGCACCCCGGCCGCCCCGCGCTCGCGCGCGAACACCAGCAGCCCGCGTACGGCCTCCGAGGCGAAGCCCTGCCCGCGCACCGACTCGATCAGGTCGTACCCCAGCTCGACCCACCCCTCGGGGTCGGCCGGCCCGTGGAACCCGATCCCGCCCACGGCGGCCCCGTCGGTGCGCCGCCGTATCTCGTACGCCGGGAAGTCCGGCGGGTACCCGTACTTGTCCAGCGCCGTCAGATAGTGCCGCGCCCCGACCCTCGACCCCGGCGCCGGATACCCCTCGGCCCACGGCACCGCCGAGGGCCCCTCCCCCGGCACCCCGGCCGCGATCCGCTCCGCCTCGGCCACCGACAACGGATGCAGCAGCAAGCGCTCCGTCACAAGATCATCCATGGGTATGGCTTATCAGAGGCACGAGGCGAGCGCGCCCCCCTTTCCCCTATCGCAACAGCAGGGTGACCACGGAAAAGGAGGCCGCACCGCGCAGCACGCCTCAGACCCCTTGTTCCGCCTCCCGCAGCGAAAGCACCGTGTAGACCCGCCTCTCCCGGCCTGCCGACAACACCCGAGTGACCTCGGTCTGCGCCTCCACGCGTCTGCCGAGAAACTCGGGCAGGCGTTGGGACCACTCCTCGTCGACGCCGGCACGCACCCGCTCGGCAGCCTCCGTCACGATCTCCACAGAGCCTCGCAGCATATCGGCAGCGGCAAGCCTGCCGGTCACCGTCATCTGTTCCGCCTCGGCGAACTCGCTCTGCTCACAGATCAGTCGTACTCGCTGCATGGCACCCGGCGACCACTCGGTGAGGCGGGTCTGCCCCTCACGCGGACGCCACGAAAGACGCAGCCCCAGCCCCTCGTCCGACAGCGCACCGGTCAGCGAACCGAGATGCTTGAGCGCACGCCGCCCGAGGCCCACCAGTTCCTCCGCCAGATCATCGTCCAGCGCCCTCGGGCTCTCGGAGAGTTCCGCCAGGTCGAGGAGCACCCCTAAAGCGTCGTCCAGGGTCACCTCGGCCCGGGGGAACAGGGTCTGCTGTTCGGGCGCGGCCTCGCGTTCCCCGGGCCCGTACAAGGTCAGCCCGAACGACGAGGGGAACACAGCGGCGGCGCTCAGGGCCGTCTCCTCTTTGATCCACCGCGGCACGGAGGCAAAGCTGGTCGGACGCCCGGTGAGAGCTTGGGCGACCGCTTGTACGGATTCCTGAAGGTTCTCCAGGAAAGGGCCCAGTACGCCGATTCTCACCGTGTGCGTCTCGGTCGCCGTCCCGGTGAGGGCCACGTCAAGACGCTGCACGGGAACGTCGTCGACCTCCACGCCGAAGCCGCGCAGCAGCTTCGCTCGCTGAGCGGCCGCGAACTCGGCCGCACTCGCGGGAACAGGCCGGTCCTCGCTGCGCTCACCACGTCGAGCGCGCAGCCAGGCCCGCACCGCTTCCCGGTCCCCCCTCTCCGGGAAGGGGGTAGCAGCTGTCATCGCAGTACCTCCACGTAGCCTCGGCGTCCCTCGGAAACCGGACCCAGGGACCGGCGCGGACGCTGCCACACCTCGTCGTACAGACCGATACCCCGCAACGAGTCTTCCTCAGCGGCGGACAGCGCGCCTTTCGTCATCCGGTCGTAGGGCGTGCCGTCCAGCAAGGGAACCAGATAGGCATCCACCCGCATCCCGTTCGAGCGGCACCACGCGACCTCGGTGAACTCCACGAGGTCCGCGACGTCCGCCCGGCTCAGCTCGTTGTACCTGCCCAGACCGATGAAGTAGGTGACGTCGATGTCCCGGGGATCGAGCTCCGCGCTGACGAAACTGCCCGCCAGCCAGATCCGGTCCACTCCCCCCGCGGTCAGCTCGATGACGGCACGGTGGCTTTCCCACTCCGCCCACAGATCCCGTCGCGTACGAGACGCGTCGAACACCTCAGCATGAACGAACTCGTCCGCCAGCTCCTCCAGGCTCGCGCCGTAACGCCCTGGTGGAAGCAGGCCCGTCCGCTGGTCCAGGCAGTCAAGTAGCCGCATCCCCGTCCCTCCCGAACGGCATCGTAGGGACTGGATCACCACCGCGACAGCCGCTTCACCCCATCCAGTGACCACCTCATGGCCAAAGGGCCCGGCCCCCCGAAGGGAACCGGGCCCGGCGCTCAGTACGGGAGGGTCACCTCAGGTTCCGGGCGACCTCCACCGCCCAGTACGTGAGGATGTTGCGCGCCCCGGCGCGCTTGATGCCGAGCAGCGCCTCGTGGATCGCGCTGTCGCGGTCGATCCAGCCCTTCTCGGCGGCGGCCTCGATCATCGCGTACTCGCCGGAGATCTGGTACGCGAGGACCGGTACGTCGCTGGCCTCGGCGACCTTCGCGAGGATGTCGAGGTAGGGGCCGGCCGGCTTGACCATGACCATGTCGGCGCCCTCCTGGAGGTCGAGCGCCAGCTCCCGCAGGGACTCCGAGGCGTTCGCCGGGTCCTGCTGGTACGTCTTGCGGTCACCCCGGAGGGAGGAGCCGACGGCCTCGCGGAAGGGGCCGAAGAAGGCCGAGGAGTACTTCACGGTGTACGCGAGGACCGACACGTCCTCGTGGCCGGTCTGGTCCAGCGCGTCCCGGATGACGCCGACCTGGCCGTCCATCATGCCGCTCGGGCCCACCACGTGGGCCCCCGCGTCCGCCTGGACCTGCGCCATCTCCGCGTACCGTTCCAGGGTCGCGTCGTTGTCGACCCGGCCCTTCGCGTCGAGGACCCCGCAGTGGCCGTGGTCGGTGAACTCGTCCAGGCACAGGTCGGACATGACGAGCAGCTCGTCACCGACCTCCGCGCGCACGTCCCGCAGCGCCTGCTGGAGGATGCCGTCCGGGTCGGTACCGGCCGAGCCCGTCGCGTCCTTCTTCGACTCCTCCGGCACCCCGAACAGCATGATCCCGGAGACGCCCGCCTCGACCGCCTCGACGGCGGCCTTGCGCAGGGTGTCGCGGGTGTGCTGGACGACGCCCGGCATCGCCGCGATCGGCACCGGCGCGTCGATGCCCTCGCGGACGAAGGCCGGCAGGATCAGGTCCGCCGGGTGCAGCCGCGTCTGCGCGACCATACGGCGCATCGTCGGCGTCGTCCGCAGCCGGCGCGGCCGCACCCCGGGGAAACTTCCGTACTCACTCATGACGTGCTGCGCCTCCTACGTGAACCCGGGCGCCGCTCGCTCGGGCGAGTGACCGTTTCGCCGGCCTCGACGGCGGCGAGTCTGCGCCGCGCCCCGAAGTCCGCGAGCGCCGCCGCCAGCTTGGCCACCGAGGGCTCCGGCGCCATGACGTCGACCCGCAGCCCGTGCTCCTCCGCCGTCTTCGCGGTGGCCGGGCCGATACAGGCGATGACGGTGACGTTGTGCGGCTTGCCCGCGATCCCGACCAGATTGCGCACGGTGCTCGACGAGGTGAACAGCACCGCGTCGAAACCGCCGCCCTTGATCGCCTCCCGCGTGTCGGCCGGCGGCGGCGAGGCGCGCACGGTGCGGTACGCGGTCACGTCGTCGACCTCCCAGCCCAGCTCGATGAGCCCGGCCACCAGCGTCTCCGTGGCGATGTCGGCGCGCGGCAGGAACACCCGGTCGATCGGGTCGAAGACCGCGTCGTAGGGCGGCCAGTCCTCCAGCAGCCCCGCGGCCGACTGCTCGCCGCTCGGCGTCAGGTCCGGCTTCACGCCGAAGGCGATGAGCGCGTTCGCGGTCTGCTCGCCGACCGCCGCGACCTTGATCCCGGCGAAGGCCCGCGCGTCGAGCCCGTACTCCTCGAACTTCTCCCGCACCGCCTTCACCGCGTTGACGGAGGTGAAGGCGATCCACTCGTAGCGCCCGGTGACCAGGCCCTTGACGGCCCGCTCCATCTGCTGCGGGGTACGCGGCGGCTCGACCGCGATGGTCGGCACCTCGTGCGGCACCGCGCCGTAGGAACGCAACTGGCCGGACAGCGACTGCGACTGCTCCTTGGTGCGCGGCACCAGGACCTTCCAGCCGAACAGCGGCTTCGACTCGAACCACGACAGCTGATCGCGCTGCGCGGGCGCCGAACGCTCCCCGACGACGGCTATCACCGGCTGGCCGCCGTCCGGGGAGGGCAGCACCTTCGCCTGCTTGAGGACCTGCGCGACCGAACCGAGCGTCGCCGTCCAGGTCCGCTGCCGCGTCGTCGTACCGGCGATGGTCAGCGACATGGGGGTGTCCGGCTTGCGGCCGGCCGCCACCAGCTCCCCGGCGGCCCGCGCCGCCGAGTCCAGCGTGGTCGAGACGACGACGGTGCCGTCGCTCGCGCCGACCTCGGTCCAGCAGCGGTCCGAGGCGGAGGCGGCGTCCACGAACCGGACGTCGGTGCCCTGCGCGTCACGCAGCGGCACCCCGGCGTAGGCCGGGACCCCGACGGCGGCCGCGATGCCCGGCACCACCTCGAAGGGGATGCCCTCGGCGGCGCAGGCCAGCATCTCGTCGGCGGCGTTCGTGTCCAGCCCCGGGTCCCCGGCGACCGCGCGCACCACCCGCCTGCCGCCGCGGGCGGCCTGCATGACAAGATTGGCGGCGTCACCGATACCGGGCACACCGGCGGCGGTTGACGCCTCGTCGGACAGGTGCGGTGCGTCCGCGTCGCCGCGCGCGTGCGCCCGTACGACATCGAGTACCCGCGGCTCGGCGATCAGTACGTCGGCCGCGGCCAGCGCCTCCACGGCGCGCAGTGTCAGCAGTCCCGGGTCCCCGGGACCGGCACCGAGGAAGGTGACGTGCCCGGATGCCGCCTGCACGGAGGCGACCGGAAGTGCGGAGGTGGTGGGGCTCAAAGTGCTCGCTCCCCCATCAGGCCGGCCGCGCCCTTCGCCAGCATCTCGGCGGCGAGTTCCGCGCCGAGCGCCGTCGCCTCCTGATGCGTGCGGGGGACGGGACCGGTGGTGGTCAGCTGCACCAGCTCGGAGCCGTCGGTCGTGCCGACGACGCCGCGCAGGCGCATTTCGGTGGCAGTGGTGGTGGATTGCTGCCCGTCGGCCAGCAGGTCGGCCAGCGCGCCCACGGGGGCGCTGCAACCGGCCTCCAGGGCGGCGAGCAGAGCGCGTTCGGCGGTCACGGCGGCCCGCGTGAACGGGTCGTCGAGCCGCGCCAGCGCGTCGGGGAGCGAGAGGCCGTCCACGGTGTGTCCGGCGGCGCACTCCACCGCGAGGGCCCCCTGGCCGGGGGCGGGCAGGACGGTGTCGGCCGGCAGGTACCCGGTCACGTCCCCGGACCTGCCGATCCGGTTGAGCCCGGAGGCGGCGAGTACCACCGCGTCCAGCTCCCCGTTGCGGACGAACCCGATGCGCGTGTCGATGTTGCCGCGGATCGGGACCGTCTCGATGGTGAGGCCGTGGCTGCGCGCGTACGCGTTCAGCTGGGCCATGCGGCGCGGCGAACCGGTCCCGATCCGGGCGCCGCGCGGCAGCTCGTCGAGGCGGAGTCCGTCGCGGGCGACCAGCGCGTCACGCGGGTCCTCCCGCTTCGGCGTCGCCGCCAGGACCAGATGGCCGGGCTGGGCCGTCGGCAGGTCCTTCAGCGAGTGCACGGCGAAGTCCACGTCACCGCGCAGCAGCGCGTCGCGCAGCGCGGTGACGAAGACCCCCGTACCGCCGATCTGCGCGAGGTGCTCGCGCGAGGTGTCGCCGTACGTCGTGATCTCCACGAGTTCGACGGGCCTGCCCGTCACCTCGCGCACGGCATCGGCCACGAGTCCGGACTGCGCCATGGCGAGTTTGCTCCGCCTGGTGCCGAGCCGGAGTGGCTTGTCGGTCATGACCGCCCTCGATTCGGGTCGTCTGTACTGCTCGCGTCGGCCCTGCTGACGGCGGCCACCGTCTGCGGGTCGAGGTCGAAGAGCGTGCGCAGCGCGTCCGCGTACCCGGCGCCGCCGGGTTCGCTCGCGAGCTGCTTCACCCGCACGGTGGGTGCGTGCAGGAGCTTGTCGACGACGCGGCGCACGGTCTGCGTGATCTCCGCGCGCTCCTTGTCGTCGAGTCCGGGCAACCGGCCGCGCAGACGCGCCATTTCGGCGTCCACGAGATCGGCGGCCATGGTGCGCAGCGCCACCACGGTGGGCGTGATGTGCGCGGCTCGCTGGGCGGCGCCGAAGGCGTCCACCTCGTGCGAGACGATCGAGCGGACCTGTTCCACGTCGGCGGCCATCGGGGCGTCGGCGCTCGCCGCGGCGAGCGACTCGATGTCCACGAGGCGGACGTGGTCGAGGCGGTGGGCGGCGGCGTCGATGTCCCGGGGCATGGCCAGGTCGAGCAGGGCGAGGGGCCGCGTGGCGCGGCCGGCCGTCGCGGCCTCGATGGCCTGCGCGGGCAGGACGAGCCCGGTGGCCCCGGTGCAGGAGACCACCACGTCGACCCGGGAGAGTTCGTCGACCGCCTCGGCGATGGGCACCGCGCGGGCCAGGACCCCGGTGGAGCCCGGCTCGGTGAGGATCGCGACGAGCCGTTCGGCGCGCCCCGGCGTCCGGTTGGCCACGACGACCTCGTCGACCCCGGCGCGGGCCAGGGTCGCGGCGGCCAGCGAGGACATCGACCCGGCGCCGATGACCAGTGCCCGCTTGCCCTTCGCCCAGTCGGCCACGGAGACGCCCCGCGGGTCCCCGGCCGCCAGCTGTTCGAGGCCGAAGGTCACGAGGGACTGCCCGGCCCGGTCGATCCCGGTCTCGCTGTGGGCCCGCTTGCCGACCCTGAGTGCCTTCTGGAACAGGTCGTTGAGCAGCCGGCCCGCGGTGTGCGTCTCCTGGGCGCGCGCGAGGGCGTCCTTGATCTGCCCGAGGATCTGCCCCTCGCCGACGACCATCGAGTCGAGCCCGCAGGCCACCGAGAACAGGTGGTGGACGGCCCGGTCCTCGTAGTGCACGTAAAGATAAGGAGTCAGCTCGTCCAGGCCCACGCCGCAGTGCTGCGCGAGCAGCGTCGACATCTCGGCGACGCCCGCGTGGAACTTGTCCACGTCGGTGTACAGCTCGATGCGGTTGCAGGTGGCCAGGACGGCGGCCTCGGCGGCCGGTTCGGCGGCGAGCGCGTCCTGGAGCAGCTTGGACTGGGACTCCGCGTTGAGCGAGGCGCGTTCCAGCACGCTGACCGGGGCGCTGCGGTGGCTCAGTCCGACGACGAGGAGGCTCATGCCGGCATCACGGCGGGTACGTCCCCGTCGGGTCCCTTGCGGTCGGCGTCCTCGTCCGCTCCGGCGGACGGGGCGCGGGTCTCCTTGGCGGCGACCCCGCTGACCGCGGTGGTGGCACCGTTCTGCACGGCGGCCTCGACGTCGGCGTGCTCCTCACCGGCCTTGCGCTGCTCGTGGAAGGCGAGGATCTGCAACTCGATGGAGAGGTCGACCTTGCGTACGTCGACGCCCTCGGGGACGGCGAGCACGGTGGGCGCGAAGTTGAGGATGGAGGTCACTCCGGCGGCGACGAGCCGGTCGCACACCTGCTGGGCCGCGCCGGCCGGGGTGGCGATGACACCGATCGAGACGCTCTGGTCCCGGACGATGGACTCCAGTTCGTCGATGTGCTGCACCGGCATCCCGGCGACCGGCCTGCCGACCAGGGCGGCGTCGGCGTCGACCAGGGCGGCGACGCGGAACCCGCGCGAGGCGAAACCGCCGTAGTTGGCGAGCGCGGCGCCGAGGTTGCCGATACCGACCATCACGATCGGCCAGTCCTGGGTGAGCCCCAGCTCACGGGAGATCTGGTACACGAGGTACTCGACGTCGTAGCCGACCCCGCGGGTGCCGTAGGAGCCGAGGTACGAGAAGTCCTTGCGCAGCTTCGCGGAGTTGACCCCCGCGGCCGCGGCCAGTTCCTCGGAGGAGACCGTGGGTACCGAGCGTTCCGACAGTGCGTTGAGCGCTCGGAGGTACAGCGGAAGCCTGGCGACGGTGGCCTCGGGAATTCCTCGGCTGCGGGTCGCCGGTCGGTGAGTTCGGCCAGTTGCCACGGTGCTCCTGCGGGTAGAGCGGGGCTCTGGGCGGTCAGATGTCCCAGGACCGCCCCGTCGAAAGCAGGCTATGTCTTTGTGAACGCGTGCACAAAGATGGTGTCCGTTTTGTCCACCCAAAGTGATGGGGGTCACGCACCGATTCCGCCCACGCGGGGAACCGGCGGAGCGCGGGCTCACCAGGGGACCGAGGGGGGCCACGACCGACACCTTTCCGAAGGATTCGCGCGTTTTGCACCCCCGAGCCAAACGTATCCATGGTACCGGCATCGCCTGTGCCTCCAGCCCGTCGCGCGGCCGCGGACGGGCTGGAGGCGGCCCCGTCGAGTACGTCCGCGCACGGGGACAGCGCCCGGCGCGCCCCGCGCCCGCGCCCCCCGTGCCCGTGCCCTACCCCAGCGCCCGCCGCAGCCGCTCCGCGTCCACCTTCCAGAACGTGTGCTGCTCCCCGTCCACCAGCACCACCGGGATCTGCTCCCAGTACTTCCGGTACAGCTTCTCGTCCTGAGAGATGTCCCACGTCTCCCACCGTGCCCCACTCTCCGCGCACACCTCCGAGACGACCGCCTCCGCGTCGTCGCACAGATGGCACCCCGGCTTCCGTACGAGGGTGACCACGTGCTCGGCGGCGGCGGGACGGGACGGGCGGGAACGGCCGAAGAGAGGACTCATGCCGTCCATTCTGACCGCGGGCCCCGGCGGCCCCCGCTTCTCCCCGTCGGCGCGACACCCCCGCGACTGGCTATGCTCGACCGCATGGCCGCTTTCGGATGGCTCACCCATCGCAGGCGCCCCGCCACGGCCCGCAGCGTACTGGCAGGCGAGGCCGCGGCCGAGGCGGCCCGCAAGAACGAGCAGGCCGCCGGACAGGCCGCCCGCGGGACGGCGCCCGAACCCGCCGCGGACGAACCCGTCTTCCCGGTCGTCGGGGACGAGAGGGCCGCCGCGTTCTTCGACCTCGACAACACGGTGATGCAGGGCGCGACGCTCTTCCACTTCGGCAAGGGCCTCTACAAGCGCCGCTTCTTCGAGCGCCGCGAACTCGTCCGCTTCGCCTGGCAGCAGGCGTGGTTCCGGATCGCCGGCGTCGAGGACGCGGGCCACATGCAGGACGCCCAGGACAGCGCGCTCTCCATCGTCAAGGGGCGCCGGGTGGCCGAACTCACCTCCATCGGCGAGGAGATCTACGACGAGTACCTCGCGGACCGCATCTGGCCGGGCACCCGGGCGCTCGCGCAGGCCCATCTCGACGCGGGCCAGAAGGTGTGGCTCGTGACGGCCGCCCCGGTCGAGACCGCCACGATCATCGCGCGCCGCCTAGGACTGACCGGCGCCCTCGGCACCGTCGCGGAGTCCGTGGACGGCGTGTACACCGGGCGCCTGGTCGGCGAGCCCCTGCACGGCCCCGCGAAGGCCGAGGCGGTGCGCGCGCTGTCCGCCGCCGAGAACCTCGACCTCGACCGCTGCGCCGCGTACAGCGACTCGTACAACGACGTCCCGATGCTCTCCCTCGTCGGACATCCGTATGCGATCAATCCTGATGCGAAACTGCGCAGGTACGCCCGCGAGCACGAGTGGCGACTGCGTGATTACCGCACCGGCCGCAAGGCCGTCCGGGTGGGCATTCCGGCGGCCGCCGGAGTCGGCGCGGTGGCCGGCGGAACGGCCGCCGCGATCGCCCTGCACCGCCGCCGCGCCTGACCCGGAACGCCGGCCGGGGCGCCCGGAACCCTCTCCCGCACCAACGGCCCCGCACGTCAGGGGCCGTTTTCCGGGTCCGCTCCCGGTCTCGTCACGGAGCGTGAAGCCCGCCCCGGAGCAGGCCAATCGGACGTCATACCCCCGCCCGCCGCCGGCCAGTCGCCGCACGCCGACTCGGCCACAACACGAACCCGGGGCTGACCGAAAACGCACTGATCCTGTCAACATCCGTGCAGTTCATGGCCATTGACTGGTGCCCACTCGGTAAGAGAAACGACGTAACCGGTGATTTGAGCAACTCGGTGTAGCGCTGCCTGTACGAAGCGTTATTCTCCTCAGACGCAAACCGGGCCCCTGCCATCAGCACGCTGAGTGAAGAGACTGAGTGACGGATGACGCTGACGACAGAGCCCCGGACTGCACGTGTTGGAAGCTCTGCCTCTGGGAGTCCCGTGTACCCACACGTCGGGGTTGACGCCTCGGGCCTGGCTACGCTCCGCGCCTCGGTCGTCGACCGTCTGCGCGGTTTCGTCCCCACCGCGTTCGCCGCGCCCGTCTTCGCCACCCCAGCGCCCGCCCGCCCGTGCTACGCCCTGGCCGAGGGGAGCACCGCCGTCGGGAGACGAGGCCGGTCCGCCGCCCCGAGCGCCACCGCCAGGCGCCCCGCGGCCGACAGCGACAGTGCCCGCATGATGGAGCTGGTGGAGCGCGCCCAGGGAGGGGAGGCCGACGCCTTCGGACGCCTCTACGACCAGTACAGCGACACCGTCTACCGCTACATCTACTACCGCGTCGGCGGCAAGGCGACCGCCGAGGACCTGACGAGCGAGACCTTCCTGCGCGCCCTGCGCAGGATCGGCACCTTCACCTGGCAGGGCCGCGACTTCGGCGCCTGGCTCGTGACGATCGCCCGCAATCTGGTCGCCGACCACTTCAAGTCCAGCCGCTTCCGCCTGGAAGTGACGACGGGCGAGATGCTCGACGCCAACGAGGTGGAGCGCAGCCCCGAGGACTCGGTCCTGGAGTCGCTCTCCAACGCCGCCCTCCTGGACGCCGTGCGCCGCCTCAACCCGCAACAGCAGGAGTGCGTGACCCTGCGCTTCCTCCAGGGCCTCTCGGTCGCCGAGACCGCCCGGGTCATGGGCAAGAACGAGGGCGCGATCAAGACGCTCCAGTACCGTGCCGTGCGCACCCTCGCCCGGCTGCTCCCCGAAGACGCCCGCTGACCCGGCCCCCCGGGCCGTCCCCAGGACCGTGATCCCTCACCCCCGGCGGTCCGGCGGCCCCGCCGGACGCGCACCCACGGCGACCGTTCCGGCACGTTCGGTGACGCTCACCGATTCGGGGCCGCAGGTTCGCGCTCCGTCCGTAACCCATGTGCCGAGACCGTCGTTGTCCGGGATGCAGGCTCCCCGCGGTCACGCCGCCTCCGCACCCGCGGGGGCAGCCCCCACCAGGACCTCCTGGGGAGCCGATCGTCATGACGAGAGGAGGTGCCGCCAGTGATCGCGAACGTATCGGCGCATCGGCGGGCGAACGCCTTCGCCCAGGCTCTGGACGAGCGGCCCGACCCGGGCCTCGCGGCACAGCAGGGCACCGATCCGGCCGAGACGGGCGAGCGGAGCCGGATGCTCACGCTCGCCACCGGACTCGGCGAGCTGCCGTCCCCCGAGATGGACCCGGAGGTCAAGGTCGTCCAGCGAGCGCAGCTCGTGGCCGCGATGGAGGCCATGCTGCGCGAGGGCACCGTCCCCGAGGCCCGGAGCGCGAGCCCCGCGGTCCCCGGGCAGCGTTCCCGCAAGGGCGCCCACCGGGCCAACCCGCTCAGCAAGCTCAAGCCCCGCACCCGGCTCTCCAAGCGGCTCGCCGCCGGCGGGCTCACGGTCGGGGTGGCCGCGGGTGCCTTCGGCGGGGTGGCCGCGGCGAGCGGTGACGCCCTGCCCGGTGACTCGCTCTACGGGCTCAAACGCGGCATGGAGGACCTCCAGCTCGGACTCGCGGGGGACGACGCCCGGCGCGGCGAGCTGCTGCTCGGCCAGGCCTCCACCCGCCTGTCCGAGGCGCGCAGACTCATGGAGCGCGACCGGGCGGGCCGCCTCGACCACGAGCAGCTGAGCGAGGTCAGACGCGCCCTGTCGGGGGTGAGGTTCGACGCCGGTGAGGGCCACCGGCTGCTCAGCAGGGCCTACGCCGAGGACAAGTCGATCGGCCACATGCAGGCCCTGTCCTCGTTCACCCGCTCCCACCGCGAGGCGTGGAGCGCGCTGCGCGACCGGCTGCCCCCGCAACTGCTCGACGTCAGCGACGAGGTCACCTCGGTCTTCGCCGCCATAGACGATGCGGTCGACCCCCTGCGTTCACTGCTCCCGCAGTCCCCCGACGAGAAGCGCGGCACCCCCGAGCAGCCGCGCTCCCCGTCCGGCCGGGGCAGCGGCGGCGGCCCCGAGGAGTCCCGGCGCGGACCGTCCTCCCCCGAGGAGTCCGGCAAGGACGAGGCGGAGTCGGGCGGCGGGCCCTCGGGCTCGGCGGACGCCTCCGAGCCCTCCGACGGCTCCCGCAAGGACAAGGACGGCGGCCTGCTGGGCGGCGGCGGTCTGCTCGACCCGCTCGGCAAGGACCCGCACGCGTCCAAGGAGTCCCCCTCGAAGGGCTCCGAGGGCTCCGGCGGCGAGAACACCGGCCAGGGCGCGGAGGGCGGCGGCTCGGGCAAGGGGACCGGCCCGCTCGACAGGGCCCCCTCGGTCCCGGAGGTCACCCTCCCGCCGTTGCTGCCCGGGATACTGCCGGGGCTGGGCGTCAGCGCCGAGGACGAGGACTCCTAGGTCTCCGCTCAGCGGTTCCGTACCCCGGCGAGGGCCGCACCGATCCACTCGGTGCGGCCCTCGTCCGCGTACCCGCCCCCACAAGGCGGGTCAGAAGAACACCGAGCGGCGTCGCACGAGCAGCTCGTACAGCGTGTGCTGGATGCGTTCGCGAACCTGATCGGTGAGGTTGAACATGAGCATCGGGTCGTCGGCGGCCTCGGGCGCGTAGCCGCTGGTGGGGATCGGCTCCCCGAACTGGATCGTCCACTTCGTGGGCAGCGGTACGGCGCCGAGCGGCCCGAGCCAGGGGAAGGTGGGCGTGAGCGGGAAGTAGGGGAAGCCGAGCAGCCGGGCCACGGTCCGCGCGTTGCCGACCATGGGGTAGATCTCCTCGGCGCCGACGATCGAGCAGGGCACGATGGGCGCCCCGGCCCGCAGCGCCGTGGACACGAAGCCGCCCCGGCCGAAGCGCTGGAGTTTGTACCGCTCCGAGAAGGGCTTGCCGAGCCCCTTGAAGCCCTCGGGCATCACCCCGACCAACTCGCCGGCGTCCAGGAGCCGTTCCGCGTCCTCGGCGCAGGCGAGGGTGTGCCCGGCCTTGCGGGCCAGTTCGTTGACGACGGGCAGCATGAAGACGAGGTCGGCGGCGAGCAGCCGCAGGTGCCGGGCGGCGGGGTGCTCGTCGTGGACCGCGACCTGGAGCATCAGCCCGTCCAGCGGCAGCGTCCCGGAGTGGTTGGCGACGATGAGCGCGCCGCCCTCGGCCGGGATGTTCTCGATGCCCTTGACCTCGACCCGGAAGTACTTCTCGTACACCGGGCGCAGCAGCGACATCAGGACCTGATCGGTGAGTTCGGCGTCGTAGCCGAAGGCGTCGACCTCGTACTCCCCGGTGAGGCGCCGGCGCAGGAAGGCGAGCGAGCCCGCGAGTCTCCGCTCCCAGCCCCCGGGCTCCCCCGCCTCCCCGTCCTGCCGGGCGGGTCCGGGCTCCGGCGCGGGCCCCGCCTGCCGCGGGGGCAGGACGGTGGCCGGGCGCGCCACCGCGTCCTGGCGGGGCTCGGCGGCGGACGCGGGCCGCCGGGGGCCGCTCCTGCGCCGCCCCGGGCGGGCCGGGCCGCGCGAGCGGTCGTCGTCGAAGGGGATGACCTTGGCGTCCGCCATCGTGCTGCGCTCCTCAGCTCAGGTGTTCTCGCGGCCGGCCGGGCCCCGGCCGCGTACGAGCCGGCCGCCCACGGCCGCCATCCCGTCCACGGCCCGGCCCACGGCCTCCGGCGGCAGCAGCCCCGGGCCCCGCACCCGTACGTAGTCCAGGAAGGTCTCCAGGGAGGAGTACGCCGGGGCGAACCCCAGTGTCTCGCGCATCAGCGCGGTCGCGGCGACCCGGCCGTGCGTGAGCAGCCTGATCTGCTCGGGCGAGAAGTCCGTCACGCCCACGGTACGCAGCGCGGAACCCACCCAGTTCACGGCGGGCAGCAGGACCGGCACGGTGGGCCGCCCCAGGCGCCGCGCGCACTGCGAGAGCAGCACCACGCCGTCGCCCGCGATGTTGAAGGTGCCGCTGCCGCGCGCCGAGCGCTGCGGTTCCCGGCTCACCAGGCGCAGTACGGCGACGACGTCGTCCTCGTGCACGAACTGGAGGCGCGGGTCGTAGCCGAGGACGGTGGGCAGCACGGGCAGCGCGAAGTAGCCGGCCAGCGGGGAGTCGGCGCTCGGGCCGAGGATGTTCGCGAAGCGCAGCACGCACACGGCGACGTCGGGGCGGCGCCGCGCGAAACCGCGCACGTAGTTCTCGACCTCCACGACGTCCTTCGCGAAGCCGCCGCTGGGCAGCGACTTGGGCGGGGTCGACTCGCTGAACACGGCCGGGTCGCGGGGCGCCGCCCCGTACACGGTGGTCGAGGACTTCACGACGAGCCGCCGCACCGTCGGCGACTTCTGGCACGCGCCGAGCAGCTGCATGGTGCCGATGACGTTGGTCTCCTTGACCCCGGCCCGGCTGCCGCCGCCGAGCGCCGTCCCCGTCACGTCCATGTGCACGACGGTGTCCACGCCGTGCTCGGCCAGCACCCGGCCGATGGAGGGGCGCCGCAGGTCGGCCCGGACGAACTCGGCCCTGCCGAGCGGGTGCTCGGGCTCCACCGCGTCGACCGCGACGACCCGCTCCACCGCCGGATCGCGCTGTATCCCGCGCACGAACCGCCCGCCCAGCCGCCGGGCCGCCCCCGTCACGAGCACGACCTTGCCCACCTTGAGCCCGCCTGCCTTCCCGCGCCGCCGAAAAGCCTGTGGGCGCCACCGTAGCGGGTGGGGCCGGGGAGACGGAGCCGCGAGCGGACACACCACGGCACCCGGGCCGCCGCCACGGCGTGCGGACACACCACGGCCCTCCCGCCGCCGGAACGGTGGGAGGGCCGGGTTCACGCTTCGGCGCGTGCCGCCTCAAGTGACGGGAGCCGCCGCGCGGGCGGCCCCCGGACGTTCCCCGCTCACGCGGGGCACGCTCACTTCTTGTTGCGACGCTGAACGCGCGTGCGCTTCAGCAGCTTGCGGTGCTTCTTCTTCGCCATCCGCTTGCGCCGCTTCTTGATAACAGAGCCCACGACAACCCTCGCTCACTTCTCGGATCACCCCCGCAGAGGGCGGGGGCACTTGGTGCGGGGCTGCATGGGCCCACACGACCTACGTCGGCCTAGCCTACCCGTACCGGCTCCGAGGCCGTAATCGAGGCTGCCGGGACCGCCCTCAGGCGGTCCTCAGGCTGTCTCCACCCCCACATAGGACTCGCGAAGGTACTCGTGGACCGCCTGCTCGGGGACCCGGAAGGACCTCCCGACCCGGATGGCGGGCAGATGACCGCTGTGCACCAGGCGGTACACGGTCATCTTCGACACTCGCATCACCGAGGCGACCTCGGCGACCGTCAGGAACTGGACCTCGTTCAGAGGCCGCTCGTCAGCAGGAGCCATCACTCACCTGAACCTTCCGCACGGGACGGGCACCGGCTTCCCCTCCGGTGACTCCTCGTCGCTATGCGCTCACTCCCCAGACTAGGGGCGGGTGATGCGAGTGAGGAAGAGGAGATGTCATCCGCCGTTTACTGTGACAGACACGCTTGATTGAGTACATAGCGCGTCAGCGGCCGGTAGTAAGCGGACCGCACGGCGTCGTCGAGGGGCACGGCCACGGACACCAGCCCCTCGGCCTCCCCGACGAACAGCGCGGGGTCGTCGGCGTCCGCCGGGCCCATCGCCTCACACCCCAGCTGACCTGCGCCGCACACCCATCCGTGGTCACCGATCACCAGCCCGGGAGGCGGCCCGCCGGCCTCGGCGAGCGCCGCCAGAGCCGTCCGTACGGGCAGTGGGGAATGGGTGTGTACGCCCGGCTCACCACCGGCGCGCGGGCTGGTCGCCTCCCGTAGCGTCGCGACGCCCCGGACGTAGTCGAGGTTGTGGGTGCGTAGACCGAACCGGGTCGTCATGTCGACACGTCTCCCCCGCGCCGGGGTGAGGACTTCACATCCCGCCGCCGACAGGGCACTCGCCAAAGTGACGTAGAACTCCAGCAACCGGTGCGGGTGCCCGGTCCCGATGAGTACCGGAATCCGCCGGTCTGCGGCTTCCCGCAGCCGCCCGGCGAAGGCCCGCAACGCGGCGAGCGTACGGTCCGGGTCGATGGTGTCGGTGCCCTCGGTGTACGAGGGGTCGGCGCGTACCCCGCACCGTTCGGCCATCAGCTCCAGGATCTCCGGTACTCCCCACCGCCCCCGCGGATCGAGCCCGAGCAGCGCCCGCGGGTCCCTGGCGGCGAACTGCCGGTACCGCCGCAGACTCCCCTCCCGCCCGGTGGCCACCGCCCCGGCCAGCCGCACCCGCATCAGGTACTCCCGCAGCCACTCCTCCTCCGCGGGCCCTCCCGCACGCGGCAACTGCCGCGGAATGAACGGCTTTCCGGGACACGACGACGCCATCGACACCCTCCGATGCTCCCGCAGGCCCCCACCCCCCGCCGGGCATACGGCAGGCGGTCCCCCGCATGGCCCAACGGAACACCGCCTGCCTGCCGGGAGAGCAAGCCCCTCGGCTTCAGGTACGGGGCCCAGATCCAGCTCGTACGGCGCTTGAGGAGCGGGGCCCAGATCCAGTCCCTCGGCTTCAGGTACGGGGCCCAAAATCCAGCCCGTCCGGCGTTCGAGGAGCGGGACTTTCAAGTACGGGGCCCAAAATGCAGCCCCTCCGGCGTTTGAGGAGCGGGGCCCGGGGCGGAGCCCCGAGACGCCGGCCCCGACGACCCGCACCCGCGCACGGCCTCGGCCCGGCCCCCGGCCCGGCCCCCGCCTCGGCCCCGCCTCACGCCAACAGCCCCCGCAGGGGAAACACCGCCCCCCGCACAGCCCGTACCGCCTGGTCGATCCGGTCGGCCGGGTCGTACCCCTCCTCCCACGGCCGCCACCGCACCGGCCACCTCCCGTCCGTCATCCGCCCCGGCCCGGCCTGCCGCGTCGCCGCGTACACCTGATGCCGCCACTCCTCCGGCACCAGCTCCGCCGGGTCCACCGGCCGCCCCGCCGCGATCGCCGTGAGATGGGCCCAGGAGCGCGGTACGACGTCCACGACCGAGTAGCCGCCCCCGCCCAGCGCGACCCACTTCCCGTCCGCGTGGGTGTGCGCCAGATCGTGGCAGGCCACCTGGACGGCGCGCTGCGCGTCGAGGGAGACCGCGAGGTGCCCCAGCGGGTCCTCGAAGTGCGTGTCGGCCCCGTGCTGCGAGACGAGGACCTGGGGCCGGAAGTCGGCGAGCAGCTCCGGTACGACCGCGTGGAAGGCCCGCAGCCAGCCCGCGTCCCCGGTACCCGCGGGCAGCGCCACGTTCACGGCGGACCCCTCGGCCTCGGCCGCCCCGGTCTCCTCGGGCCAGCCGGTGTGCGGGAACAGGGTGCGCGGATGTTCGTGCAGCGAGATCGTCAGGACCCGCGGGTCCTCCCAGAACGCCGCCTGCACCCCGTCCCCGTGGTGCACGTCTACATCGACGTACGCGACCCGTTCGGCGCCGAGTTCCAGCAGCCGGGCCACGGCGAGCGCCGCGTCGTTGTACACGCAGAACCCGGAGGCCGCGCCCGGCATGGCGTGGTGGAGCCCCCCGGCGAAGTTCACCGCGTGCAGCGCCTGCCCGCCCCACACCGCCTCGGCGGCGCCCACCGACTGCCCGGCGATGAGCGCCGACACCTCGTGCATCCCGGCGAAGGCCGGGTCGTCGAGGGTGCCGAGACCGTACTCACCCCGCGCCGAACCCGGGTCTGCCGAGGCGGCCCTGACCGCGTCGAGGTAGTCCTGCCGGTGCACGAGCCGCAGCGTGGACTCCCCGGCGGCCTTCGCAGCGACGACGTCGAGTCCGCTGTCGACTCCCAGGGCGGAGACCAGCCCCCGGGTCAGCGCGAGCCGTACGGGGTCCATCGGGTGGTCCCGCCCGAAGTCGTATCCCGTGACTGCGTCATCCCACATCAACTGCGCGCGGCCGCTCATGCCCGTCACCGTACCGGGCGGGCCCCGGCGCGAAGGAACGGGCGTAGCCCAGCGTCAGCAGCACCAGGACGAGCGGCACGAGCATGGCGCCGCGGTAGCTCCACGCGTCACCGAGCGCCCCGACGAGCGGGGAACCCACCAGGAAACCGACGTAGTTGAAGATGTTGAGCCGGGCCACGGCCGCGTCCGAGGCGTGCGGGAACATCCGTCCCGCGGCCGCGAAGGTCTGCGGGACCAGGACGCACAGGCCGAGGCCCAGCAGAGTGAACCCGGCCATCCCCGTCCAGGCGCCGGGCGCGAGCGCGACCACCCCGAAGCCGCAGGCGGCGAGCAGCGTGCCGGCCCGCACCACGAAGACGGGCCCGAACCGCCGCACCCCGAAGTCCCCGAGCGCCCGCCCGATCAGCGTCGTGACCATGTACACGTTGTACGGGACGGTGGAGAGCTGCTCGGAGCTGCCGAGCACGTCCTGTAGGTACTTGGCACTCCAGTTGGAGACGGTGGAGTCACCGATGTAGGCGAAGGACATGACGAGGCACAGCGGAAGCAGCGTCCGGAACACCACGGCCTGCCCGCCGGCTCCCGCCGCCTCCGCCCCGTCCGGGAGCGCGGCCTTCCCGGGCTCGCGCGCGTCCCGGTACCAGCGGCTCCCGGTCAGCACGGCGGGCACGGCGGCCGCGACGAGCGGCAGGTAGGACACGGCGAGACTCAGGTGCCAGTGCGCCCCCACCCAGGCCAGCGAGGCCCCGAGGATGCCGCCGAGGCTGTAGACGGCGTGGAAGCCGAGCATGATGCTGCGCCCGTACTCCCGCTGGAGACTCACCCCGAGCATGTTCATGGACGCGTCGAGAGCACCGACGCTCAGCCCGAACGCGGCCAGGCACACGGCGACTTCGGCCATGGAATCGCCGAGGCCGACACCGAGCAGGGCGAGCAGGGCGGCCGGCTGGGACCAGCGCAGGACCCCGCTGGGCCGTACGCGCTTGACGAGCTGTTCCGTCGCGACACTGCCGAGGCCCGCGAGGACGGGCACGGCGGCGAGGAACACCGGCAGCAGCCCGTCGGAGATCCCGTAGCGGTCCTGCACGGCGGGTATTCGTGTCACGAGAAGAGCGAAGGCGGCGCCTTGCGTGAAGAAACTGAACGCGAGCGAGGCCCTGCCGTACCGCATCCCTGCATCCGTCATGGCGGGAGCGTAGGCGGCTGGGCTACCCGCCGGTAGACGGATCAGCCGAGCAATCCGGGAAGTTCTTCCATCCGCGAGAACAGCCCGGTGACTCCGGGCAGTTGACTGCCGGGAGTCATCGCCGTAAATCCGTATACGTCCATTCCGGCGGCCCGCGCGGCCTGGACGCCCAGGGGGCTGTCCTCGATGACGACGCAGCGGCCGGGGGCGACGGAGCTGCGTGCGGCGGCGTGCAGGAAGAGATCGGGGGCGGGTTTGCCGCGGCCGACGTCCTGGGCGCTGAACACGCGCTCGTCGGGGAACCACCGGTCGAGCCCGGTCTTGCGGTGCCCGACCCGGATGCGCTCGTGGCTCCCGGAGGAGGCGACGCAGTAGGGCACTCCTTCCTCGGTGAGCGTCTTCAGTACGCCGACGACTCCGGGGACGGGTCGCAGTTCGCGACGGAACGCCTCGAAGACACGGGCGTGGTACTCGTCGTCGAACCCGGCGGGCAGTCGCCGGCCCGTGCGCTCGTACACGAGGTCGTGGACGCGGTGGACGGCGCCGCCCAGATAGTCCCGCAGGGAGTCCTCGTAGCTCGTGGGATGCCCGAGTTCGGTGAGGTAGCCGGCGAGGACGGTGTTGGACAGCGGCTCGCTGTCGACGAGTACGCCGTCGTTGTCGAAGACGATCAGGTCGTAACGCATTCCGCCACCTTAAAGGGGAGCCCGCTACCCCGCTGCCCGGATTTCCCTCCGGGACGCGGGCCCCGGAATCCTCCGGCAAGGTATGGCCCCGGAACGCGGAAAAGCCCCGCACCATAAGGTGCGGGGCTCTCCCAGCAAAAAATTGTTCGGCGGCGTCCTACTCTCCCACAGGGT